>DAORUH010000150.1:0-6840 GCA_035433065.1 Devosia sp. | reverse complement strand
AAGCTGTACGGCAGGCCACCGCCGTCTGCCGTCTGGTAGACCCAGCGCAGCGGCTGTTCGGGGGCTTCGAGCTGGATGAAGTGCCAGCGCTGGTCCGGCACAATCGCGTCCGACCAGCCGAGATCGCGCACCACGCGCGCATCGGCGATCCCAGACTCTTCGGCCAGTTCCCGCAGCGCCGCGGCATCGGGCATCTCGCCCGGCTCGATGGTGCCCTTCACCAGTCGCAGCCCGGCCTGGGGGTGCCGGAAGGCCAGCACTTCCTTGCGCCCGCCGCGCTCGCGGATCAGCACCGCGCATACCTTGTCCGCAGCGCTCATTCGGCCGCCTGCCGGCCCACGCCGAACTTCTTTTCGATGTAGTCGGCGACCATCACCTTGAACTGGTCGGCGACGTCGGCGCCGCGCAGCGTTGCGACCTTCTGGCCATCGACAAACACCGGCGCCGCCGGCGTCTCGCCCGTACCCGGCAGCGAAATGCCGATATTGGCGTGCTTGCTCTCGCCCGGCCCGTTGACGATGCAGCCCATCACCGCGACCGACAGCGTCTCCACCCCCGGATAGCGCTCGCGCCACTCGGGCATCGAGGTGTTGAGGTGATCCTGGATATCCTTGGCCAGCGTCTGGAACGTCGTCGACGTGGTACGCCCGCAGCCCGGGCACGCCGCAACCACCGGCAGGAACTGCCTGAAGCCCATGGTCTGCAGCAGTTCCTGCGCCGTACGCACTTCGAGCGTCCGGTCGCCGCCCGGCTCGGGCGTCAGCGAAAAGCGGATCGTGTCGCCAATTCCCTGCTGCAGCAGGATGCCCATCGCGGCCGACGAGGCGACAATTCCCTTCGACCCCATCCCCGCCTCGGTAAGCCCCAGATGCAGCGCATAGTCGCAGCGCGCCGCGAGGTCCTGATAGACCGAGATCAGGTGCTGGACATCCGACACCTTGGTGGAAAGGATGATCTTTTCGCGCCCGAGACCGAGTTCTTCCGCCCGCTGCGCCGATAACAGCGCCGACTGGATGATCGCCTCGCGCTGCACCGCCGCCGCCGAAATCGGCGCGGGGGCCACCGCGTTCTCGTCCATCAGCTTCGTCAGCAACTCTTCATCGAGCGAACCCCAGTTCACCCCGATGCGCACCGGCTTGTCGTACTTGATCGCCAGCTCAATGAGCGTCGCGAACTGCGTGTCGCGCTTGTTCTTGAAGCCGACATTGCCGGGGTTGATGCGGTACTTCGCCAGCGCCTCGGCGCAGGCCGGATGATCGGTCAGCAGCTTGTGGCCGATGTAGTGGAAATCGCCGATCAGGGGCACATCGTACCCCATCGAATCGAGCCGGTCGCGAATGTGCGGCACGGCGGCCGCCGCCTCGTCGCGGTCCACGGTGATGCGGACCAGTTCCGAGCCGGCGCGCGCCAGCTGCATCACCTGGCGCACCGTGGCGTCGATATCCGCCGTGTCGGTATTGGTCATCGACTGGACGACGACAGGCGCCCCGCCGCCGACCACGACGCCGCCAACACTCACCCCAACCGATTGCCTGCGCGGCGAAACCGTCATCGCTTACCTCGTTGGCGCTGAAATAGGCCTTCGAGCGTCGCCGCGCAACGTTACGATTGCGTGACCCAGCCCCTCATGAGACGCCAGCCAGCGCCTTTTCCCCCGCAACGGCGGCCCGCAGGCCGCCGTGGTCGACGCGCTGCTGCCAGTTGGGCTGGCGGTCCTTGTCGACCAGCTGCGCCCGCACCCCCTCGGCAAAATCGGGGTGCCGGGCCATGAACGACACGACCCGAAGGTCGAGATCGAGCACCGCCTCGATATTGCGCAGCCGCCGCGCCGCGCGGTGCGCCAGCACGTTCGCCTCGAGCGTCGTCGGTGACAGTCTTGCCAGCTGCGCCGCATAGGGCGCGAGCGCCGCGTCCTCATGCGCCTCCTCGGCAATCCCCTCGACGATCTCGGCGGCCGTCGGCGCCGACAGGAACTCGTCCAGCTCATCGGCCAGGTCGCACATATCGCGCTCCCCGGACTGGATGCTCTCCGCCTGCATCAGCGCCACGAGCGCCGGCTCGACATCGCCGGTATTGGCCGCGTTGACGATCGAGGCCCGCACCGCCGCCAGCCGCTGCGCCTCGATCGAGCAATCGGCCAGCCCCAGCGCCAGCACGTCGGCGCCCTTCACCGGCAACCCGGTAAGGAGGAACAGCAGCGCCCGGTTCTCCGGCGCCTTGCCCAGAATCCAGTTGACCCCGACATCGGCGACAAGCCCGATCGCCCCCTCCGGCATGGCGTATTGCGCATCCTGCGTGGTGAACCGGTAACGCGCGTGCCCGGCAATGCCGATGCCGCCGCCCATCACGATCCCGTCGGTCAGCGCGATCACCGGCTTCGGATAATTCGCGATCTGCGCATTCATGCGGTATTCTTCGGCAAAATAGGCGTCGGCCTCGTCCGGCTGGCCGTCGAGCACCAGCTTGCGGGCCGCCCGCACGTCGCCGCCCGAGCAGAAGCCGCGCGTGCCGCGGCCCTCGAACAGCACGGCGCGGATGGCCGGGTCGGCCTGCCAGGCGCTCAGCTGTGCGGCGATTCCGGCGATCATTTCGCGGCTCAGCGCATTGATCGCTTCGGGCCGGTTGAGGGCGATCACGCCCAGCCTGCCCTCGGTTGCGATCTCAAGTTGCGGTGTCATTGATCTTTCCCACTTCGTGCGGCGGTGATAATCGGACGGCCACATGTCGATGTTCAAGCCCCTGACCAATGTTCATCTCACCGGCCTCGCCCGCGATCTCGCGGCGCGCGCCGATAGTGGCACTCCAATTCGCGTCGGCGTGATCGGTTCCGGAGAAATGGGCACCGATCTCGTGACGCAGGGCGCGCTGATGCGTGGCATCGACGTCTGCGCCGTCGCCACCCGCCGCCCGCACACCGCCCGCGAAGCGCTCAACATCGCCTTCGGCGACGACAGCCGCGCCGCCGAGTGCGCCAGCCCCGACAAGGCCAATGCCGCGATCGAAGCCGGCAAGATCGCCATCACCAGCGCCGAAACGCTGGTCACCACCCCGATGCTCGATGTCATCATCGACGCCACCGGCAAGCCGGGCGTCGCCGCCGACTACGACCTCATGGCGATGGAGCACGGCAAGCATCTGGTGATGATGAACGTCGAGGCCGACGTCACCATCGGCCCGTACCTGAAGCACGAGGCCGACCGGCTCGGCGTCGTCTATTCCGTCGGCGCGGGCGATGAGCCCTCAAGCTGCATGGAACTCATCGAGTTCGCCTCTGCCTTGGGCCTCCGGATCGTCGCGGCCGGCAAGGGCAAGAACAACGCCTTCAACCGCGATGCCGTCCCCGACGACTATCGCGAGGAAGCCATCCGCCGGAACATGAACCCGCGCATGCTGGTCGAGTTCGTCGATGGGTCAAAGACCATGGTCGAGATGGCCTGCATCGCCAACGCCACCGGCCTCGTCCCCGACGTGCCGGGCATGCACGGCCCCAACGCGTCGCGCGATGAGATGGCCAAGGTGCTGATCCCCAGGGACGCCGGCGGCATCCTCAACAAGAAGGGCGTCGTCGATTTCACCGTCGGCAAGGGCGTCGCGCCCGGCGTCTTCTGCATCGTCGAAGCCGAGCATCCGCGCATCATCGAACGCATGGATGACCTCCACATCGGCCACGGCCCTTATTACGCGTTCTTCCGCCCCTACCACCTCACCTCGCTCGAAGTGCCGCTGACCGCCGCGCGCATCATGCTCTACGGCAAGCCCGACATGGTGCCGCTCCCCAACCCCGTCGCCGAAGTCTGCGCCGTGGCCAAGCGCGACCTCGCCGTGGGCGAGACCTTCGATGCGATCGGCGAAACCTGCTACCGCAGCTGGACCATGACGGTCACCGACGCCCGCGCCCAGCGCGCCATCCCCGTCGGCCTCCTCGAAGGCGGCAAGGTCACCGCCCCGGTAAAAAAAGGCGACCTCCTCACCGCGAGGAACAGCCAGCCCGACACCACCACCCGCCTCTTCGCCCTGCGCCAGAAACAGGACCAGATGCTCGGCCTCTAGCCGGGCGCCTCGCTGCCCGTGCCTTGGTTTTGACGCGCCTGCGCCGGATGCTTCCTCAGTCCAACTATCGGAGGCAATTCGTGATTCGGGCTTTCGCCATCGGCACCATCGTCTTTCTCGGGCTCGCAGCCTCGGCCAATGCCGAGGATCCCAATGCGGTCGAGGGGCTCTATTCCAACAACGCCCCGGACGGTGGCATGGCGCTCGAGGCCGACGTGACGCATCTCGAGGGCGACAAGTATTCCGTGTCGCTGTCCACCGTTGTCCCGATCCGCGACAACATTCCGGGCTGCGGCGGCGGCATCGACGGCGAAGTCACCCTCGCCGGGCGGACGGGGGTGATGTCGGTTCCCAATGAAGGCTACGATCCGAACGCCACCGGCCTCGGCAACAAGCCTTTGTGCGAAATCCGGCTGACCTTCGACGAAGACTTCAAGCTCGTCATCGAGGAAATGGGCGGCTGCACCTACTATCACGGCGCATCGTGCGAGTTCTCCGGCGAACTCATCCACGACGCCGCGGGCATCTAGGCTTCCTAGTCCAGCGTCTGCCGATACCGCATCATCGCAATCCCGCCGATGACGACGAGCAGGATCGACATCGCGACGAACTCGCCCATCACGTCCGCTACCCCGCCGCCCTTCAGCATCACCGCCCGCACCACGCGCAGAAAGTGCGTGGTCGGCACGATGTTGCCGATGACCTGTGCCCAGCCGGGCATGGCGGCAAACGGGAACATGAAGCCCGACAGCAGCACCGAAGGCAGGATGGTGAACATCGAGAGCTGCATCGCCTGCATCTGCGAGCGCGCCGCCGCCGAGATCAGGAACCCGAGCGCCAGGTTCACGAGAATGAACAGGTTGAAGCCGATGAAGAAGGCCAGCCACGAGCCCTCGAACGGCACGCCGAACAGCGTCAGCCCGGTAATGAGGAAGACGATCGTCTGCACATAGCCGACGAACACATAGGGCAGAATCTTGCCCGCCATCACCTCAAGCGGCCGCACCGGCGTCGCGATCAGCATTTCCATCGTGCCGCGCTCGCTCTCCTTGACGATGGCGACCGCCGTCATCATCACCAGCGTCATCGACAGGATGATGGCCAGCAGCCCCGGCACGATATTGGTCGAGGTCCGCCCCTCCGGGTTGTACATCTTGTGCACCAGAACCCCGAACGGCGCGGGTGTCGGCGTCGCGGCGCGCAGCGGCCCCGTCAGCGTCTCCGAAATCGCCGTCTGCACGATCCCGCTCAGCGCCCCCACCGCGCCGCCGACCGCCGACGGATCGGTGGCGTCGGCCGAGATCAGGAGGTTGGGCCGCAGCCCCCGTACCACGTCGCGCTCAAAGTTTTCCGGCACCACGACAATGATCGCCGCGCTCCCGTCGCGCAGTGCCTTCTCGCCCGCCTCCACCCCGCTGACCGCGCCGCGGATATCAAAGTAGTCCGACACCTGCATGCCCGAAATGACCGCCCGGCTCAGCGGGCCCGTATCGTTCATCTCGATGAGCGTCGGCAGGTGCCGCGCGTCCGAATTGATGATGAAACCGAACAGCAGGAGCTGGATGATCGGCAGCCCGATCATCATGGCGAAGGTGACGCGGTCGCGCCGCATCTGGATAAATTCCTTCAGCAGCACGGCCATGAAGCGCTGCAGCGAAAAGCCGCCCATCACGCCGCCTTCCCCGTCTCGCCCGCAAAGTTGTCGCGCGCCCCGGCCATCAGGTAGATGAACGCCTCTTCCAGCCCCGCGACCTGCTCGCTGAACTTATGCGTGCCCTCTGCCTTCAGCCGCTCGACGGTCGCCTCAAGCGCCGCCTTGTCGGTCCCCGAAATGTGCAGCACCGAGCCGAAGCGCGCCACCTGCGCGACCCCCGGCTCCTGCTTCAGCCGCTCCTCGAGCTCCGGCAGGTCAGGCCCCTCGACGCGCCAGGTTTCGAGCCCCACCATCGTCGGGATCTGCATCGCCGGCCCGTCGATCAGCTTTCGCCCATAGGCGATGTAGGTGATGAAATCGCACTGCACCGCCTCGTCCATGTAGTGGGTCGAGACCAGCACCGTGACGCCCCTCGCCGCGAGCCGCCGGATCTCATCCCAGAAGTCGCGCCGCGCCTTCGGATCGACACCCGCCGTCGGCTCATCGAGCAGCAGCAGTTGCGGGTCGTGGAGCAGGCACGCGGCGAGCGCCAGCCGCTGCTTCCAGCCGCCGGACAACGTGCCGGCGAGCTGGTCGCGACGCGACGTCAGGCCAAGCTCCTCAAGCGTGCGATCGACATGCTCCTTCGCCGGCCTCAGCTGGTAGAGCCGGGCGACGAACATCAGATTCTCGGCGATGGTCAGATCTTCGTAGAACGAGAATTTCTGCGTCATGTAGCCGACTTCGCGCTTGATCTTCAGGCTGTCGGTTCTGAGGTCGTGGCCGAGCACCTGGCCCTCGCCCTCGTCGGGCGTCAGCAGGCCGCACATGATGCGGATCGTCGTCGTCTTGCCCGAGCCGTTCGGGCCGAGGAAGCCGACGATCTCGCCTTCGGCCACATCCATCGAGACGTGATCGACCACCGTCTTGGTGCCGAAACGCTTGACGAGGCCGCGCACGGCGATGGCGAGCGAGCGTCCGTGAGTGGCGATCGGCGAACCGTGAACGGCGGCGTCAGTCATTCCGCTCACCGTTGCCGGCGAGACTGACATCGACGATCTGGCCGGGCTGCAGGGCGGTCGCGTCGGCTTCCGGCCGCGCTTCGACGAGATAGACAAGCTTCTGGCGCGATTCGAGCGAGTAGATGACGGGCGGCG
>DAORUH010000149.1:0-6878 GCA_035433065.1 Devosia sp. | reverse complement strand
TTCGAGGCGCATCGCATTCCGGCCGGTGCCCGCGTCCTCGAGCGCTTCGCGGATTACTGGCAGGGCACGCCGGGCGTGGAGCGCATCGTCTGGCGCGCCATTCCCGAGGAGTCCTCGCGAGTGGCCGAACTGATGGCCGGGTCTGTGGACATGATCTACCCGGTTTCGCCCGACTTCGTGAACCAGCTCCGCGACGCCAAGATGCACCTGGAGGTCGTTCCGGGCACCTCGGCCCGCATGCTGCAGATGAATGTGCGGGAAGGCTCGCCCTTCGCCGATCTCGAAGTCCGGCAGGCGATGAACAAGGCCATCGACAAGCTCGCGATCACAGAGAATCTGTATCAGGGCCTTGCAGCGCCGTTCGAGCAGATCCCCGGCCAGGGCCAGGAGGGCAATGTCGAGGGTTACGATCCGTACCCGTATGACCCGGAAGCCGCCCGCGCCATTCTCTCCAAGATCGCCCAGCCGATCGAGCTGTTCACCGGCCCGAACGAGGAACTGGCGGCAGAGGCCGTCGCCGAGCAGTTGCGCGGCTACGGCATGAACGTCACCACCGTCGTTCTCGAAACCGCCGCTCTATCGCAGCGCAATGATGAGGGCAATTTCGACATCATGCTGTTCAGCGCCGGCTATGCCGGCGGCGGCTTCATCGGCAGCTATTACAGCAACAATTTCGAATGCCGCCGCCTTGAAACCAAGCAGGTCCGTACCGGCTTCTGCGACAAGGAGCTTGATGACCGGATCGCCGTGATCCGCAACGAGACAGACAATGCAAAGCGCGCCGCGTTGGTCGAGGAAGTGTCGAGAGACCTTGCCGAAAAGCACGCGCCCTGGGTGCCGCTGTTCGGGCCCTCCGAAGTGTGGGCCATGCAGCCCTACGTGAAGGGCTTTGTCGGCTCGTCGGCTGGCCAGTTCTTCGACCTGTGGAAGGTCACGGTCGAAAAGTAGCCGTTAGTCCATTTGCCCGCGGCGCCCTCGCGCCGCGGGTTTCTCTATCGCCGGACCGGATAGGTGACTCGGCGAAAAATACTCAAGAGGAGAAGACGTTGACTGTCGCAAGAGACTGGGATCCGCCCGCCGCATTTCCGTTTGCCCGGTTCGAGGGCGGGCCGCGCGACGTTGGCCTCGCGCATGGCCGCACCTTCGGCGACCAGGTCCTGGGCAGCATCCGCGTCCATCGCGGCAGCATCGAGAAGACAGGCCTTGCCTGGGCGGATGCGCTGGTCTGGGCCGAGAAGGGCCGGGCGCTGATGCAGATGGTCGAGCCGAAACTTGCGGCTGAACTCGAAGGCATTGCCGAGGGAGTCGGCGTCGATCATCGCGAGATCTTCGCCATCAACTTCCGCGTCGCGCTCTCGCGCGTGGCTACCCCCGTGCCCGTGCCGACCCATGAATGCACCACCGCCGCCGTGATCGGCGCCGCGACGAAAGACGGCCACACGCTGCTGGCGCAGAACTGGGACAACAACAGCGACCTGCAGGCCAACCTCGTCGTCATCGAGCAGCGCATGCCCGGCCAGCCGGCGCTCTTGTTCGTTACCGAGGCGGGGCGGCTGTTCCTGCATGGCATGAACGATGCCGGCGTCGGCATCGTCGGCAATGCGCTGAACTGCGATCGGCCATCGAACCCCGAGCGCACCGCGGCCTCCGGCGGGCGCCGCCGGGCGCTGCGTCACACCACGATGGAAGCGGCGCACCGCACGATCATTGACTCCCCGGCCGGAACCTCGGGCAACCACCTGCTGGCGGACAAGACAGGTGTTGCCGTCGACATCGAAGCCATCCCCGACGACGCCTTTTCGATCGAGCCGGTGAAGGGTGTCATCGCGCACTCGAACCACTTCCTGCACCCGCGGGCCAAGGAAACCATCGTCGACAGGACGGTGAAGCTTCACCCCAACACCATCTACCGCGAGGCGCGGGTGCGCTCGGCGCTGACGGAAAAGTCGGGCGACATCACCATCGACGACATCAAGGAGGCGCTGCGCGACCACCACGGCCATCCGCTGTCGGTGTGCTCGCATCCGCACCCGAACTCGACCGGCGGTACCGGCCACACGCTGGCGTCGACGATCATGGATCTCAACGAGCTGCGCATGTTCACGGCGCCGGGGCCGACGTGTCTCGGCACCTACACGGAGTATCGGTTCTCGTCGTAGGGCTGTCTCGCCGCGAGGTGAAATGAAGCGGGCCGGTTTCGACCGGCCCGCGCGCCTATGTGCGGGAGTTGATGACGCGCAACTGCTCGACGAAATGCTCGTAGTCGACGGCGCGCGAATATTCGAGGATGTGCGCCTCCATCAGCGTCTCGAAGGCCGCGCGGTCGCCGGCCTTGAGTTTCGCGATGACCTCGTCGTGCTCCTCGACGATGCTCTTGACCCCCTTCTTAAGCGTCGACAGCCCGAAGATGATGGTGAGCTGGCGCGACAGGGGCTGCCAGGCGCGCAGCAGCACGTCGTTGCCCGACAGTTCGCACAGGACTTCATGGAAGCGGGTATCGAGGCTGGCCACCTTGTAGCTGTCGCCAGCGTCGGCGGCGGCATGCATTTCGGCGAGCACGGTCTCCAGCGGCTTGAGCGCCGCGGGGTTCTTCGCCACCCGCGCCATGACCTCGACGCCGGCGAGGTTCTCGAGCACCAGCCGCACCTTGAGGATTTTTTCGAGCCGGTCGATATCGACGCTCATCAGCCGCATGCCGCGGTAGCGCTCGCTCACCACGACACCCTGGCTCTCGAGCACGCGCAGCGCCTCGCGAACCGGAATGCGGCTGACATTGAGGCGGCGGGCGACATCGGCCTCCACCACGCGATCGCCCGGCAGGAACACCCCCTTCGCCGCGGCCTCGACGATGGCCTCGGTGGCGAGCTCCACGAGGGTCTTGGCCTTGAGGGGGACCAGTTCGCGCAGAACCGGACCAGAGGGGGACGGCATGTGAGCGCTCCGTGGTTCGAACCCCAGCCTTATCGCATGCCGGAGTCCCCGAGCGCCATTGGGGCCGGGCCGCTGTCTACCTTTGCGTCCCTTCGCCCTCAGGCGGCGAGAAGGCGTGATGTTCCGCCAAGTATTGCATGTATTGGCGGACTTCGGCGTCGATCCGCGCACCATCCCAGTTCAGTGCTGGCGCCACGGTTTCGGCGATCTGGCGCGCTTGCGCTGCGCCCATGTTCTTCGACCAGCCCAGACCAATGCGCCGGAACATCAGGTCGGCCAGCGTTTCGACCTGTTCGGTCTTCGCTGCGGTTGCGGCATAGGCAGCGACATCTGCCGGCAGGCGGGAGGTCCACGCCAGGGACTGCGGCTTGCCGGCGGGCGGACGGCGCGCCTCGATAAGCCTTGTCAGCTCGGTGCCGGCCGAGCGGTAGGTCATGATCGGTCCGCCGGTCATGGCCATGATGTTGGGCGCGCCCTCCGGGCCGAGGTCGCGGATTTCGCGGGATTTCTTGCCTGTCGGAATCGCGGGATCGTAGGTGAGCGGGCGGGCGCCGGCCCAGGCAAACACCACGTCGGATCGTTTCAGCGCCAGGCCGGGCAGCAGGTAGTTGGCCTCGTCGAGCAGCCAGGCGATGTCCGCTTCGAGCGGACGTATATCATCGGGGTCGCCTTCGTGGATCGTCCATGTCGGGCCGAGGCTGTGGAGGCCGCGGGTGGGGATCACGGTGAACCCCTCGCCCTGGCGGCTGAGGGTCGAGATGCCCTGGCCGGCGCAATCGGGCGGCAGCTGCACCGCGATGTGCGCGCCCTTCGACACGGTCACCTTGCGGCCGATCTGCGCATCGGTGCGGCGGTTGACCTCGTCGATCCAGATGCCGGCGAGGTTGAGCACGAATTCGGCGGTCACATTGGCCTCGGCTCCGCTGACGGGGGCATCGGCCAGGTTCAGGTGCCACAGCCCGTCGGACTGGCGGCGCAGCCGCGTCACTGCCGTGTGGTTGCGGACGGTCGCGCCCATGTCCTCGGCGTCGAGAACGGCATCGACGACGATGCGTTCGGGCCATTCCATGAGGTAGTCGCGATAGGCGGCGACGCCTGCCAGTTCATCGTGCGCACGAAGGTGCCGGAGCAGGGGATTGCGCAGCGCCTGTGCGGGGCGGAGGCTGTGGTAGTTCAGCGAGAGCCCCCTGCCGCCGAGCAGCGAGAGCATGCGGAACGCCGCCGAAACCTGCCACGGCGCGTAGGGGGCCGAGCGGTAGACCGGCATGAAGTAGTCGATGGGTTGAACCCGATCGGGCATCGACGCGACGAGGTTGGTGCGCGCCTGCATCGCCCGCCGCGCCATACGCAGGGCGGCGGCGGACTTTTTCGGGTTGCCGAGGAACTTCGATACGCTCGACACCGGCTGCAGGTAGTGCACGCCGCAACTGATCATCCGGCTGGAGCGGCTGCTCGACCCGGACGCGAAATCGCCCTTGTCCACCAGCAGCGTCCGGTAGCCGGCGGCCGCCAGTTCGCGCGCCGCGGCCGCGCCGTTGGCGCCGGCTCCAATGATGGCGACGTCGAATGTCTCGCCGTCGAGTGTGTCGAGCTTCTTGCGCATGCGGTTGTCCAACTCGGGGTTACGTTCGGGCTGCGGCGGTCAGCCCAGCATGGCTCCGCCATCGGCGGTGTAGACGCCGCCGGTCTGGAAGGCGGCCCGATCGCTGAGCAGGTAGGCGATCAGGTCGGCGATCTCCTCGGGCTGCGCGATGCGGGAGACCGGCTGACGGGCGAAGGCGGTCGTGCCGGGCTGGCGGCTGGCGTCGGAGACCATTGCCGTGTTGACGGCGCCGGGGGCGACGGCGTTCACCCGCACGCCGTGCATGCCGCTCTCGGCGGCGGCGCTCTTGGTCAGGCTGATGACGGCCGCCTTGGAGGCGGCATAGCCGGCGGGGCTGGTGCGGGTGGGGGCGATGCCGCTGATCGAGGCCAGATTGACGATGCTGCCGCCGGTTTTCTGGCGGATCATCTGGATGAGGACTGCCTTCATGCCGGCGAACACGCCGCGAATGTTCACCGCGTAGATGCGGTCGAGCGCTTCGATGGGCGTTTCCACGATCGGCGACTTCGGGCCGATGATGCCTGCGTTGTTGACGAAGAGGTCAATCCTGCCGAACTGGCGCACGGCGGCGTCGACATAGGCGAGGCAGCCGGCTTCCGACCCGACATCGGCGACGACCGTCAGCAGGTTGTTTCCGCCGGCGAGTTCCCCTGGGGCGGCCTCGAGCGCTGGCCGGTCGGCGTCGACGGCGACGACCCGGCAGCCCGAGGCAAGCAGGCGGGCAACGGTGGCGCGACCAATTCCGGCTGCGGCACCGGTGACAATCGCCACCTTTTCCGCCAGACCGTCGTCCGCCCGAAGCGTTCGCCCGTCCGACGCGGTGATGGTGGTTCGAAACACGGTTTTCTGGTCTGACGTCATCGGTTTCCCCAGCCCGAATCCATCCTCAAACACCGCGGCGCGGCGCCGTTTGGAAGGCCCGCACATATTGCATTGACATTTTGCGCGATCAAGGGGAAGTTCTCATATCAAAACTATGGTACGCATAGTGAAACAACTTTTGGACAACATGAGGAGTGGGGACGTGGTTTGTTCCGATCATTTCGGGGGCTGGGCGGTGACGAAGGGGAGTCGTCGTTCGGTGCTGCGGGTCGCTTTGCTGGCGGCTGCGGCCTTCGTGGCGCTGGCGCCTGTCGCGGCTAGCGCCCAGCAGGCCTTGCCCGAGAAGCTGATCATCGGCGGCGTTGCGTCCAAGACGGGCGCGGGCAGCGTGATGGGTGTGGCGGTCGAGACCGGCCTCAACATGGCCGTCGAAGAGATCAACGCCAATGGCGGGATCGCCGGCAAGCAGGTCGAGGTTCGCATCGCCGATACGCAGAGCGATCCGACTGCCGCGTCGAATGAAACCAAGCGGCTGATCTTCGAAGCGGGCGCGCAGATGCTCATCGGCCCCAGCGTCAGCCAGGAGGCGCTGCCCTCCGCGGTTGTGTCCACGCAGGCCAAGGTCATCCAGCTCACGACGGCCGGTACGCTTGATCTGACGCCGGAAGTGGCGCCGTATCACTTCGCGTTCCAGTGGAGCGCCCAGGCCCAGGCGATCGCCATGGCCGACTACGCCGTGAAGGTTCTTGGTTCCAAGGCGCCGGCCATTCTCGCCGACAACGGCGGGCAGTCGAAGTCGGGCGTCGTTGCCCTGCACGAGCGCCTGAAGGAACTTGGCGTCAATCCGGTCGGTGAGCAGGAGTTCCCGTTCCGCGTCGATGACATGACGCCCCAGGTTCTGTCCCTGCGCCGTGCCGGCGCCGATGCGGTTCTGTTCTTTGCGAGCACGATCGAGGACACGACCAAGGTCGTGACCACGACGAGCGACCTGAGCTGGGATGTTCCGATCGTTGGCCAGGGCTCGGTCGCGGTCTATGCCGCGCAGGTCGCTGCCAAGCTTGGTCCGGACGCGCTCAAGAACGTCGTCGGCGAGGCCTATCCGGGCATGACCTACTGTCCTTCGGACGCGGTCGGTGGATCGGAATATGCGAAGTTCCTCGTGCGCCTGAAGGCTTACGCGCCGGACGTCGTGGACAAGGTTCCGAACAGCATGATCGCGCACTACTACGCGATGGCCTACATCCTGAAGACGGCAATCGAAGCGACCGGCACCGTTGACGGTCCGACGCTGACGGCCTGGATCGAGGAAAACGCCGCCCAGATCCCCGTGATGCACGGTGTGCCGGGTGCGTCGAAGACCAGCCACTTCCTGTTCGGACCGGAGTCGGTCCAGATGGTCACCGACCCGCAGATCCTGCGTGAAGACGGCCTGATCGCTCGCGCGTCCTGCTGACCTGACTGGAGCAGGCGAGGCCGGGGTCGCCCGCCTTGCCTGCTCCATGCGTCTTGCGGCCCACGGGGT
>DAORUH010000148.1:0-7093 GCA_035433065.1 Devosia sp. | reverse complement strand
GATCGCCATGGGCTATCGCGGCTATGGCCTGCCCATTTCCGAGGTGATCTCGGAGGGCAATGTCGGCCTCATGCAGGCGGTGAAGCGGTTCGAGCCCGACAAGGGCTTCCGGCTCGCGACCTATGCCATGTGGTGGATCCGCGCCGCCATCCAGGAGTATGTGCTGCGTTCGTGGAGCCTCGTGAAGATCGGCACCACGGCCGCGCAGAAGCGGCTGTTCTTCAACCTGCGCAAGGTGAAGAGCCAGATCGCCGCGCTCGACGACGGGAACCTGCATCCCGACCAGATCAAGCACATCGCGACCACCCTCAACGTGACCGAGGCCGACGTCGTCTCGATGAACCAGCGCCTCACCGGCGACGCCTCGCTGAACGCCCCGATGCGGGCCGACGAGGGCGCCTCGGAGTGGCAGGACTGGCTGATCGACGACACGCCCGACCAGGAAACGGTGCTTGGCGACAGCGAAGAATACGACGAGCGCATGGGCTTGCTGAAGAACGCCATGAGCGATCTGAACGAGCGCGAAAAGGCCATCTTCCAGGCCCGCCGGCTGCGCGAGACCCCTGCCACGCTCGAAGAGCTGGCGCAGGAATACAGCGTCAGCCGCGAGCGCATCCGCCAGATCGAGGTGCGTGCCTTCGAAAAGGTGCAGGAGGCGGTCACCCTCGCCGCCCGCGAGCGGGCCGCGCAGCAGCGCGAAGAGGCTTAAGCCCGGCGATTTCCTTGCCGGCGATCAGTCGCCGGCAAGTTCGCTCCAGCGGGCGAGCAAGTCATCGCGCGCTCTCGGACCGGCGGCACTTCCGCCGGTTTTTTCGTCCCTGATGAGGTAGGCGAACGCCAGCGTGCGGTCGCCGCGCGTGGCCCAGCCGACAAACCAGCCATATTGGCGTTTGCCGAGCCGTCCGCTGGTCTCGCGCTGGTAGCCCGTGCCGGTCTTGCCCTGCACCTGCCAGGCGCCAGCCTCGAATCGCGGCGTGACCTCGATGGCCCTGGTCATTGCCTCGGGCGAAACCGGCAGGTCGCCGAGAACGAGGCGGCGGACGAACTGCAACTGCCCGGCAGGCGAAATCAGCAGCGACGTGTTGAGCCACGAATGGGTGAGGCCGTTGTTCGCACCGGGCTCACCGCTGACATCGGCATTGCCGTAGTCGAGCGCCGCGACCGATGCGGCAAACCGCTCGGCGCCCAGCTCTTTCACCAGCAGGCGCGAATACCAGAGTACCGAGTCGCGCATCCAGGTGCGGGGCGTCACCGTTTGCCGGTCGATGGCGCGGGAGGCCTGGTAGCTCTTCCTGTAGGGGAGCGCCGGATGCTCGGAATCGACCAGGATGCCGGCATCGAAGCCGATGACACTCAGCGTCAGCTTGAAGGTCGACGCCGGGCCGATGCCGGTGTCGCAATCCGCGCCCTCGTGGTGGATGGTCTCACCGGTTCGCGCATCGGCGATGAGGAGGCAGGCGGGCGCTGCCAGCGCTGGTGTCGCAAGAATCGCTAGCGCGAGGAGCGCGGCGAGCGCCCGAAGCATCAGGCCGGCACTTCCGTTTCGGTCTTTTCGCCGTCGCGGTCGACGGTCCATTTCCGCTCGGTGCGGTCGCGGCAGTTGAAGCATTCGTCGACGGCGGTGATTTCGACCTTTTCCTGGGTCCAGGTGGTCACCCGGTTGGTGCCCGGATCGCCGTCCTTCGGCTTGCGGCCAACCGAGACCTTGCGCTTCTGTTCGACCGACAGCACGTGTTCCAGCCGCTCGACTTCGTGGATGCCGAAGGCGGTGCCGCACTTCTTGCACACCGATTTCGCGACGCCGGAATTGTAGGCGAGCTTGAAGGTGAGATAGCCGGCGAGCGCGAGAACAATGACAGTCAGCAGCCAGCGCACCCAGTCGGGCGCATTGGCCGCGGCCCAGAACACGAGGAGCCCGGCGATCAGCGCCGCGATGACCGCCCATAGCACGGCCGTGGTGGTGATCTTGCGCTTCAGCGCGTTCTGTTCGGATGTAAGTTCAATCGACATCGCCGCCTCACTCAGACTTTGCGCAACTGCTCGATCAGAGGCAGAAGGTACCCCCGGTCGAGGATCAGAAGATAGGGGGTGTGCATCCCCTCCTCGGGCACGATGGTGAACGGCCCCTGCAGCGCGCGGTTCGACGTGCCCGTCCGTCCACCCGGCGCAAGGCTCACCGCATCGAGCGGATATTCGAGCCCCTCCGAGGTCCAGAAATTGATCGGGGCGAGCGGATGGATCGAGACGCGCTCGCCGGGCTCCACCACGAACGAAAAAGCTTCGCACAGGACCACGCAGATATCGCCGTCGGCGGCGAGAATGATCGAGCGCTTCTGGCCGTAGCGCGCCAGCGAATTGAGCGCGGCGAGCGTATGGTCGAAGCGCTTGCCGGTCATGCCGAGCGCCACCGTCACCGGGGCGCGGGTGGAATAGAGCGCCTTCTCGAAATCGGTGGTTTCCTGCTCGGCGATCTGCATCAGCCGGGTCTTGCCCAGCCATGACAGCGGCTCGCGCAGCGAATCGAAATCGCCGACGATCATCTCGGGCCGGAGGCCCGCGCTGACGATGACATCGGCGCCGCCGTCGGCGCCGACGAGCCTCCCGCCGCTGGCATAGAGCTCGCGCAGGAGATCGAGGTCGACGTCGCCGCCGCCCACGATTACCAGCAGATCATCAAAATTTACTACCGCAGTCTGCTGCGGAACGCGCCCTTGCACGGCTCAAAAACTCTGTCTATTTCTTGGGTGTCTCGCTGGGGTGTTCCGGGCGCTTTGCCCGGGGCTGAGAAAAACCCATTGAACCTGAACCAGGTCATGCTGGCGGAGGAAGTTCGAGATGGCAAGGGCACATAGGCCCTAACCATTTGCGTTCGCTCACCTCATTCACATGGCCGCAACCGAAGGGAACGACCATGTCTTCCATCCGCTTCGTGGCTGCGGCCCTCCTTGCGCTCTCGGGACTGCCCGCGATCGCCGAGGAGGCGCAGACGCTCCGCGTCTATACCTATGACAGTTTTGCCTCCGAATGGGGCCCCGGCCCCAAGATCAAGGAGGGGTTCGAAAAGACCTGCGGCTGCACGGTCGAATTCGTCACCTCCGACGACGCCATTTCGACGCTGCGCAAGATCCAGCTCGAAGGCGCGACGACCAAGGCTGACGTGCTGGTGGGCCTCGACACGGCAACCGCCGGCGAGGCCCGCGCCACTGGCCTGTTCGAGCCGCACGGGCTGACGCTCGACACAATCAAGCTGCCGCAGAAGTGGACGGACGCCGAGTTCGTGCCGTTCGATTACGGCTACTTCGCCTTCGTCTACAACAAGGAGACGGTGGCGACGCCGCCGAAATCCTTCGAGGAACTGATTGCACTGCCTGAGAGCTTCAAGATCGTGATCGAGGACCCGCGCTCCTCGACGCCCGGCCTTGGGCTGGTGCTGTGGATCGAGGCCGCCTATGGCGAGCGGGCGCCGGAAATCTGGGCCGGCCTCAAGCCGCACGTCCTGACCATGACCAAGGGCTGGTCGGAGGCCTATGGCCTGTTCCTCGATGGCGAGGCCGACATGGTGCTGAGCTACACGACCTCGCCCGCCTACCACGTGGTTTCGGAGAACGACACGCGCTACGCCGCGGCGCAGTTCGACGAAGGCTTTGTGCCGCAGATCGAGGTAGCGGGGGTGCTGAAGTCATCGGCGCATCAGGAGTTGGGCAAAGAGTTCCTTGCCTATCTCGTGTCGCCCGAGGCGCAGGCGGTGATCCCGACGACCAACTGGATGTACCCGGTGATCGATATCGGCGAGGCACTGAACCCGGCGCTGCGCGATCCGCCGCCGGCAAAAGTCCTGACGGTCGACGAGGCCGACGTGACGGCCAACAGCCGGACATGGATCGATGCCGCGCTCGCCGCGCTCCAGTAACCCGGTCCTGCCGGATCGGCCGCTCCGCCTGTTTGGCGGGGCGGCTGTCGCGGCCGGAATCGCGCTGCTCGTCGTCCTCGTCCTGTGGGCGATGGCGGCGGCCGCCGCGGGAACGGCTGCGAGCGGCCGCACGGTCGATGTCGCGCACCTGTTGCGCATGACCTCGATCCAGGCTGGGCTCACCACTGTGCTGTCGCTCGGCGTGGGCACGGCGCTGGCCTGGGCGCTGAACCGCCTGCGCTTTGCCGGACGCGACCTTGTCGTCGGGCTGTTTGCTTCCGCCATCGTGACGCCCGGTATCGTCGTTGCCTTCGGGCTGCTGGCGGTGTGGGGCCGCAGCGGCTGGGTGAACGACGCGGCGCGGACCCTGTTCGGCGCGCCGCTCGATATTTCGATCTTCGGACTCGGCGGCATTCTCGCCGCGCATGTCATCCTCGACGGCGCGTTCGCCGCGCGCATCATCTTGAGCCGCATGGACGGCGTGACGCCCGCCCGGCTGAAGACCGGGCAGAGCCTTGGCCTCTCGGCCTGGCAGCGCTTCGCCATCATCGACTGGCCGGCTATCCGGGGCACCCTGCCCGGGCTCGGTGCGATCATCTTCCTTCTCGCCTTCACCAGTTTTCCGATCGTGCTGCTGCTCGGCGGCGGACCAGCCAACCAGACGCTGGAGGTGGCGATTTTTGCCGCCGCGAAACTTGATTTCGACCTCAACGCCGCGGTGCTGCTGGCGCTGACCCAGATCGGGGTCTGTGCCGCCGTGGTGTTCGCCGCGTCGGCCTTTTCGCCGGTACCCTCGAGCGTCGGCGCCTCGCGGGCGCATCGCTGGTCCGACCGGCCCGCCGCCAGTGCGCTGCAATGGCTGGTGCTCGTTGCCGCAACGCTGGGTTTCGCCATGCCGCTGCTGGCGGTGCTGGTCCACGGCATCGGCAGCATCGCCGATGTCGCCACCCGGCCGACCTTCTGGCGCGGCGTGGCGACGAGCCTCATCATCGCAACGCTTTCGGCGGCGCTGACGCTTGGCCTCGCGCTCGTCCTGACGCTGGCGCGGGCGTCATCGGCCAACCCCGCAGTGCGGACGGCGCTGGGCATCCCCGCCTACACCTATCTCGCGGTCCCGGCGGTGGTGCTGGCGCTCGGCTTTTTCCTGTTGGTTCGCAACTTCGGGATCACGCCGGATACGGCGGCGCCGGCGGTGGTGGTGCTGGCCAACAGCCTGCTCGCCCTGCCGTTTGCGGTGGCGACGATCGGGCCGCCGCTCGACGCCATTGCGCAGAGCCGCGGCAAGCTGATCCGCTCGCTCGGGCTCGGCGGCTGGCGGCAGTTCGCGTTGGTCGAATGGCCGCTGATTGCGCCGGAGGCCGGGCTCGCCGTGGCGCTCGCCTTCTGCTTCTCGCTCGGCGACCTCGGGGTGATCGCGCTGTTCGGGACGCAGGATTTTGCGACCCTGCCGCTGCTCATGCAGCGCGCGCTGGGCGCCTATCGCAGCAATGATGCGGCCGGGATCGCCGCCGTCATGCTGATCCTCACCGTCGCCGCCTTCGTCTCCCTGCCCCGGCTTTTCGCAAGGCTCGCCCATGCTCGTGCTTGACCGCCTCACCTACATGCATCCGGGCCAGGCCAGCGGCTACGAGTTTTCGATGACCGCGCGGCCCGGCGAGATCACCGCGATCCGCGGGCCGTCCGGTTCGGGAAAATCGACGCTGCTCGATCTTGTCGCGGGTTTTCTTGCTCCGGCGGGCGGCGCGCTGACGCTCGACGGCAGGAGCCTCATCCCGCTCGCGCCGGAGGAGCGGCCGGTGTCGATCCTGTTCCAGGCCGAGAGCCTGTTCGAGCACCTGAGCGCCGGGGACAATATGGCGCTCGGGCTGCCGGCGGGAACGCCTGCCACGGAACGCGCCGCGCGGATCGCGGCGGCGCTGACGGAGGTGGGACTGCCCGATGTGGTGCGGCAGCGCGCCGACACGCTGTCGGGCGGGCAGAAGCAGCGCGTGGCGCTGGCGCGGACGCTGCTTCGCAACCGCCCGGTGCTGCTGCTCGACGAACCGTTCTCCTCGCTCGATGACGAGACGCGCTACACCACCCGCGCGCTGGTGGCGGAGCTGACGGCGCGGCACAACTGGATCACGGTGCTGGTGAGCCACCATACCGACGACGTGGCGGCGCTGGCGGCACAGAGCTATCGCATCGAGGGCGGAAAGCTGGTGAGTGAGGCCAAGCGGTAGGCCGAGGGTTTTTCGCCGGTGCGTCAGACGGCGCGACGTGGCTCCGGGTTCCTGCTTTCGCGGGAATGACACCGGAGGTGTGGCGGCTCGCGCGGTGGCGCGGGCCGGTCAGTTCGAGGCGGTCTGGCCCCAGGCCTTGAAGACATCGGCGAAGAGGGTTTCCGCGGCCGGGTCTTTTTCGAGCGTGATGATCGCCCGCTTGCCGGTGGCGTAGATGAGCGCGAGGTCCATCCACTTGCGGCCGGTGAGCAGCTGCGCGTTGTTGGTCAGATCGGCCGGCGAGGCGCTGAGCGCGAACAGGAACTGGTTGCCCACGATGCGCGCCGAGGCGCCGACCAGCGGCGTGCCCTGCACGAGTTCCTCGTTCTTCAGCAGGACGCCCGGCACACCGGCGATCGAGCCGCCGATGAAGCCGTCGCTGACGCGGAAGCTGATCTCCATGAGATGGCTGGCGGGGAGCTGAGGATCGGCATTCTTGCGGATCAGCACATCGACGCCCATGTTGCGGGCCGGAATGTTGGCCTTGCCGATGAGCGTGGGCTGGCCCGTCTCATCCTGGCCCTTGGTCCAGTCGACCGTGCCGGAGAACGGCACCGCGCCGGTCGTGCCATTGTCCGAGGCTTCGAGCAGCAGCGACTGGCTGCCCGCGGCGTTCGCCGGATCGATGGCGGCAACGGCGGCCTCTGCCGAGGCGGCGCTCGCGGCGTCGGTCGGCAGGCGCTCTTCGGTCGGCGCGGCGGCAAGCGCCAGCGGCTGGTTGCCGGTCAGCGCCGGATCGGGCGTCAGCCGTTCCTCGGTAGTGGCCAGTTCGGCGGCCGGAGCCGGCTGAACGGCGGGCGCCGCGGTATTGCCCGGCCCGGTGGCCGGCGTCGTCGTGGCTTCGGCAGTGATCGTCGCTGCCGGTTGGGGGGCGGGCGTCTCGGTGGACGCCACTGCCGGCCGGAACATGCTGGAGAGATCG
>DAORUH010000147.1:0-7165 GCA_035433065.1 Devosia sp. | reverse complement strand
ACCCTCATCCGCCCTTCGGGCACCTTCTCCCATCAAGGGAGAAGGCGTGACTGCGGGTTTTCAGTCGGGATTTCTTCTCCCTTGATGGGAGAAGGTGGCGCGCAGCGCCGGATGAGGGTGGGGCCACGCGCTCCAATCGGAGAACCAAATGAACAAAATCGCCCAAATCTTTGAGACGCTCGAATACGGTCCCGCACCCGAAGCCGCGCAGCCCGCGGTCGATTGGCTCAAGGCGCACGGCAACAAGTTCGGGCACTTCATCAACGGGGCGTGGACGAAGCCGGGGAAGACGTTTGCTTCGGACAATCCGGCGACCGGCAAGAAACTCGCGGACGTCACCAACGGCACGGCGGCCGATGTCGACAAGGCGGTGAAAGCGGCGCGCGCGGCGTTCCCCAAGTGGGCGGCGCTGTCGGGCTATGAGCGGGGCAAGTATCTCTATGCCATCGCGCGGCTGATGCAGAAGCACAGCCGCCTCTTCGCGGTGCTTGAGACACTGGACAACGGCAAGCCGATCCGTGAGAGCCGCGATCTCGATATTCCGCTCGCGGCGCGTCACTTCTACCACCACGCCGGGTGGGCGCAGCACCTTGCGCGCGAGTTTCCGGACCACGTGCCCTACGGGGTCTGCGGGCAGATCATTCCGTGGAATTTTCCGCTGCTGATGTTGGCCTGGAAGATCGCCCCCGCGATCGCGGCAGGCAACACGGTGGTGCTGAAGCCCGCCGAGTTCACCTCGCTCACCGCGCTGCTGTTCGCCGAAATCTGCGACAAGGCCGGGCTGCCGCCGGGCGTCGTCAACATCGTGACGGGCGAGGGCGATACCGGCGCGGCGATCGTCAACCACCCGGGCATCGACAAGATCGCCTTCACCGGTTCGACCGAGGTGGGCAAGATCATCCGCGCCGCGACCGCCGGGACGGGCAAGGGCCTGTCGCTCGAGCTCGGCGGCAAGTCGCCCTACATCGTGTTCGAAGGGGCCGATCTCGACAGCGCCGTGGAAGGGCTGGTCGATGCCATCTGGTTCAACCAGGGGCAGGTCTGTTGCGCCGGTTCGCGTCTCCTCGTGCAGGAGTCGATCGAAGACAAGTTCATCAAGAAGCTCAAGCGCCGGATGGCGAAGCTTCGCGTTGGCGATCCGCTCGACAAGGCCATCGACATCGGCGCGCTGGTCGCGCCCGTGCAGGTCGAGCGCGTGCGCGATCTCGTGAAGAAGGGCGCGGCCGAAGGCGGGCAGGTCTACGAGCCCGATATCGACCTGCCCAAGGGCGGCGGCTGTTTCCTGAGGCCGACACTCATCACCAATGTGTCGCCCGCGCATACCGTGGTCACCGAGGAAATCTTCGGGCCGGTGCTGGTCGCCATGAGCTTTCGCACCCACGACGAAGCGGTAGCGCTCGCGAACAACACGCGCTACGGCCTCGCCGCGACGATCTGGAGCGAGGACATCAATGTCGCGCTCGACATTGCGCCGAAGATCAAGGCCGGTGTCGTCTGGATCAACGGCACCAACAACTTTGACGCGGCCGTCGGTTTCGGCGGGTACAAGGAATCCGGCTTCGGCCGCGAGGGCGGGCGCGAGGGCATGACGGCGTACCTGAAGCGCGCGTGGGAGAAGGAACTCAGGCCCGCCTCCGAGGTGCTGAAGGCAGCGGCGAAGAAGCCCGCAAAGGCAGCGTCTCCGCTCGATCTTCCGGAAGGAATCGACCGCACCGCGAAAATGTATATCGGCGGCAAGCAGGCCCGTCCGGACTCCGGGTACTCGCGCCCGGTCCACGGCCCTACCGGCGCGCTTGTTGGTGAAGTCGGCGATGGCAATCGCAAGGACATCCGGAATGCCGTCGAGGCCGCGCGGGGCGCGGCTGCGGGATGGGCAGGCGCGCATGCGCACCTGCGCGCGCAGATCCTCTTCTACCTCGCCGAAAACCTCGACTACCGCCGCGACGAGTTTGCCGCGCGCCTGCGTGAGCAGACCGGAGAAAGCATCGCCTCAGCTCAGAAGGAAGTTGCCGCCTCGGTCGAGCGGCTCTTTGCCTTCGGTGGCTGGGCCGACAAATACGATGGTGCCGTGCACAATCCGCCGCTGCGCGCCGTCGCAGTCGCCATGGTCGAGCCCATTGGCACGATGGGTATCATTGCGCCGCCCTCGCGCCCACTCCTTGGATCCATCGCGCTTCTCGCGCCGGCGATTGCCATGGGCAATACGGTGGTGCTCGTTCCCTCGGAAAAGGGGCTGAGCATGACTGATTTCTACCAGGTGCTCGAGACCTCCGACGTGCCGACCGGTGTCGTCAACATTGTCACGGGCGACGCCGCGATGCTGGCGAAAACGCTCGCAGAGCACCATGGCGTCGATGCGATCTGGGCTGCCGCGAACGAGGAGATTTCAACGATGGTCGAGAAGGCTTCGGTCGGCAACCTCAAGCAGACCTGGACGACGCGTGGCCTCTACTATGATCTCGCCGACCGCGAAAAATTCGAGGGCACCTACCTGCTGCAGCGCGCGACGCAGGTGAAGAACATCTGGGTGCCCTATGGGGCGTAGCCGCTGATGGTCTTTCTTCCGCAGGAAGTGATCGCTCGCAAGCGCGACGGTGCGGCCCTGACGCCTCGCGAAATCAATGACTTTATCGCCGGCTTTGCCGATGGCTCCGTGAGCCACGCGCAGGCCGCGTCTTTTGCGATGGCCGTGTTCTTTCGCGACATGAACCTTGGCGAACGCGTTGCCCTCACCGAGGCGATGCGCGACAGTGGCACGGTGCTCGACTGGTCCGGGCTCGATGGTCCTGCGGTCGACAAGCACTCGACCGGCGGAGTGGGCGACAATGTCTCGCTGATGCTGGGGCCGATCCTCGCGGCCTGTGGCGTCTATGTGCCGATGATCTCGGGGCGGGGCCTTGGCCACACCGGCGGCACGCTCGACAAATTCGACTCCATTCCCGGCTACACCACGCAGCCCGACAACGCCTTGTTCCGCAAGGTGGTGCAGGATGTGGGCGTCGCCATCATCGGCCAGACCGCCGATCTCGCGCCCGCCGACAAGCTGCTCTATTCGATCCGCGACGTCACCGCGACGGTCGAGTCTATCCCCCTCATTACGGCCTCGATCCTCTCGAAGAAACTCGCGGCCGGATTGAATGCGCTGATCCTCGACGTGAAGACCGGATCGGGCGCGTTCATGCCGACGCCGGAGACGTCGCGGGCGCTGGCCGAGAGCCTCGTGCAGGTGGCGAACGGTGCGGGCCTGCGCACTGGCGCGCTCATCACGGACATGAACGAGCCGTTGGCGACGGCGGCAGGCAATGCGCTCGAAGTGCGCAATGCTGTCGATTTCCTCACTGGCGCGCACCGCGATCCGCGCCTTGTTGAGGTCACGCTTGCCCTCTGCGCCGCGGCGCTCGAACTTGCAGGCTTCAGCGGCCATGCCCGGAAGGCCGTCGAGGATGCGCTGTCCTCGGGCATGGCCACCGAACGCTTCAGCCGGATGGTCGCCGCGCTCGGTGGGCCGAAGGATTTCGTCGAGCGCATGGACGCGCATCTAGTGCCCGCGCCGATTGTCCGGGACATCTTCGCCCCGGTCTTCGGAACCATTGCCGAGATCGATACCCGCGGCGTCGGCATGGCCGTAGTGGCGCTCGGCGGCGGGCGACGCTTGCCCACCGACAAGATCGATCATGCCGTTGGCTTCGACCGCCTCCTTGGCATTGGCGCGAAGGTCGATGCGAAAACCCCGCTGGCACGGCTCCATGCTCGCGACGAGGCCAGTGCGGCCGATGCCACGGAGCGCCTCATTGCCGCCTACAAGCTCGGCGACAGCGTGGTTTTGCACGCGCTGATCCCTGATCGCGTCGATCCTCCGAAAGGCACATGATGCCCCGCGCCATCCTTTGCATTCTCGACAGTTTCGGCATCGGCGGCGCGCCCGACGCGAAGGCCTATGGCGACGGGCAGGGGCACACCGACGAGGGTTCGGACACGCTCGGACACATCGCTGAGCACTACGACCTGGCGTTGCCCAATCTGGATGCGATGGGCCTCGGTGCGGCGCACCAGCTTTCGGCGGGCGCGGTCCCGCGTGGCCTCTCCGCCGAGCCGAAGGGTGGGCGCTGGGGTGTCGGCCGTGAAGTGTCGAAGGGCAAGGACACGCCGTCCGGCCACTGGGAGATCGCGGGCGTCCCGGTGCCGTTCGAATGGGGCTATTTCCCGCAGACGCTGCCGGCCTTTCCGCCCGAACTCATCGCCGAGTTCGTCCGCCGCGCCGATCTGCCGGGCATACTCGGCGACAGGCACGCATCAGGTGTGCCGATCATCCAGGAATTCGGCGAGGAGCACATCCGCACGGGCAAGCCGATCTGCTACACCTCGATCGACAGCGTGTTCCAGATCGCCGCGCATGAGAGCCATTTTGGCCTCGAACGGCTCTATGACATCTGTCAGATCGCGTTCGAGCTGACCGCGCCGCTGAACATCGGACGTGTCATAGCCCGGCCGTTCACCGGCGAAACGCGCGACACCTTCAAGCGCACCGGCAACCGCCGCGATTTCGCGATTTCGCCGCCCGAGCCGACGCTGCTCGACCGTATCAAGGACGCCGGCCGCGACGTCTACGCCATCGGCAAGATTTCCGACATCTACGCGGGCCACGGCGTGACCCACAAGATCAAGGCCGCCGGCAATATGGTGCTGTTTGACCGCACGCTCGAAGCCATGGACATGGCCGGTGACGGCGGGCTCATCATGACCAATTTCGTCGACTTCGACCAGGAATACGGGCACCGCCGCGATATTCCCGGCTACGCCGAGGCGCTGATGGCGTTCGACCGGCGGTTGCCCGAGATCATCGCGAAGATGCGGCCGGACGACCTGCTGGTGCTCACCGCCGACCACGGCAATGATCCGAGCTGGATCGGCACCGATCACACGCGCGAGCAGGTGCCTATTCTGCTGTTTTCCCCAAGCCTGTCGGCGGGGGAGGTTGGACTCCGCAACACCTTCGCAGATATTGGAGAAAGCATCGCCCACTGGCTCGGCCTAGCGCCCGGCAAGCACGGGCGCTCGTTCCTCTAGCCAGCCGCGGGTGGTCTCTTGGCAAACGTCAACGTCATCGGTCACCCCATGATCCAGCACAAGCTGACGATCATGCGTGACAAGGACACCTCGATCGCCGGATTCCGGCAGCTCCTGCGCGAGATTGCGCACCTGATGTGCTACGAGGTGACGCGCGATCTCGAACTCGAACTGATCGAGATCGAGACGCCGATGACCAAGATGATGTCGCCCACGATCAAGGGCAAGAAGCTGGTCTTCGCCTCGATCCTGCGCGCTGGCAACGGCCTGCTCGATGGCATGCTGGACCTCGTTCCGGCGGCGCGCGTCGCCCACATCGGTATCTATCGCGACCACGAAACACTGCAGCCGGTGGAATACTACTTCAAGGCGCCGTCGGAGCTCGACAATCGCCTGATCATCGTTGTCGATCCGATGCTGGCGACGGCCAATTCATCGATTGCGGCTGTCGAGCAGTTGAAGAAGCGCGGCGCTAACAACCTGCGTTTCCTCTGTCTTCTCGCCGCGCCTGAAGGCATCGCGCGGTTCTCGGAAGCGCATCCCGACGTGCCGATCTATACGGCTTCGATCGATGAGCGGCTCAACGAGAAGGGCTACATCGTGCCCGGTCTCGGCGACGCCGGCGACCGCATGTACGGCACGAAGTAGAGGTTTGGGGAGGGGGCGGCGCACGCCCCCTCGCAGGATCAGCGCTTCCGCGCAGCCTTCTTCGCAGGTGCCTTGGCGGCAGGCTTCTTCGTGGGAGCCTTCTTTGCCGCGGCTTTCTTGACCGCCGGGGCGACGGCCTTCAGCGGCATGCCAAGCGCAATCAGGTCGGCGCGCAGCTGTTCTGGTGAGGTGAAGAGGATCGCCTTCATGCCGAACCTGCGGGCGGCGATGATGTTCGGCTCGCTGTCGTCGATGAAGACGCAGCTTTCGGGCGCCAGCGAGTAGCGCTCGCAGAAGACGCGGTAGATGCGCGGATCGGGCTTCACCAGCCGCTCGAGGCCGGAGACGATGACGCCGTCGAATTTCTCGAGGAACGGCCAGTCGTTAAGGCAGCTGATCCACTTTTCCCAGCTGAAATTGGTGATGGCGAAGGTCGGCAGGTCGGCGGCGATCAGTTCGTCGTGGATGTCGATCGTGCCCTGGATCAGCGGGCCGAGGGTTTCCTTCCAGCGCGTGTCGTAGGCCTGGATTTCGCGCCAGTATCTGGGGTGGCGGGTGATGAGCTTGGCCACGCCTTCGGCGTAGATGTCGCCGGCGTCGAACTCGAGATTCCAGTCCTTCGTGCAGACGTGATCCTGGAACCACTGTGCCTCTTCTTCGGTCTTGAAGAGCTTGCGGAACAGGTACATCGGGTTCCAGTCGACGAAGACGCCGCCCAGATCGAAAACGGGCACCAGATAATCGGACATCGGGGGATTTCCTGCGAGGTGAAGGCTGCGGCTATGCCATGCGGGGGGCGCAATCGCAAGACGATGCAGGCGGTTGCGAGGGGCGGGTGCGGGGCGTAGATCTCTGCTATCGCGCAGCTTTTCACGAGATGTCACCGAGATGGCCAAAGCCAAGGTAGTGCCGCTGTACTTCGTGCCCGAGCGGGGGCGGTTGCCGCAGAAGCTGACGGCGGCGCAGCGCAAGTGGGCGCGGGCGCAGGAGTTTTCCGGCCAGCGCGGCCGGTTGCTGGCCCTGCCGGGGGCGGATGGCGGGTTGGCGGGGTATCTGTTCGGGACCGGGGCTGAGGCCGGGCGGCCGGCGTTTGTGGCGGGGCTGGCCGGTGCGGCGCTGCCGGCGGGGCGGTATCGGGCGGAGGGGGAAGTGGGCGATCCGACGCTGGCGGCGCTGGCTTTCCGGCTCGGGGCCTATCGGTTTGACCGGTATCGGGCGGCGAGGGAGCGGCCGGAGCTGGTGGAGCCGGCGGGGGCCGATGTGGCTGAGGTTGAGCGGCTCGCCGAGGCGGCGGAGCTGGCGCGGGACCTCATCAATACGCCGGCCAGCGACCTCGGGCCGGAGGCGCTGGACCAAGCAATCCGGGCGTTTGCGGCGGCTCGGAAGATGAAGCTCAGGGCCATCGTGGGGGAGGAGCTGCTGAAGCAGAATTTCCCGATGATTCATGCGG
>DAORUH010000146.1:0-7492 GCA_035433065.1 Devosia sp. | reverse complement strand
TCGGCGCCCGCGGCGTCGACATGCTGACCTGGGAGTCGTTCGGCGAAGGCTGGGTCACCGACGTCCAGAAGCAGCTGAAGCTCCCCGATGTGCGCGTCATCAAGGCGCCCTATGGCGAACTGCCGGATCTGAAGCAGGTCGATTTCACCCGCGACGTAGTGTTCACCTGGAACGGCACGACCTCGGGCGTCCGCGTCCCGAACGCCGACTGGATTCCGGCCGACCGGCAGGGCCTCACCATCTGCGACGCGACCTCGGCGGCCTTTGCGCAGAACCTTGATTTTGCGAAGCTCGATGTGGTCACCTTCTCCTGGCAGAAGGCGCTCGGCGGTGAAGCCGCGCACGGCATCCTGATCCTCTCGCCCCGCGCGGTCGAGCGGCTCGAAACCTACAAGCCCGCCTGGCCGATGCCGAAGATTTTCCGCCTCACCAAGGGCGGCAAGCTGATGGCCGACGTGTTCGAGGGCGCCACCATCAACACCGTCTCGATGCTCTGCATCGAGGACGCGGTCGATGCGATGGAATGGGGCGTAAAGATCGGTGGCCTTCCGGCCATGCAGAAGCGCGCCGACGCCAATTTCAAGGCAATCGCCGACTGGGTCGCGACGACCCCGTGGGTCGATTTCCTCGCCAAGGACCCGGCGACGCGGTCGAACACCTCCGTCTGCCTCGTGATCGCCGATCCGGCCATCACCGCGCTCGATGCCGACAGGCAGGCGGCCTTTGCCAAGGCGATTGTCTCGCGGCTCGACAAGGCCGGTGTCGCCTATGACATCGCCCACTACCGCGATGCCCCGACCGGCTTCCGCATCTGGTGCGGCTCGACCGTCGAGACCTCCGACCTCGTGGCGCTGACGCCGTGGCTCGACCACGCCTTCGCGCTCGAAAAAGCCGAGCTGACGAAGGCCGCCTAAGGGCAATCGGAATCCGGCAATCGGCAATCGTAAAGGTGCGATTGCCGACTGCCGATTGCCGACTGCCGCCCCCCGATTTCACATTTTCTCCCGGAGCATTCCGATGGCTAAAGTTCTCGTTTCCGACAAACTCAGCAAGACCGCCGTCCAGATCTTCAAGGACAACGGCGTCGACGTCGATTACCTGCCCGATCTCGGCAAGGACAAGGACAAGCTCCTTGAAGTTATCGGCCAGTACGATGCCCTCGCCATCCGTTCGGCCACCAAGGTCACCGAAAAGATCATCGCCGCCGCGAACAACCTCAAGGTGATCGCGCGCGCCGGTATCGGTGTCGACAACGTCGATATTCCCGCGGCCACCAAGAAGGGCATCATCGTGATGAACACGCCCTTCGGCAACTCGATCACCACGGCCGAGCACGCCATCTCGCTGCTGCTTTCGCTCGCCCGCCAGATTCCCGAGGCCGACGCCTCGACCCGCGCCGGCAAGTGGGAAAAGAACCGCTTCATGGGCGTCGAAGTCACCAACAAGGTGCTCGGCCTCATCGGCGCCGGCAACATCGGCTCGATCGTCGCCGACCGCGCCATCGGCCTGCGCATGAAGGTCGTCGCCTACGATCCGTTCCTCACCCCCGAGCGCGCCCAGGCGATCGGCGTCGAGAAGGTCGAGCTCGATGACCTCCTCAAGCGCGCCGATTTCATCACGCTCCACACCCCGCTGATCGAAGCGACGAAGAACATCATCAGTGCCGAAGCCATCGCCAAGATGAAGGACGGTGTGCGCATCATCAACTGCGCCCGCGGCGGTCTCGTCGATGAGCAGGCGCTGGCCGACGCGATGAAGGCCGGCAAGGTGGCAGGCGCCGCCTTCGACGTCTTCGTCGAGGAACCCGCAACCGAGAACCCGCTGTTCGGCCTGCCCAACTTCATCGCCACGCCGCACCTCGGCGCCGCGACGACCGAAGCGCAGGAGAATGTGGCGCTGCAGGTGGCCGAGCAGATTTCGGCGTACCTCAAGACCGGCGAGATCACCAACGCGCTCAACTTCCCGTCGATCTCGGCCGAGGAAGCCCCGCGCATCACCCCGTGGGTCCGCCTTGGCGAAGCGCTCGGCTCGTTCGCCGGCCAGTTGACCGAAGACCCGATCACCGGCATCCGCATCGAGTACGAAGGCACGCCCGCCGCGCTCAACATCAAGCCGATCACCGCATCGGCAATCTATGGCGTGCTGCGCCCGCAGATGCAGGAGGTCAACATGGTCTCCGCTCCGCAGATCGCCAAGGACCGCGGCATCAATGTCGAAGTCATCACCCGCGACCAGCAGGGCGCCTATGAAGGCTACATCCGCCTGACGGTCGTCACCGCCAAGCAGGAACGCGCTGTCGCCGGCACGATCTTCGGCAACGGCCGGCCGCGCATCATCCAGGTGAAGGGCATCAACATGGAGGCCGAACTCACCTCCTCGATGCTCTACGTCACCAACGAGGACAAGCCGGGCCACATCGGCCGCCTCGGCACCCTTCTCGGCACGCTCGGCATCAACATCGCCAACTTCAACCTCGGCCGCGCCGAAGTCGGCGGCGACGCCATCGCACTCCTCTCGATCGACGGCGCCCTCGCCGAAGACCAGCTAGGCAAGATCACCAAGCTCGAAGGCGTGAAGCAGGCCAAAGCGCTGAAGTTCTAACGCGACACTCTCGCTACCCTCCCCCTGGCGGGGAGGGCAGCGCAGCTCGTCGCGCAGCGACGTAGCGCAGCCAGGGTGGGGGCGAGGACAGCCCCAGCGCGTGCAACGCACGTATCGGCTCCGGCCACCCGCTCGTTCGGGCTACCGGCAGCATCCTGGCCCGTCCCCTCCACACCCACCACGTCATCCTCGGGGCTCGACCCGCGGATCCACTCGGTTCCTCAGCAAGCGCCACGCATCGAGTGGATGGCCGGGTCAAGCCCGGCCATGACGACTGTGAGACAAGTGCGTCCTCATCAGCCTTCATGGTGAGCTTGTCGAACCACGAAGGCGTGGCACGACCCAGCCCCACTCGGCGACGCCGGCATAGACTCCAGCGCCACGTTGGCCCGGCTCCCTCCCCACCCACCACGTCATCCTCGGGCTAGACCCGAGGATCCACTCGATCCCTCAGCAAGCGCCGCGCATCGAGTGGATGGCCGGGTCAGGCCCGGCCATGACGACTGTGGGACAAGTGCGCGTGGCATGGGATGGGGACCAAGCGAAGCCGGAACGTGCCCCGCCCCCGTGGTTCGACAAGCTCACCACGAAGTCCTCAGCAGCCCCAGCACCTCGCCCCCCTCAGCCTTCGTGGTGAGCCTGTCGAACCACGCAAGGCGTGCCGAACCCCGCTGCCCTATGCCGGCACGAACTCCAGCGCCACGCCGTTGATGCAGTAACGCTCGCCGGTGGGCGGCGGGCCGTCCGGGAACACATGCCCGAGGTGCGAGCCGCAGGTGGCGCAGTGCACTTCCGTGCGCACCATGCCGAAGCTCTTGTCCACCGTTGTCTCGACCGACCCAGGAACCGGCACGTTAAAGCTCGGCCAGCCGGTGCCGCTCTCGAACTTCACCTTGCCCTCGAACAGCGGGGCGTCGCACCCGGCGCAGTGGAACGTACCGGGGCGCTTTTCGAACAGCAGGTCACAGCTGCCCGGCGGCTCGGTGCCGTGGGTGCGCATGATCCGGTACTGTTCGGGGGTCAGCCGCTCGCGCCATTCGGCATCGGTGCGGGTTACGGGAAAGGTGCTCTGGGCCTGCATGAGGTTCCCTTTCAGGTTGTGCTTACAATATGGGGCGAGGCGGCCTCGCCGTCACGGCTTCGACACGGCGATGTGACCCCGCCGCGCGCTCGTTTCCGCCAGCACGATGCCGATGGTGATCGCCAGCGCCGCATAGAGATGGAACGGTTGCAGCGAATCGCCGACGACGAGGATCGAGCCGATCGTGCCGAACAGCGGCAGCAGGTTGATGAACAGGCTCGCCCGGTTCGCCCCGATCAGTTCGACCCCGCGGACATAGAAGAGCTGCGCCAGAATGCTCGGGAAGATGATCGTGTAGGCGCAGATCAGCCAGCCCTGCCAGGTGATCGCACCCACCCGCTCGGGCAATTCCGAGACGCCGCCGCCGATGGTGAAAAGGTAGAACACCGACGCAATCGCGGCGCCGATCATCGTCACGGAAACGAAGGTCAGCCAGTCGGTCTGCGGCCGGTACCGCAACGACAGCGAGTACACCGCCCAGATGATGCAGGAGAGCAGCACCAGCGTATCGCCGAACTGAATGGTCAGCGACAGGATGTGCGACAGGTCCCCCTTGGTGATGATCAGCGCCACGCCGAGGATGGTCAGCGCCGCGCCCACCAGCTGCAGCGGCCGGGCGGTGACGCGGAAGATCGCGAAATTGAGCGCCATCACCATGATGTTGATGGTCACCTGCTGCATCGCGATATTGACGCCCGAGGTATGGTAGGCGGCAACATAGGTCAGCATGTTGTAGGTGCCGAAGCCGATGGCGCCGTAAAACAGATACAGCGGCCAGTAGCGCCGGATCACCGGCCAGTTCCGCCTGAGTCGACCGATGGCAAAGGGCAGCACGAGCAGCGCCGCGCCGGTCCAGCGGATGACCATCAGCATGAACGGGTCGATATGGCCCACGGCCAACCGCCCCGCAACGATGTTTCCGGCCCAGAACAGGTTGGTGAGCACCAGGATCAGGTATGGGCGGCTCATCAGTGCGGCAAAGGGGCTGGCCGCAGTTTGGGAAGCTGGATTTGTCATTGCGATCCTTGTCGTCTAAAGCTCATCGCCCTTCCAGCGAATTGTTGCCGCGAAGCGGCAGAAGCCATGCGCGCCGGGCGCGCCGATTTCGGACGAGGATTTGAATAGATGGCCAATGTGATTGTCGTCGGCAGCCAGTGGGGCGACGAGGGCAAAGGAAAGATTGTCGACTGGTTGAGCGAACGCGCCGATGTCGTCGTGCGCTACCAGGGCGGCCACAATGCCGGCCATACGCTCGTCATCGACGGGGTCAGCTACAAGCTGAGCCTTTTGCCCTCGGGCGTGGTTCGCGGCAAGCTGAGTGTCATCGGCAACGGCGTCGTGATCGATCCGCACCACTTTGTCGCGGAAGTCGCCAAGCTCGCCGCGCAGGGCGTCACGGTCAGCCCCGAAACGCTGAAGATCGCCGAGAATGCACCGCTGATCCTGTCGCTCCACCGCGAGCTCGACGGCATCCGCGAATCGGGCAATTCCGGGCTGCGCATCGGCACCACCAAGCGCGGCATCGGCCCGGCCTACGAGGATAAGGTCGGCCGCCGGGCGATCCGGGTCTGCGACCTGCGTGAACTCGACTCGCTGATGGCCAAGATCGAGCGGCTGCTGCTGCACCACAACGCTCTGCGCCGCGGCATGGGGCTCACCGAGATTTCGGCGCAATCGCTCTACGACGAGCTGGTCGAGGTCAAGGACGCGCTGCTGCCCTACGTCGACAATGTCTGGCAGCTGCTCGACGAAAAGCGCCGCGCCGGCGCGCGCATCCTGTTCGAGGGCGCCCAGGGCGCGCTGCTCGACAACGACCACGGCACCTATCCGTTCGTCACCTCGTCCAACACCGTCGCCGGACAGGCTTCGGCGGGCTCGGGGCTTGGGCCCACGGCCATCGGCTATGTGCTGGGCATCACCAAGGCCTACACGACCCGCGTGGGCGAGGGGCCGTTCCCCACCGAAGATTTCGGTGAAGTGGGCGAGTTCCTTGGCACCCGCGGCCATGAATTCGGCACAGTTACAGGGCGTAAGCGTCGATGCGGGTGGTTTGATGCGGTTCTGGTGCGCCAGACCGTGCGGACTTCTGGGATCACGGGAATTGCCTTGACCAAGCTGGACGTGCTGGACGGGCTGAAAGAGATCAAGGTGTGCGTCGGCTACGAGCTCGACGGGCAGCGGATCGATTTCCTGCCTGCCTCAATGGGGGCACAAGCGGCTGTTAAAACAGTCTACGAGACCCTCGAAGGGTGGTCGGATACGACGGCCGGGGCGCGCAGTTGGAACGAACTGCCGGCGCAGGCCGTCAAATATGTCCGCTACATCGAGGAGTTGATTGGGGCCCCGGTGGCGATGCTTTCCACAAGTCCCGAGCGGCTCGACACCATACTGGTGCACGACCCGTTCCAAGACTGATATATTTTGGCTACAAGTAGCCACCAAATCGCGAGCGTATAAGGGCGAATGGCCGACTACAAAGAGCTGCTTCGTAAAGCTGTGGAAGCTCTCCCGGAGAACAACGGCGCCGCCAGGCGGGCCGTTTACGAGAAGGCACGCGCCGCTCTCGTCGGGCAGTTGCGCGCCATTCAGCCCCCGCTTCCGGCCCGCGATATCACCACGCACCGCCTGCAGCTTGAGGATTGCATCCGTCAGGTCGAGCAGGAATCGAGCGAGGCGGTGATCGCCGGCATGGGCGTCCACCACGAGGCGCCCCAGCCGCCCGTCTACTTCGAAAATCCCCGGACTCCGGCGCAGATCGCCAAGCCCCAGCAGGTCAAGCCCGCCCCAGGCAAGCCGATCCTCGTGCAGAAGGATGCGCCGCGCGGCCTGCCGCAGGGCTCGATTGAAGACATCATCGCTGCCGCCAATGCCACTCCGGCGGCGGAGCAGAGGAAGCCTGAGCGTTCCGGTGCCAATGGCACAAAACCTCTCCCGCTGCGCGCCGCCCCGCCGCCGCCGGTGGAAGAGGAGAGCGACGACAGCTACGCGCCCGAGGCGGAAGTGATTCCGCCCCGGCCGGCGCCACAGGCCGACGCACGGCCGCTGCCCGCCATCGTGGCGCGCGCCGAGGCGGCCCGGAACCGTTCCAACTCCACCGCTTTCAGCGTTCCGGCCGGCAACAAGCCCTATGACGCGCCCCGCCGCGGCCCCGCGATCGAGCCGCGCCTGGCCGAACCGCGGCAAAGCCTCATGCCGACGCGGGGTGGCAGCACTGCCGCCACGGCGCGCCAGCAGTTGATCGAGCCGGTGGCCTTCATCGACGAGCCGCAGGACGAGATTTCCGCCGCCATGTCGGCGGTTCGGGAAGTCGAAGTTGAACCGCAGCCGCAGGATCCGCAGCGCGACATCGACCGGGCCATTGCCACGCTCGACCGCGAAGCCCGCGGCGAGGCGGACGACGACATTTCGGTCGACTACGAGGACGAGCGCCCGAATGGACGGGCGAACGGCCGCAACGGCCTTGGCGGCATGCTGGCTCCCGCGAGCGGCGGCCGGCAGCAGAAGCCGGCGTCGCGCGGCGCGCGCCAGCTGGCGCTGCCATCGCCACAGCGCGAGCGCGAGCCGAAGGCGGAACCCCGCCGGGCCCGCGGCCGCGACCGGGATTCGCGCGATCGCGATTCCCGCGAAACCGCCTACGAAGCGGGATTCCCGCGGGCAAGGGCGGAAGCCGAACGCGGCGGAATCGGCGCGGTAACGATTTTCCTCATCGTCTTTGCCGTGCTGCTCCTCGGTGCCGGCGGAGCCGGTTACTGGGCGGTCAGCCAGGGCTATCTCGATCTTTCCTCGATGTTCGGCCCGGCCGCCACGCAG
>DAORUH010000145.1:0-7512 GCA_035433065.1 Devosia sp. | reverse complement strand
AACCTCGACTTCGCCGACGTGCGCGCCGTGATGCGCGGCATGGGCAAGGCGATGATGGGGACCGGCGAAGCCTCCGGCGACGATCGTGCCCGCCACGCGGCGGAAGCGGCGATCGCGAACCCGCTGCTCGACGATGTGTCGATGCACGGTGCGCGTGGCCTCCTCATCTCCATCACCGGCGGTCCGGACCTCACCCTCTATGAAGTGGACGAGGCCGCAAGCCGCATCCGCGAGGAAGTCGACTCGGACGCCAACATCATCCTCGGCGCCACCTACGATCCGGACATGACCGGCACGATCCGCGTCTCGGTCGTTGCGACCGGCACCGATGCCACGATGGTCCAGGCGCTTGAACCGGTTCAGACCAGCACCAACCCGAATCGCGCCCCGCTTGCGGTGAAGCGTGCCGAGGCCAGCGCCGACGAGCAGCGCGCCATGCCGCCGGTCCAGACGCTGCCGGCGTTCGAGACGCAGGTTCAGCAGGCTGTGGCCGAAGCCATCCAGCACGAGCAGTCCACGGCGCACTACGAGGACGACGGCGTCACCGTCGAGCCCTATATCCCCGCGGCCGATCATGCGCCGATGGACGATATCCCGCCGCTGCTGCAGGACGAGCCGATTCCCAGCGTCTATGTGCCCTCGAGCGCCGAGCGCCCGGTTGGCCAGCGCCGCATGCCGCGCACGGAGGAGTTCTCCCCTGTTGCCGGAAGGCAACTGAACGTCCAAGAAAAGCAGGATCCGGAGCCGCGCAATGCCCGCGCCCTGTTCAAGCGCCTCGCCTCCAATGTTGGTCTTGGCCTGCGCTCCAACGAAGCTCCGCCGGCTCGCGAACCGGTCCGGCAGCCGCTTGATGATGCCGCCGCCCGCAGCGCAATAGAGGCAGGTGCCTCAAGGGTTTCGCACGCTCCGCACCCCTCCGAAGGGGCGCGTGGCAACCTCGATCAGCATGGCCGTCAGGCCGCTCCCGGGGGGCCGCGCGAGCACATTGAAATTCCCGCCTTCCTTCGTAAGCATGGTTAACTGCTTCTGAATCGGGCTTGGAAACGGGATACGGCGCGGCTTCCGCGCCGTATCGTTTTTGTTTATGAGTGCACGTCGGCCCGCCGGCTGGAGTCTATCTATGCAGAAATTATCAACGCGGCAGCGTACTCTCGCGGGCGCCCTTGAGTTTAGTGGTTTTGGGGTCCATTCGGGCTCTCCGGTTACCCTGACCATCGATCCGGCTTCGCCGAACAGCGGCTACCAGATCACCCGTGTTCTCGATGACGGCCGCAAGGTTGGCCCCGTCCCGGTGCACTTCTCCCGCGTTTCGCGCACCACCCTTTGCACCACGCTCGATCTTGGCGAGAGCGTTTCCGTGGCGACGATCGAGCATGTGCTCTCGGCGCTTTCGGGTCTCGGCGTCGATAACGCCCACATCACCGTCAATGGCGCCGAATGCCCGATTCTCGATGGCAGTGCCTGGCCCTATGTGCAGGGCATCATGAGCGTCGGTCTCGAGGTCCAGCCGGCCAGCCGCCGCTATCTCAAGATCATGCGGCAGGTCATGGTCCGCAACAACGAGGCCTCGGCCGCGCTTGAGCCCTATAACGGGCGCCTCCTTGATCTCGAGATCGAGTTCGAGAGCCGCGTCATCGGCCGCCAGCGGATGATCTTTGATTGGACGCCGCGCAAGTATCACGACGACATTTCGCGCGCCCGTACCTTCGGTTTCGTGCGCGACGCCAAGATTCTCCGCCAGGCCGGTTATGCGCTTGGCTCCTCGCTCGACAACTCGATCACCGTGCACGAGGACCGCATCCTCAATCCGGGCGGGCTGCGCTACGAGGACGAGTTCGTGCGCCACAAGCTGCTCGACGCCGTCGGCGATCTGGCGCTCTGCGGCCTGCCGATCTACGGCCGGTTCCGGTCCTATCGTGGCGGCCACGCGCTCAACGCGCTGGTTCTTCACGGATTGTTTGCCGCTGAGGCGAATTATGAGATCGTCGATGCGGAGGATCTGCCGCTGGATTTCGACGCGCTCGACGACGTGCCGGACGGGTTGTCGGTGCGTCCTTACCTGCGGTCTGTCGGCTGACGGCCCCTGTGCCACAGTTTTGATCGTTTTACCCAATAGTCCGCGTGCCGGAAGTGGCGCGCGATTACCGAACGGGGAAGTTCGTGATTCTTAAGGCATTCGAAGGACTCTCCGGTCGCTCGCTCCGGCTCATGGCCATGGGTGCACTGGTTCTGGTGCTGTCCGGTTGCGGCCTGTTCGGTCCCCAGAAGATCAAGGAAGAGTCGATTGTCCCCGACGCGGTGCTGTACCAGACCGCGCTCGACGAGATGGACCGGCAGCGCTACCTGACCGCCATCACGGCGCTTGAGCAGTTGTCGCGCCAGCACCCGTATTCCAAGTTCAACGAACGCGCCAAGGTAATGGAAGTCTACGCGAACTACCGTATTGGCAAGTTCGACGAAGCCATCCTCGCCGCCGACCGCTTCCTCGCGCTCTATCCTACCAACAAGGACGTCCCGTACGTCCTGTGGCTCAAGGGCACGTCCTACTACGCGCAGATCAAGGACATCACGCGCGACCAGCAGCTGTCGAAGGATGCCATCGACACCTACCAGCTGCTGATCTCGAACTATCCGCAGAGCGAGCACGCCAAGGACGCCCGCGACAAGCTGAACGTCGGCTACGACCAGCTCGCCGGCAAGGAAATGTCGGTCGGCCGCTACTATGCGGGCAACGGCCAGTATGCCGCCGCCATCAACCGCTTCCGCGTGGTTGCCGAGCAGTACCAGACCTCGACGCACATCGAAGAGGCGCTGTACCGCCTCGCCGAGTCGAACCTGGCGCTTGGCCTGACCCACGAGGCGCAGACCGCGACCGCCGTGCTCGGCCACAACTACCCCTCGAGCGAGTGGTACAAGCGGGCCTACGAACTGCTGCAGAAGCAGGGCCTCAGCCCGCAGATCAACCCGAACAGCCAGCTCGCCGGGCTGAAACGCAACTGACCGCGATGCGCGGTCGGTGAATTTCGTTTCTCTTTTGTTCTTGTTGACGCTATAGTCCAAGGCGCTTGTATTCGCACGCCCTGTGCTAGGGTGAGGGCCTCATGCTCAGCGCGCTCTCGGTTCGCAATATCGTCCTGATCGACCAGCTCGATCTCGCGCTCGACGTGGGCCTCACGGTCCTCACCGGCGAGACCGGCGCCGGCAAATCCATCCTGCTCGACTCGCTTGCGCTCGCCCTCGGCGGCCGCGGCGATGCGGCGCTGGTTCGCAGCGGCGCTGAGTCGGGGCAGGTGGTGGCGATGCTCTCGCTGCCGCCCGCGCATCCCGCCCGCCAGCTCCTGCGCGACAACGAGATTGCCGACGACGAGGACCTGATCCTCCGCCGCGTCCAGTATGCCGACGGTCGCACCCGCGCCTTCATCAATGACCAGCCAGTGTCCGCCGGCCTGCTGCAGACGGTCGGCCAGCTGGTGGTCGAAATCCACGGCCAGCACGACGACCGCGCGCTGGTCGATGCCAACACCCACCGCACGCTCCTCGATGCTTTCGGCGGCCACGTTGCCGAAGCCGCAAAACTGCGCGAGACCCACGCCGCGCTCGTCGCCGCCGAGGATGCGGTCGCCGCTCAGCGCGCCTTCGTCGCCGAGGCCGCGGCGCGCGAAGACTATGCCCGCCACACCGTCGATGAGTTGACGGCGCTCGCCCCGGAAACCGGCGAAGAGGAGACTCTCGCCGAGCGCCGGCAACGCCTGATGCAGCTCGAAAAGGCCGCCGAGGAAGTCCGCGACGCCGACGAAATCCTCAACGGCCCGACCGCGCCCGGCCCGGTGCTCGCCGGCCTGATGCGGCGCCTTGGCCGCAAGGCCGATGCCGGGGCCGCCGTGTTCCAGCCCATTGTCGAGGCGCTCGACATCGCGCTCATCGCCATGGACGGCACGACCAGTGCGATCGAAGCGCTGAAGCGCGACATGGCCTTCGATCCGCTCGATCTCGACCGCGTCGAGGAGCGTCTGTTCGCCCTGCGCGCCGCCGCCCGCAAGCACCACACCAGCTGCGACGGCCTGCCGGAGACGCTGGCCAGGTATCAGGCCGATCTCGATACGCTGCAGAGCGGCGAGGATTCGCTGGTGGCGCTGGCCAAGGCCGCCGCCGTCGCCCGCGAGGCCTATCTCAAGGCCGCCAACAAGGTGAGCGCAGCGCGCGAAAAGGCCGGCAAGCAGCTCGAAAAGGCCGTCGCCGCCGAACTGCCCGATCTGAAGCTTGGTGCCGCAAAGTTCATCGTCGACCGGCAGGTCGACCCCGAGCGGGTTGCGGCCACCGGCTTCGATTCCATCGCCTTCCACGTGCAGACCAACCCGGGCACCGCCGCCGGCCCGATCATCAAGATCGCCTCTGGCGGCGAGCTCAGCCGCTTCCTTCTCGCGCTCAAGGTGGTGCTGGCCGAACGCGGCTCCGCGCCGGTGCTGATCTTTGACGAAATCGACACCGGGGTTGGGGGCGCGGTTGCCGATGCCATCGGCCGCCGCCTGTCGCGGCTCGCCGGCCGCGTGCAGGTGCTCTCCGTCACCCACGCCCCGCAGGTCGCGGCGCGCGCCAGCCAGCACCTGCTCATCGAGAAGCAGGCGGTGAGCGAGGGCGCCTTCATGCGCACCCACGTCAAGCCGCTGAAGGGCCCCGCCCGTCAGGAAGAAGTCGCCCGCATGCTCGCCGGCGCCACGGTGACCGACGAGGCCCGCGCGGCCGCCGGCCGGTTGATTTCGGAAGTCTCATGACCGGCACTGAACGCGAAGTCGAAAGCTACTCCGAGGCGGAGGCCAGGGCGGAGCTCGACAGGCTGCATGGCCTGATCGCGGCCGCCGATATCGCCTATCACCAGAAGGACGATCCGGAGATCACCGATGCCGAGTACGACGCCCACAAGCGCCGCTACATCGAGATCGAGACCGCCTTCCCGGAACTGCGCCGCCCCGACAGCCTCAGCGACGCCGTCGGCGCCGCGCCCGCCGAAGGCTTTGCCAAGATCCGGCACCAGGTGCCGATGCTGTCGCTTGCCAAGGCATACGCCGATCAGGACGTGGTCGATTTCATCGACCGCGCGCACCGCTTCTTCGATCGCGACAAGGATCTCAAACTCGCCTTCACCGCCGAGCCCAAGATCGACGGCCTCTCGGCCTCGCTGCGCTACGAAAACGGCATCTTCGTCAAAGGCGCGACGCGCGGCGACGGCTCGGTGGGCGAGGACATTACCGAGAACCTGCGCACCATCGCCGACATCCCGAAGAAGCTGAAGGGCTCGGGTTGGCCCGCGGTCATCGAGATCCGCGGCGAAGTCTACATGACCTATGCCGAGTTCGAGGCGCTGAAGGCGCGCTCCGCCGCCGCGGGCGGGCAGAACTACGTCAACCCGCGCAACACCGCCGCCGGCTCGCTGCGCCAGAAGGACCCCTCCGTCACCGCCAGCCGCAACCTCAAATTCTTCGCCTACACCTGGGGCTTTGCCAGCGAAGAACCGGCCGAAACGCAATACGACGCGGTGCAGAAATTCGCCGAGTGGGGCTTTGCCATCAGCCCGCTGCTGATCCGCGCCGAAACCGTCGATGAATTGCTCGCCCAATATCGTCTGATCGAGAGCCAGCGCTCCTCGCTCGGCTACGATATCGACGGCGTCGTCTACAAGATCGACCGGCTCGATCTGCAGCAGCGCTGGGGGTTTGTTACCGGCGAGCCGCGCTGGGCCATCGCCCACAAGTTCCCCGCCGAACAGGCGACGACCGTGCTGCGCCAGATCGATATCCAGGTCGGCCGCACCGGCACGCTCGCCCCCGTCGGCCGGCTCGATCCGGTGACGGTCGGCGGCGTCACGGTGGTCAATGTGACGCTCCACAACGAAGACTACATCAAGGGCTTCGATTCCTTCGGCGAGCCGATCCGCGAGGGCGTCGACATCCGCATCGGCGACACCGTCGTCATCCAGCGCGCCGGCGACGTGATCCCGCAGATCGTCCGCGTCATCCTCGACAATCGCCCCGCCGATGCCGTGCCCTACGTGTTCCGCGACACCTGCCCGGTCTGCGGCTCGCCCGCGGTGCGCGAGGTCAACGAAAAGACTGGCAAGACCGACGCCCGCCGCCGCTGCACCGGCGAGCTCATCTGCCCGGCGCAGGCGGTTGAGCAGTTCAAGCACTTCGTCGCCCGCGGCGCGCTCGACATCGAGGGCCTCGGCGACGAGCAGATCAACCTGTTCTTCAACGAAGGATTGCTCAAGTTCCCGGCCGACGTCTTCCGCCTCGAGGCCCGCCGCAGCGAGGTCGAGGCCGCGCTGTTCAAGCGCCGCGAGGAGCAGGCCCGCCTCCGCGAAGAAGCCTCGGGCGAAAAGCGCAAGAAGGTGCAGGCCGCCGGCGAGCGCTCCTACGAGTCGCTCGACAAGCTCTTTTCCAACATCAACACCCGCCGCGAGCCCGAGCTCGACCGCTTCATCCTCGCGCTCGGCATCCGCCATGTCGGCGAGACGACCGCCGCCACCTTCGCCAAGACCTTCTCGACCATTGAGGCGTTCCGCGAGGCCGGCATCCGGGGTGAGTTCCCCTCGATCCACGGCATCGGCGACACCGCCACCACCGCGGTCCGCGATTTCTTCTCGAACGAGCAGAACGTCGGCGCCTTCGACGACCTGCTGACCGAGGTGCACCCAAGGCCCTACGTGCTCAACATCTCGGCGACCAGCGAAGTGGCCGGCAAGACCGTGGTGTTCACCGGCACGCTCGAAAAGATGACGCGCGGCGAAGCCAAGGCCATGGCCGAGCGTCTTGGCGCCAAGGTCGCGGGCTCGGTCAGCAAGAACACCGACATCCTCGTCGCCGGCCCCGGCGCCGGCTCCAAACTCAAAACCGCCACCGACCTCGGCATCCGCATCCTCGACGAAGACCAGTGGCTGGACCTGGCAGGCAAGTAGCCCCCACCTTCACCCATCCCCCATCTCTCAGTCGTCATGGCCGGGCGTGACCCGGCCATCCACTCGATCGCCCGGCGTGCAGCGTCGCATCGAGTGGACCTGCGGGTCGAGCCCGGGGGTGACGCCGTGGGTGGGGGAACACCACGCCCCGCATGACGACGCCAGAGCACCCTGAGTTCTTCGTTGTGAGCCAGCCTGCCCCCGCGAAAGCGGGGGAACCACGAAGAACGGGCACACCATTGCCCCCAAAATCCGGCCGCCCACGCACCACGCCACCTCCCCCATCTCTCAGTCGTCATGGCCGGGCGTGACCCGGCCATCCACTCGATCACACAGCGCGCACCGCGGCATCGAGTGGGCCCGCGGGTCAGGCCCGCGGGTGACGCGGTGGATGGGGGAGCACCGTGCCCGCGTGGCGCCGCAACAGCGCCCCTGAGTTCTTCATGGTGAGCTTGTCGAACCACGAAGAACGGGCACCCAATCGCCCCCCACAAAAATCTTATCTCCCCACCCAAGCCCCCAGCATAATCTCCTCCATCCCTCGCACATCGCGAGATCAT
>DAORUH010000144.1:0-7603 GCA_035433065.1 Devosia sp. | reverse complement strand
TGCGCTCCCAACTGCGCTACCCTCCCCGCGACGGGGAGGGTGACCGACTGCTGGCCTCGATGTTGCCGCCTGTTCTTTACGCCGCCCTTATGTGGGCAGGGGCAGATCGAACTCGCTTCCTTATCCGGGCGGGATCATGTCTTTCGCCGTGGCCGCAGGTGGCCATGGATAGCTGAGAGATGTGACATGCCGCGATCGGTTCTCGCCGGGGCGAAGCTCCCGCCGTACTACGCGCATCTGCAGACATTCGCCCGGTTGCGTGAGGCAACCAGCGCGGAACTGCCGGCGCTGCTCGACCTCGGGCGGGCGGCGGGTGCGGAGGAGTTTGACTGGGAGCGGGCGCTGGCGGAGAGCGGACGGGACATCGTTCTCGCCTATGAGAGCGACGCGCTGATCGGGGCGATCGTGACGGAACGTTCGGGATCGCTGGTCAGCCATGTAGGCTGGATCGGCGTGGCGCGCTCGGCGCGGCGCAACGGCGTCGGCCGGCTGCTGATCGAGACGGCGGCCGAGAACGCGCTGACGAGCGGCATCAGCATTCTGCGCTTCCGCCGCCACCTCATGGGGTACGGCGTGCACCAGTTGCTGACGGCGTGCGGATTTGAGATGACGGCGATCGGCTACGAGCGACAGCTCCATGCGGACCGTGGTTGAGGACGCAGAGATGTTCCCGACCCGGTATCACTACTTTTATCGCGGGCGCGAAGGAGCTTCTCCCGCCAGCCCCGAGCAGGAAAAGCGGGAGCGCGATTCGACCCGCGGGCTGCTGCTGATCGCCGCCGTCGTCGCCATTCCGATTGCGCTGCTGGCGCTGGCGAGCGTGCTGTTCGGCGGCGGCTGAGCGGACAGGGAGGAAGGAGGCCGGCGGTTGCGCCGGCCTTGGAGTCGCGATGGCCGCTCAGTCGTGCGTTTCGCCCGAGCCGCCAATGGCGACGATGCCGAACGGGGTGCCGTCGACCTTGATCTGGCGCGCGTCAGTAAACGTTTCGGCGTCGATCATGTGAATGACGGACACGGTGGGATCCGAGACGGCGATCTCAGTTCCGGCGGCGGCGATGCGGGGGCGGGGCAGGCTCCACTCGCCGTCCATCGAATAGGGTTCGGTTAGCTTCAGTTCGCGCGACAGTGTTCCGGCGACGACATCGACTTCGCGGAGGTACCCGTCCTCGGTGAAGACATAGACAAAACGAGGCCGCGCAGGATCGACGGCAAAGTGCACGCGCCGCGACGGCAGTTGCAGCAGCCGGAACGGGTTAGCAGCGCCGGGTTCGATCAGGACGAGCCTGTCGGCGCCGTAATTGCCGACAAAGTACTGCATGCCGACGCCGCCGAGCAGCGTCGTCGATTTGCCCTCGGGCAGGCTCGATGCATAGGGCACGAACTCGACCTTGGGTTCGGCGGAGGTCAGATCGGTCACCAGGAGGCCGGTGGCGCAGGCAAAGGCGAGGAGGCTGCCGGAGGCGGCTTCACCATGCAGGTCGGGGCAGGGATGGCTGCCGACGGTCTTGCCCGCGAGCACCGACTGCATGCCGACCGGCAGCGCCTTGGGATCGGCGGCGTTGGGTTCGCTGATGAGCACGTGCTCGCCAAGCTGGACGGCGACGCCGTGGTGCGGGGCGGCGCTGCTGACCTCGACCGGGTCCGGCGATCCGGCGAGCCAGGCATCCTCCGACACGATGCGCGCCTTGCCCTCGCCATCGAAGAACAGCGCGATGTGACCATCGTGCTCGACGACATGCACGGGCTTGGTGCCTTCGATCACGGTCGGCAGGAGGGCGGGCGCGGTGACGGTGATATCACCGTGGTCGCCGTGATCATCGATGGCGATGCCGGTGCTGATCGCCTCGACCCGGTTGGCCGAACCCTCGACGGCGTAGACGGCCTTCTTCGAGCCCGTCGCATAGAGGCTGGCGGGAGCGGCGAGATCGAGGCGGCCAAGAGTGTCGCCGGTGGCCGCATCGATGGCGGTGACGAGCGGGGCAGTGTGATCGGCCACGAACAGCCGCCAGACAGTTTTTTCATCCGCCGCAGCGGGTTGGGCCACGACCGCCGCAAGGGCGATGGCTGCACAGAGAAGTCGCATGTCGCTGTCGCCAAACGTTATAACAGAACGTTTGGTAGCGTAATGTTATTACATGTGCAAGCGAAGTGCGTTTGGAGGTGGGGCGGGATGCTTCGGGGCTGCGGTGGAAAAGCTGGCGCAGAGGCGGCGGCGGGCACACGGCAGGTGGTGGCCCGGGACGAACCGGCCGCCGGGGGACGCAACTGCCTGCGCCTCGTGTGGCGGACGGCTTGCGTGCCGGGACGCCGGCTTGTTGCCGCCGAGAGCGCCCTGCGTGGGGCCGCTAGTCGAGGGCGGTGCGGCGTAGCCAGAGGAATAGGATGGGCATCAGCACGAGTTCTGCGATGAGCGAGGTGATAACCCCAGGGCCGAACGTGGTGGCGAGGTCGAGGCTGGTGAAGCGGGCGAGGCCGCCGAGGAAGATGGCGGCGAAGATGAAGTAGAGGACTGGCCGGGCCGCGTTGAGCCGGAGCGGAGACAACAGCAGGAACACGCCGACCGCCAGCCAGAGGCCGCCGAGGAAGCGCGTGTGATTGTCCTGCACCGCGAAGGCGGCCGGCTCGGTGACGGAGAAAAATGTCGAACTGCCCTGCCAGCCGAGCGTCGCCATGCCGCCGAAGGCGCGGTTGAGCGCGGTGTAGATGACCACGGCGCCAAACAGCGCGAGGATGACCTTGAGGGCGATGAGGGCAGGGCCCGAGCGGTTGGTTGCAGACATCTGCTTCACTCCAGTCACTACGAAAGTCTTCAGTCACGTCGACAAGTCTGCCGCTGACGGCGGTGGCGTCAGGTGCCGCGCCGGTTGGGTGGCAGCGGTTGTTCGAGGACGCTGGCATCGAGATGGGGGAGAGGGTGCCAGGTCGAGGGGACGGTGTGTCCCGACGGGGCGGCGCCGTTCTCGCACTGGCGGAACAGTTCGGCGACGAGTGCCGCGCCGGCCTCGCGCAGCGATGAGCGAACGAAGCTGAACTGATCGGCGAACGGGCTGAGGTCGAGGTAGTGCAACTCGTCGTCCATGGTCGCGACTTCGACCTTGCGGCCGGCGCGCTGGATGGCGCCGTTGCCTTCGACCGCCATGAGGGTCGAGGAGTAGATGATGGCGCTGATGCGCCTGTCGTCGAGCGCCAGCGTTGTGAGCTTGAAGCCGGCATTTCCCATCGGGTGCACGGCGTTCAGCACCGTGATGCTGTCGGCGCTGAGGCCGCTGTCGGCGAGGGCGTCGCGCACGCCGTGGCGGCGGTGCAGCGCGTAGGTGAAATGTTCGTCGCCGTTGATGAAGGCGATGTGGCGGTGGCCGTTGGCGATGAGCAGGCGCGTGAGGCTGTAGAAGTTGCCGTAGTTGTCGACATCGACCCAGCCATAGCGGGCCGAGCGCGCCTCGCGGCCATGCACGACGAAGGGGCGCTGCATGTCGAGCAGGTACGAGATGCGCGGGTCATCCTCGCGCGGCAGATCGACGATGAAACCATCGACCGAGTTGTCGTTGACGTAGCGGTCGTAGATGGCGAGTTCGCGGTCCGGCGTATCGCCCGAGAGCACGATGTCGTAGTTGCCGGCGCGCGCGCCGCGCAACACCCCGGCCATCACTTCCACGAAGTGCGGATCGACGAATTTGCGGTCGTTGTCGGACTGCACCCAGGCGATGTTGTGGGTGCGCCGGGTGACCAGGCGCTGGGCGTTGCGGTTGGGCCGGTAGCCCATCTTGCCGGCCGCCTCGGCAACGCGCTTGCGGGTTTTCTCGCCGACGTCGGAATAGCCGTTGAGGGCGCGCGAAATGGTGGTGATCGACAGCCCGAGCTCGGCCGCGAGGTCCTTGATCGTGACGTTGCGCTTCGGGCCGCTGGGCCGAATGTCGTCACGCTTCGGTGTGTTGCTCATAGCGCGTTGATAATGATGGTATTTCTCGGCTGCGCCGGATGGCGCAGGCCGCCCCTTCTGACATTGACGGCAAGCCGCCTCACTCGATAAGAATAGCCACCTAAAACGTTTTGGCAAATAGCCGCGCCAGCGGGGCCATGAGGCCGGACTGGCGCGATCGGGGAGCAGCGATGAGCGTCGTGCCGGGTGTCATGGGCGTTACTCCGATGACCGAGCAGAAGACCCGGCCGGAGCCCGAGGTCGATCGCGACTGGTGGCGCGGCGCGGTGATCTACCAGATCTATCCGCGCTCGTTTCAGGATCACAACGGCGACGGTATCGGCGATCTCGTCGGCATCACCGAGCGGCTCGACTACATCGCCGAGCTGGGCGTCGATGCGATCTGGCTCAGCCCGTTCTTCACCTCGCCGATGAAGGATTTTGGCTACGACGTTTCGAACTACCGCGACGTCGATCCGCTGTTCGGTTCGCTCGGCGATTTCGACCGGCTGCTGGAGAAGGCGCACGGGCTCGGGCTCAAGGTCATCATCGACCAGGTGATCTCGCATTCCTCGGACAAGCATCCGTGGTTTCAGGAGAGCCGGCAGAACCGCAGCAACGATCGCGCCGACTGGTATGTGTGGGCCGACCCCAAGCCCGATGGCACGCCGCCCAACAACTGGCTGTCGATCTTCGGCGGTTCGGCGTGGACGTGGGACTCGAGGCGGATGCAGTATTACCTGCACAACTTCCTCGCCTCGCAGCCGGACCTCAATTTCCACAATCCCGCGGTGCAGGATGCGCTGCTCGGCGAGATGCGGTTCTGGCTGGAGCGGGGCGTCGACGGGTTCCGGCTCGATACGGTGAATTTCTACTTCCACTCCGAGGGGCTCGAGTCGAACCCGGTGGTGAAGCCCGAGGATTTCAACGCCTCGACCGCGCCGGCGGTGAACCCGTACAATTTCCAGGAACACCTCTACGACAAGAGCCGGCCGGAGAATTTGAAGTTCCTCGAACGGCTGCGCGCGCTGCTCGACGAGTATCCGGGGACCACCAGCGTCGGCGAGATCGGCGACAGCCAGCATCAGCTGGAGGTGATGGCCGAGTACACGTCGGGCACCAACCGGCTGCACATGGCGTACACGTTCGATTATCTCGGCGGGGTGTTCGACGCCGCGCATTTCAAGAAATCGATCGACCTCACCGAGAAGGATGCGCCCGAGGGCTGGATCTGCCTCGCGTTCTCGAACCACGATGTGGTGCGACATGTGAGCCGCTGGGCGGCGCGCAGCCAGCACGATGCGTTCGCGCGGCTCGCGGCAACCATGCTGCTGACCATGCGCGGTTCGGTGTGCCTCTATCAGGGCGAGGAGCTGGGGCTGACGGAGGCGGAACTGGCCTTCGAGGATCTGGCCGACCCGTATGGGATCGAGTTCTGGCCGCAGTTCAAGGGGCGCGACGGGTGCCGTACGCCGATGGTGTGGCAGAGCCAGTCGCACCTCGGCGGGTTCTCCACCGCGCCGCGCGCGTGGCTGCCGGTGCCGGCGGATCATCTGGAGCGGGCTGTTGATGTGCAGCGCGCCAGCAATGACAGTATTCTGCACTACTACCGCTCGATGCTCGATTTCCGGAAGCGCCATCCGGCGCTGAAGTCGGGGACGATCGAGACCTACGACATGCCCGAGGGCATTCTGGCGTTCCGGCGGAAGACCGAGGGCGAGGACCTCATCTGCATCTACAACATGCGCGACGTGGCGCAGGTGGTGCAGTTGCCCAAGGGGATCGACCCGAAGCCGGTGGAGACGCCGATCAATTCTGCGCAGCCGGTGGGCGGGGCGTTGAGCCTGCCGGCGTTCGGTGCCTATATTGGATCACTGTGATCGCCCGCTGAAGGCGAGAGGGAGAGCCTGCCGATGTCCGACCTGAAGATCACCAATCTCTTCAAGCGCTACGGCGCCGTGGAGATTCTGAAGGACGTGAACCTCGACATCAAGTCGGGCGAGTTCATCGTCTTCGTCGGACCCTCGGGGTGCGGCAAGTCCACGCTGCTGCGGTGCATCTCGGGGCTCGAGACGATCTCCGGCGGCACGCTCCAGATCGACGGGCGGGTGGTGAACGACGTGGCGCCGAGCAAGCGCGGCATCGCCATGGTGTTCCAGAGCTACGCGCTCTATCCGCACATGAACGTCTACGACAACATGGCGTATTCGCTGAAGCTGCAGCGGCTGCCGCGCGAGGAGATCAAGAAGAAGGTCGAGGCGGCGGCGGAAAAGCTGCAGCTGACCAAGTATCTCGAACGCCTGCCCAAGGCCCTGTCGGGCGGGCAGCGGCAGCGCGTCGCCATCGGCCGCGCCATCGTGCGCGATCCGAAAGTGTTCCTGTTCGACGAGCCGCTGTCGAACCTCGATGCGGCGCTGCGCGTGCAGATGCGTATCGAGATCGGGCAGCTCAAGGAGCAGTTGCCCAACACCACGATGATCTACGTGACGCACGACCAGGTGGAGGCCATGACCATGGCCGACCGCATCGTGGTGCTGAAGGACGGCATCGTGCAGCAGGTCGGCACGCCGATGGAGCTGTACGAGAACCCGCAATCGCTGTTCGTCGCACAGTTCATCGGCTCGCCGAAGATGAACATGTTCACCGGCGCCGATGCGCAGAAGTTCCAGGCGACGACAGTGGGCGTGCGGCCCGAGCATCTCGAGATCAAGCCGGCGGACGGCGCCTGGTCAGGCAAGGTGATCTATTCGGAGAACCTTGGCTCGGACAGCTACATCTATGTCGATATCGGCGCGGGCGAGCCGGTGATCGTGCGGCAGGAAGGCAAGTCCAGCTACCACACCGGCGACCAGCTGAGCTTTGGCCCGAAGGGCAGGAATTTTCACCGCTTCGATGACGCGGGCAAGCCGCTCGCGCACTGAAGGTTTACCTCCAGCACCTTGCAGGCCCGGGAGGCGTCCCGGGCTTTTTCTTTGTCACGCGCGGGCGCGGGTGGCGATGAGGTCGGGCGGGATGCCGATCGAGAACAGCGTGCCGATAGTGCCTGCGGGCGCGACGTCGAGGGTGCAGCCGTTGACGGCCACCAGCGCGCGGGTCAGCGACAGGCCGACGCTGGAGCGCACCGGGGCGAGGGCTTCGCCATCCTTGCCGACGCCATCGCGGAAGACCACGAAGCGCTCGCCCGGATCGACATTGGTGGCGCCGCTGTCGCGGATGTTGATGAGCACGCGCTCATCGTCCTCGATCTGTGCGGAGAGGACGACGGTGCCGCCCGAGGGCGTCTGGTCGATGGCGCTGGCGAGGAGGTTCAGCACCGCCTGCCCGAGCGAGGCGCGATCGCCGCGAATGTGCGGGAGCTGCTCGGAGATGGCGTTGCGGATCAGCACGCGCGCCGCGTTGGACTGACCGCGCACCCGCACGACACAGGATTCGAGCAGCGCGACGAGATCGATCTCGGCGGGGCGGGTGGCGTACTTTCCGGCACGCAGGCGCGCGTAGTCGTCGAGTTCATCGACGAGCACCGTCATCTCCTGGCCGGCGGTGCGGATGTCGCGGGCGTATTCGAGATAGCGGGCATTGTCGGCGGTGCCGAAGGCGGCGGAGTGGATCAGATCGGCAAAGCCGACGACGCTGTTGAGCGGTCGCCTGAGGCCACGCGAGACGCGGGCCAGCATGGCGGGATCG
>DAORUH010000143.1:0-7704 GCA_035433065.1 Devosia sp. | reverse complement strand
CATCGCCAATCGCCGGATAGGGCGTATCGGCAACGGCACGCACGCGGTCGCGCACGGGATTGCCGACGACCCTGCTCTTTGCCGCGAATTTTTCGGCCTTCGCGGTCTTCTCAAAGCTCAGCGCCAGCACTTTCGCCATGCCGGCAAGCGCGCGGTTGGCGCGGCCCATCACGGCGTTCTGCTCGTGCAGGATGCCGGGAATGCGCGCCAGCGTGGCGGCGACAAAGGGCGGGAACACGGGATAGCCGCCAAAGCCGATCACCGCATCGACCTTGATCCCCTGCAGCTTGCCGAAGCCGACGCAGACGCCCCAGCCGATCTTGGCCGCGGCAACCACGAAGCGGACGGGATTGCTGACCGAGGGCGTCGCCGAGGGGACGATATGGGTCTGCTCGGCTGGAAAGCTGGCGCCGTAGCTCGCGACCCGGTGGTCGGTCATCAGGTGGATGACGTGGCCACGCCGCCGCAGCTCCTGCGCCAGCGCCATAGCCGGGAAGAGATGGCCGCCGGTGCCGCCTGCCATAAGGACGAAGGTGCTCATTCCGCCGGGGATACTCCCATCTGGCGGTAGGCGGGAAGCCCGCTCACCAGGCGCTCTTCGGGACGCTTGCGGGTGAGCGCGAGGATGAGGCCGGCGCCGAAGGCGACCGCGATCATCGAGGTGCCGCCATAGGAGACAAACGGCAGCGTCATGCCCTTGGGCGGCATAAGGTTGAGGTTCACCGCCAGGTTGATGGCGAACTGCAGGCCAAGCTGGATCGCCAGCGTCGAGGCAGCCAGCCGGGCAAACAGGTTCGTCTGCTTCTGCGCGCCGAACAGCGCGCGCACGATGATGAAACCGATGAGCCCAACGAGACAGATGCAGAACAGGATGCCGAACTCGCCCGCGGCGGCCGAGAAGATGTAGTCGGCATGCGCGTCGGGGATGAGTTTCTTGGCCAGTGATTCACCCGGACCGCGGCCGAACCAACCGCCCTCGAGCAGCGAGTCGATGGCCTTTTCGATCTGGTAATTGCCGTGGCTGCCGCCCTCGTCGGGGTTGACGAAGGAGTCGATGCGCTTGGCGACGTGCGGGAAGAAGACATAGGCGCCGAACAGGCCGGCGACGCCCGCGGCCATCAGCCCGAAGATCACGAACCACGAAATGCCGGAGAGGAACAGCAGCGCCGCCCAGGTGGCAAGGACGAGCGCCGTCTGGCCGATATCGGGCTGCAGCAGCAGCGCGCCGACGATCAGCAGCAGGATGCCGGTCGCCATGATGCGCGCGGGCATCCCCTTCTGCTCCATGCTTTCGGAGAACAGCCACGCGCCGATCACCGCATAGGCGGGTTTGACGAACTCGGAGGGCTGCACGGTGTTGCCGAACAGCGATACCCAGCGCCGCGCGCCCTTCACCTCGACGCCGAAGCGCAGGGTGGCCCAGAGCAACAGGACGCTGGCGACGAGGACGGCGAGCGCCGCCCAGCGCGCCGCGCGGTGCGGCAGGAACGACGTGCCGATCAGCACCGGCACGGCAAGCGCCGCAAAGAAGGCCTGACGGATGATGAAATGCCAGGGGCCAAGGCCAAGGCGCTCGGCCACCGGCGGGCTCGCCGCAAAGCTCAGGACCACACCGGTGGCCATGAGCAGCAGCAGCGCCGCCAGCAGTTCCTTGTCGACTGTCCACCACCATTCGGCGATGGGAGTCTTGCGCTCGCGTGAAAACATGTGTCAGCGCCGCCCTGCCCGGCGGTCCCCGTACGGAATACTCCGGCGCACTCTAAAGCTGCTTTGGTTAGCAAGGAGTGACCGCAGTCGCGATTTGCGAATCTGGCGGGTGCATTGCTCCCCCACCGCCGGCGTCATTCCGGCGCACGCCGGAATGACGCGGTGGGCGTTGCCTTGGGGGAGACGACTGCCGCGCAGGTGCCGGCAGGCACCCATCTACCGCAGCTTGAGGCTGCTCAGGCCAATCAGGGCGAGGACGATGGAGATGATCCAGAAGCGGATCACGACCTGGCTTTCGGTCCAGCCCATCATTTCGAAATGATGGTGGATCGGCGCCATCTTGAAGATGCGTTTGCCGGTGAGCTTGAACGAGGTCACCTGAACGATCACCGACACCGCTTCGAGCACGAACAGGCCGCCGATGATGGCGAGGACGATCTCGTGCTTGGTGGCGACGGCGATGGTGCCGAGGGCGCCGCCAAGGGCCAGCGAGCCGGTGTCGCCCATGAAGATCTGGGCCGGGGGAGCGTTGAACCAGAGAAAACCTATACCCGCCCCGATCAGCGCCCCGCAAACAACAGACAGCTCCGCCGTTCCGGGCACGAAGTTGATGAACAGGTATTCCGAATAGGTCGCCGAACCAACGAGATAGGCGATCATTCCGAACGAGGCGGCGGCCACCATCACCGGGACGATGGCGAGGCCATCGAGGCCGTCGGTGAGGTTCACGGAGTTGCCGGCCGCCACGATGACAAAGCCGCCGAAGATGAAGAAGCCCCAGCCGAGCGGGATGGCTGCATCCTTGAGATAGGGCAGCATCAGCGAGGTCGCGATCTTGTCGTCGGTCAGGTAGGCGATGGCGTAGGCGGCGATAATCGAGATGATGGCTTCGATCAGCAGTCGCTGGCGGCCAGAAAAGCCGTTGTGCGACATGCGCTTGACCTTGAGATAGTCGTCATAGAGCCCGATGCTGCCGAAGGCGACGGTGACGAACAGCACGACCCAGACATAGCCGTTGGACAGGTTGCACCATAGAAGGATGGTGAACACCGCCGCGGCGAGGATCATCAGCCCGCCCATGGTGGGCGTGCCCTTCTTGGTGAGCAGGTGGCTCTGCGGCCCGTCTTCGCGGATCGGCTGGCCCTTGCCCTGCCGGATGCGCAGCGCCGCGATCATCTGCGGGCCGAACATGAAGACGAAGAACATCGCCGTGACCATGGCCCCGGCGGTTCGGAAGGTGATGTAGCGGAAGACGTTGAAGACCGGGAGGTTCTCGCCGACCTGCCCGAGGAAATAGAGCATTGTGCTTCTGTCCTTGCCCGGCGGGCGGAAACTCAACCAAACCGGTCGCGGATCGTCTTGACGAGACCGGCCAACCGGACGCCTTTCGACCCTTTGACCATAACTGAGTCACCGTGCGCAAGGCCGGAAAGGATGGTCTCGGTCAACTCTTCCACGGTGTTGGCATGGCCCGCGACGGGCGCGCCGTCGAGCGCTGCGGCCAGCGCGGCCATGGACGGGCCGATGAGGAATATCTTTGTCGCGCCGGCCGCCAGGACCTTGTCCTTCAGCGAGGCGTGCAGTTGCGGCGACTGGACGCCCATTTCCAGCATGTCGCCCAGAATCAGCACTTTTTCGCCCCGCGCCTTGACCGGCGCGTAGACCTCCAGCGCCGCCGTCATCGAGGCGATGTTGGCGTTGTAGCTCTCATCGATCAGCAGCATCGGCCGGGTTGCAGGCCCCAGCCGGTGCATCTCGCCGCGGCCCTCGGGGGCAGAGAACTGCTCGAGCGCAGCGATCGCGGCCTCCGTCCCCTCCCCGGCGATCGACGCCACGGCGAGTGCCGCGGTGGCATTGGCGATCATGTGGCGGCCGGGGACGGCGATGCTGAGGGCGTAAGTAGTTCCCGCATGGGTCACCCGCGCCGTGGTGCGGGCGGGTTGCACGTCGATACTCGAAATGCGCCAGTCGGCGGTTTCGTCGAGCCCGTAGGTCACGACGTTGACCACACCCGCCTTGCGGGCGCGGTTGAACAGGATGTGCAACTGGTCATGGTCGGCGTTGAGCAGCGCGGTGCCGCCCGGCTCGAGCCCGAGGAAGATTTCGGCCTTGGCCTCGGCAATGCCGGCGACCGAGTCGAAGAATTCGAGGTGCGCGGCGGCGACGGTGGTCACCACCGCGATGTGCGGACGGACCAGCTTCACCAGCGGCGTGATCTCGCCCGGATGGTTCATGCCGATCTCGAACACGCCGAACTTGGCTTCCCGCGGCAGCCGCGCCAGCATCAGCGGGACGCCCCAGTGGTTGTTGAAACTCTTGATCGAGGCGTGCACCTGGCCCGAGGGGGTGAGCGCGGTGCGGATGGCCTCTTTCGTCGTGGTCTTGCCGGCGCTGCCGGTGACCGCAACGATGGTGCCCTGGTTACGCGCGCGGGCGGCGCGGCCGAGGTCTTCAAGCGCCTTCAACGTGTCGACGACGACGATGAGGTTTTGGCCCCCGAGCGATGCGGCGCGCGCCTCGGAGACGAGGGCCGCGGCGGCACCGGCGGCGAACGCCTGCGGCACGAAATCATGGCCGTCGAGCGCGTCGCCCTTGATGGCGACGAACAGCGAACGGAAACCGATCTCACGCGAATCGATCGAGATCGAAGCGATCGGCCCGTCGATGAGGTTCTCGGCTCGACCGCCGGTTGCCGCGAGGATTTCAGCGACGGTCCACAGTGGCTGCACTCAAAGGCCTTTCAGAGAGTCATGGACCACTTCGTGGTCGGAGAAATGGTGCTTGGTGGTGCCGACGATCTGGTAGTCCTCGTGGCCCTTGCCGGCGATCAGTAGCACATCGCCCGGCTGGAGCGTGGCGACGGCGGACTCGATGGCCTTGCGGCGATCACCGATTTCCTCGGCGTGCGGCGCGGCGGCGAGAATTTCGGCGCGGATCGTCGCGGCGTCTTCAGTGCGCGGATTGTCGTCGGTGACGATGACGCGATCCGCCAGTTCGGCGGCGATGGCGCCCATCACCGGACGCTTCGCCTTGTCACGGTCGCCGCCGCAGCCGAACACCACGACGAGCTGGCGGCGCGCGTAGGGGCGCAGCGATTCAAGCGCATTCTTCAGCGCGTCGGGGCTATGCGCGTAGTCGACGAAGACGGCGCTGTCGCCCTTCTGGCCGACCAGTTCGAGCCGCCCCTTGGCGCCACGCAGGGTTTCGAGCGCGGCGACGGCCCTGTCGGCGGGAGCGCCAGTCGCGACGGCCAGTCCAAGCGCGACGAGCGCGTTGCTAGCCTGGAAGGCGCCGGTCAGCGGCAGGTAGAAGCTGCTGGGCTTGCCGGCGAGGCGGCCGGTGACGCGCTGGCCAAAGCCGTCATTGTCGATCGAGGCGACTTCGAAGAACTCGCCCTCCCGGCCAACGGTCAGCAGGCGAACGGCGCGATCGAGCGCGGTGAAGACGAACGGTATATGCTCGGGGTCATCGACATTGACCACCGCGGTCCCCTCGTCGGAAAGCAACTCGCGAAACAGCCGCAATTTTGCGTCGCGATAGTTGTCGATGCCGCCGTGGTATTCGAGATGGTCCTGCGTGAGGTTGGTGAACCCGACGGCGTCGAACAGCAGCCCGTCGACGCGCCGCTGGTCGAGGCCCTGGCTCGATGCCTCAAGCGCGATGTGGTCGATGCCCTCGGCCTTGAGCGCGCCGAGGTCGCGGTGGAGCGCCAGCGCATCGGAGGTGGTCAGCTCGCGCGGCACGATCCCCGCCTCGGTCTCGACGCCCACCGTGCCCATAGACGCGGCGCGAAAGCCGCTGGCGGTCCAGATCTGGCGGACGAAGGAGACGATCGAGGATTTGCCGTTGGTGCCGGTGACCGCAACCGAGATGGACGGCTGCGGCGCGAACTGGCGAGCGGCGGCCTTTGCATAGGCGGTCCGCACATCGGCAACAACGATGACTGGAACGCCGGGATCAATCTCCGGCGGGCGATCTGTCACCACGACCACGGCGCCGTTCTGGACGGCCTGCTGCGCAAAGGCGTTGCCGTGCACGCGGGTGCCGGGCACGGCGAAAAACGCCTCGCCCGGCGCGATGGCCCGGCTGTCGGCGTTGATTCCCGCCACCTCCAGAGCCCCCGTCGTCACATGTTGCCCGTCGAGCAGGTCGGCGAGTACGAACGGCACCTCGGTACTTTCCCGGTTCAGCGAAACTAGCGGAGACCCGCCGGTACAAGGTTTGCGTCTAGCATTTCGTTGAAGTCGGGGCCAATCCCCAGTAGCGGCGCGGCGCGCTGGATGATCCGGCCGGTGACTTCGCCGGCGTTCCAGCCGGCGGTGACGCCCGACTGGGCATTCTCGGCCTTCGGCTCATCGACAAGGATAACCATCGCATAGCGGGGGTTGTCGAGCGGGAAAGCGGACGAGAAGACGTTGAGGTTGAGGCCCGACGAATAGGCGCCGTTGACGACTTTTTCGGCCGTTCCGGTCTTGCCGCCGGCGCGATAGCCGGCCGCTTCCTTGTTCATGCGGCTGCCGGAGCCATCGAGGGCGTTGAGCCGCATGAGATAGCGGATCTGCTGGCTGGTCTTGGGCGAGATGACGTTGGTGCACAGCGTCTTCGCCTCGGCCTCGCTGCGCTTGTAGATGGTCGGCGTCAGCAGGCATCCGTCATTCACGAAAGCGGCGTAGGCCGCCGTCTGATGCAGCGGGCTGATCGACAGGCCGTGACCGAACGAGGCGGTCGCGGCGACGATCTCGGGCCACTTGGTGGGCACGGTGGGGTCGCGCATTTCGGGCAGCTCGAACGGCACGCGCTTGTCGAAGCCGAGCTTGGTGAGGAAGGCGCGGAAGTTGTCCTTTCCCCACTGCTGCATGATGCGGATCGTGCCCACGTTCGAGGAATATTTGTAGACCTCGGGGAGCGTCAGGACGCGGTGCTTGCCGTGGAAATCGTCGATGGTGAAGCGGCCGAAGCGGATGCCGAAGCGCGCATCAAAACTGTCGGTGATCTTCACCTGCCCGCTGTCGAGCGCACCGGCGATGGTGATGGTCTTGAAGGTCGAGCCGAGCTCGAAGATGCCCGAGGTGATGCGGTTGAAGCGCTGGTTCGCCTTGCCGTTCACCGGCTCGAATGCCGAGGCCGGGTTGTTGGGATCGAAATCGGGCAGCGACACCATGGCGACGACTTCGCCGGTCCGGACGTCGAGCATCACGCCGGCGGTCGCCACCGCACTGTAGCGCTTCATCGCATCGACGAGCTGCTCGTACATGATGTGCTGGATACGCAGGTCGATCGACAGTTCGACCGGTGCGAGACTGTTGCCGCGCGCCAGGCCGAGGTCCTGCAGCAGCGCGACGTCCTCGCCGTCCATGTGCTTCTCGATGCCGGCGATGCCCTGGTTGTCGATATTGACGGCGCCGAGGATGTGCGAGGATTCCTTGCCGCCCGGATAGAAGCGCTTGCTCTCGGTGAGGAAATCGAGGCCCGGAATGCCGAGCGCAAGAATGCGGTCGCGCTGCGCCGGCGAAATCTCGCGCTTCACCCAGACGAAGCCCTTGTCGCCGGTCAGGCGCTTACGCAGCCAGTCGGCATCAAGATCGGGCAGAACGCTGAGCAGCGCCTGCGTCGCCTCCTCGACATCGATGATGCGGCGCGGTTCGGCATAGAGCGAGGGCACGCGGATATCGACCGCCAGTTCCAGCCCGTTGCGATCATAGATGGCCGGGCGCGACGCCGTGATGATGTCGCGCGCCATGCCTTCGATGGCGGAGTCCTTGGGGCGGACGCCGAACTCGACCAGCCGCGCCGTGACCACGCCGAACACCAGCAGCAGCGCCGCGATCACCCAGCGGATGCGTGCCTTGGTGAGCCTGCCGCGGGCCTTGCGCGTGCCATCGAGCGCAATGTGGTCGGTGCCTTCGGTGATGATCGCCATTATTCGCTGGCCTCAATGAGCGTCTCGATCGGGTCGACACCCGCCTCGAGCGATTGGAAGAGGCCGTCGAGCCCGCT
>DAORUH010000142.1:0-7758 GCA_035433065.1 Devosia sp. | reverse complement strand
CCCACCGTCGTCGCCGAATACTGGTGGAACAGCACCGAGAACCCGTCCATCCGTTTCTGGAACAGCGGCTCCAGCGCCTCCGGCGTCACATCGCGGCCCGAAAACCCGGTTCCGCCCGTGGTGATGATCGCGTCCACCGCCGGGTCCACCACCCAGCGCATGACGATGGCGCGGATGGCGTGGATATCGTCGGGGCATACCGCGCGCTCGGCGCAGCGGTGGCCATCGGCCTCCATCATGTCCTTGAGCAGCGCGCCCGCCGTATCGGTCTCGAGCGTGCGCGTATCCGACACCGCCAGCACCGCGATCGACAGGGGCGTGAACGCCCGGCCGAGGTCAAGCTCACTCTTCCACATCTGGCTTCTTCGTGCTGGTGTCGGGCGCGACCGGCGGCTCCATCGGATCGGGCGGCAGGATCAGCACCTCGCGTGGCGGCGATGCCTCTGCCGCAGCAGCTGCCGGAGCCGCCGGGGCAGGAGCAGCCGGGGCAGGCGGAGTCACCGGCTTCGGCGGCGGCACCGTCTCCGCGCTCTCATCGGAACGCGGATCGAGTTCCACCGTGCCCGGCGACACGCCCTTTTCGGCGTTCATCACCTGGAACCGCACGCGGCCGCGGTCGTCGCGCACCGGGCGCACCTTCATGCGCAGGAATGCCGTCACCGCCAGCGCGCCGTGGAACGTCGCCGTGACGATGAACAGATCGACCGGGCGATCGGTCACCTGCATCAGCCACGAGGCGATGAGCGGCCCGATGGCGAGCCCGGTGCCGAGGATCAGCAGCATGGCGCCGGCCACGCGCGCGAACTCGCCGTCCTTGGCGAAGTCGTTCGCGTGCGCCACGGCGATGGCATAAAGCGGATAGGCGGCGAACCCGTACATCGCGAACAGCACATACATGAAGATGCCGGATGGGTTCACCATCACTGTGAACAGCCCGACGACCGACGCGATCCCCGCGAGAAACACAATCACCAGCCGCCGGTCCAGCTTGTCGCTGAGCCGGCCGAACGGGATCTGCGCTGCCGCCCCGACCACCGCGGTCACCGCGAAGAGGAAGCCGATCTGCGCGGCCGTCAGCCCCTGCTTGAAGCCATAGACTGGGGCCAGCGTGCCGAACGTGCCGTTGGCCATGCCGCAGGCAAAGCTGGCGATCACCGCCAGCGGCGAGGTGCGATAGAGCAGGCCAACATCGATCTTGGCGGAGGCGAGCGGCCGCGGTTGCGGCGTCGAGGTCATGGCGCTCGGCAAGAGCGCGCAGATGAAGCTGATGGCGCCGATGACGAACGGCACATAGCCGTGCACCCCGGTGATCGACATCGACAGCTGGCCGATGGTCGAGGCCGCCATGTTGATGGTGGTGTAGATCGAGAAGATCGTGCCGCGGCTGCGGTTGTCGGCGACTTCGTTGAGCCAGCTTTCGACGATCATCGCCGCGCCGGCAAAGCAGAAGCCCGAAAAGGCGCGCAGCACGATCCAGCCGACATCCTGGATCCACAGGAGGTTACAGAGGATCGTGGCGGTGCCGATCGCCGCCATGATGGAGAAGGCGCGGATATGCCCGACGCGCTTCACCAGCATCGGCACGACAATCGAGCCGGTGACAAACCCCACCGACCAGCCGGTGCCGATCAGGCCGAGCGCAATGAGGGAGAACCCTTCCTCGGCGCCGCGCACCGACAGCAGCAGGCCCTGCAGGCCCCCGCCGAACATGAGCAGCGCGGAGCCGATGAACAGGGCGTAGATCTTGAGGGCCGACGACATGGCGCTTTGTCGTTTCTGTGACGCGGGGGTTAGCGCCACACCGGCGCCTCGCTCGCTTGCCTCTCAACTCAGACCAAATTCGGGCAGTAAACTCAAGCCGCGCAATGAATTTTCGCGGACCGGAGGAATGACACCCGGGATGGTGTGGCGCTGCGCGCGATCCTCGCGCGCCGAGAGCACCGCGAACCGCCCCGCTACCAAACCCTCAGTCGTCATGGCCGGGCTCGACCCGGCCATCCACGCGATGTCTGCACACCCGTTGCACCATCGCGCGGTCCCGCGGGTCAGTCCCGCGGGTGACCGACACGGCCCAAAAGCAAACAGGCCCGGACTTCTGTCCGGGCCTGCTGAATACGCGCTGCCGCAGGATCAGTTGAACTTGGCCGAAACGCCCACGAGCAGTTCGAAGATGTTGGCGCTGACGCGGTAGTTGTCCATCGCGTCGTCGCCCGTCGTCATGGCGGTGATCGGCATGAACGAGGTGAAGCGCCCTTCGCCGCGCAGGATGATCGTGTCGGTCACGGCGACGTCGATACCCGCGCCGATGGTGCCGCCGAGTGCGGTGAAGTTCCCCGATTGCGGCACGTTCCCCGGTGGATCCCAGTCCGCCTGATGCGCGCTGAGCGTGCCCTGGCCATAAGCAACACCGGCCGTCACGAACGGCATGATGTTGTTCTCGAGCGGCACGCCGAGCCTGATGCGCGAGGAACCCTTCCAGGCGAAACTGAGCGATCCGGTATTGTTCGGGTTGTCATATACCCCGGGTGGGTCCGCCTCGTTGTCGTAGTATGAGAAGGTGCCGCTGCCGCTGAGGCCGGTGATCTGCACGTCCTGCTCGATGCCGACCACGAACTGGTCGATCTGCACCTGCGCGCCGACAAAGAGGCCAGCAGAGAAGCCACGAAGATCGAGCGTGGACTTGTACTCGTTTGGCGCGTCGTTGATCAGGTCATACTCATGGTTCAGCACGCCTTGGCCAAAGCCGTAGCCGGCATTGGCGCCGATGTAGAACCCGGACCAGTCGAACATGTCTTGAGCGAAAGAGTGTCCCGGCAACGAAAGTCCGGCAAGCACGGCAATACTGACGAAGGACTTTTTGATCACGGCAACCCCCACAAGCCAGAACTAAAAATCAACTTATAGAGATTCGCAGAATTAGCTGTAACCGGTTTGCAACACTAAGATGCGTTTAAAGTACGATTTTATTATAGGTTACATGCGACCGTTGTATAGTTCAAAGAAGGTCTGGCCGCGCCTCAGAGCGTCCCCATCCATCCGCTGCCTCAGAAACCGCGACCCCCGTCACCACACCCTCAGTCGTCATGGCCGGGCTCGACCCGGCCATCCACTCGATGCCCGCACGCGCGTTGCGCCAATCGAGTGGACCCGCGGGTCAGGCACGCGGGTGACGTGGTGGATGGGGAAGACGGAAGGAGCAACGCAGAGCGCGGCGGCACATCATCGCCACCGGCTCAGCCCGCCGCGTCCATCCGTTGCTTCAGCGCCAGCAGGTCGCGCCAGGCGAGCGCCTTCTGCGCCGGCTGGCGCAGCAGATAGGCCGGGTGCAGCATGGCCAGCGCCGGCACGGCATGGCTGCCGACCGTCAGGTCCTTCCACTGTCCGCGCATGCGAACAATGCCGGTCGTGGTCGAAAACAGCGCCTTGGTCGGCACGTTGCCCAGCGTCACCAGCAGCTTCGGCGCCACCAGTTCGATCTGCCGCGCGAGGAATGGCTGGCACAACGCCATTTCCTCGGGCGAGGGTTCGCGGTTGCCGGGCGGCCGCCACGGCACCGTGTTGACGATGAACACCTTGGTGCGGTCGAGCCCGATCGCCCCCAGCATGCGGTCGAGCAACTGCCCGGCGCGGCCGACGAAGGGTTTGCCCTGCAAATCTTCCTCGCTGCCCGGCGCTTCGCCCACCAGCATGATTTCGGCCTCGGGATTGCCGTCGGCAAAGCAGAGCTGCGTGGCCCTCAGCTTGAGGCTGCACCCGTCATAGGCGGCCATGATGGCCTTGAGCTCGTCGAGCGTCGTGGCCGATGCGGCGAGCGCCCGGGTGTCCGACGGGTCCGCCTTGAGCACGGCCTCCGGCTGCGGAACCGCCGGGGCGGCTGCGGCCGGCGCCTGCCGCGGCTTCACCACCGAGGCAGCGAAACGGTCGACCGGTTCGTCCCCGACGGGCGTGTCGACGCCGGCCGCGCGGTACCAGTCGAGCACCGCGAGCATATCCGCATTCGACATGTGTCGGTCTTGCTGCATGGGGCGTCTTATGTCACAGCCGACCTCATACTACCAAGGATCAGAAATTGGCCGCCGCTGCAGACCGCGAAATTCTCGAAACCGATGTCGTCATTGTCGGGGCCGGTCCGGCCGGGCTGAGCGCCGCCATAAGGCTCAAGCAGGCCAATCCCGATCTGGCCGTGATCGTGGTGGAAAAATCCGCCGATATCGGTGGGCACATCATTTCCGGCGCGGTGATGAACCCGTCCGGCCTTGATGCCCTGATCCCCGATTGGGAAGCGAAGGGCGCGCCCGTCGGCCCGAAGGTCACGTCCGACGTCATGCACGTGCTGACGCCCACGGGTGATTTCGCCATACCGACCTTCCTCCTGCCGCCGCAGATGCATGTGAAGAACGGCCGCATCGTCTCGCTGGGCGACCTGGTGCGCTGGCTCGGCGATCAGGCGGTGGAACTGGGCATCGACATCTTCCCCGCGACCGCGGCGGTCGATGTCCTCACCGGCGACGATGGCCGGGTGGAGGGCATCATCACCGGCGACCTTGGCGTCGACAAGCAAGGCAACCCGAAGTCCGGCCATGCGCGCGGCATCGCCCTCAAGGCAAAATACACGCTGATCGGGGAAGGCGCCCGCGGCTCCCTCGCCAAGCAGCTGATCAAGACGTTTGCGCTCGATGCGAAGTCGGGCCCGCAGAAATACGGCCTCGGCATCAAGGAAGTCTGGGAAATCGCGCCCGAAAAGCACAGCGCGGGCCGGGTCGATCACTACATGGGCTGGCCGCTCGGCGCCTCCACCTCGGGCGGCGGCTTCGCCTATCACGCGGCCGGCAACAAGCTCTATCTCGGCTTCGTCACCCACCTCGACTACAAGAACCCGACGCTCTCGCCGTTCGGCGAGTTCCAGCGCTTCAAGACTCATCCCTCGATTGCCAGACTGCTCGAAGGCGCGAACCGCGTCAGCTACGGCGCGCGCACCATGACCTCGGGTGGCCTGCAATCGATCCCCGAACTCACCTTCCCGGGCGGCGCGCTGATCGGCTGCGCGGCCGGGTTCATGAACGTTCCGGCGATCAAGGCCATCCACAACGCCATCCTCTCGGGCATCGCGGCAGCCGACGTGGTCGGCAAGGCCATCGCCGACGGGCGCGCCAACGACACGCTCGATCTGCCGGTTCCGGCCGCGATCGTCGCGGAGCTCACCGCAGTCCGCAACGTGAAGCCGCTCTGGGGCCGCTTCGGCACCGTGCTCGGCGTCGCGTTCGGCGGCTTCGACATGTGGACCAATGCGCTGTTCGGCTTCTCCATCTTCGGCACGCTGAAGCACCGCTATGCCGACTACAAGGCGACAAAGCCGCTCGCAGAAGTCACCTCGAAAACCTATGCCCGCGCCGACGGCAAGACCACGTTCGACCGCACCGCGTCGGTGTTTCTCGCCAACCTCGCGCATGACGAGGACCAGCCGGTGCACCTGCGGCTGACCGATCCGGCCGTGCCGATCCGCGACAACCTTCCGCGTTTTGGCGAGCCCGCACCGCTTTATTGCCCGGCCGGCGTCTACGAAGTGGTCGAGGATCAGGGCGCGCCGGTGTTCCGCATCAACGCGGCCAACTGCGTCCACTGCAAGACCTGCGATATCAAGGATCCGGCGCAGAACATCACCTGGGTGCCGCCAGAAGGCGGTTCGGGCCCCAACTACACCGGCATGTGACCGTCAGGCGGGCCGCGTGCCCGCCGATACCGCCTCACGACAGCGGGACCGCCCCTTGCGGCGCAGTCTCAAAATAGCCAATCTTGCGGGATTGAACGCCTCCAAGCCCAAATCGCGGAGATTCTCGGCCTGTGACCAATACTGCGCGTCTGCTTTCCCGCTCGGTGCTCGCCCTGCTCATGAGTGTCTCCCTCGGCGCCGCTGCCGGCGCGGCGACCTTTGAACCAAAGGAACCGTCCGCCACCGGGGCGTTCCTCGCGGGTAGCGAGGCGCTGTTCGATCTGCGTACCAGCGATGCCGCAAGGTACTTCCGCAATGCGCTCGAAGCCGATTGGGAAAACCCGCAGATCATCGAGCGCGGTTTCATTGCCTTTGCCGCCAACGGCGACATCAAGGAATCGGCCGAGGTGGCGCAGCGCATGCTCGACGTCGCGCCCGAAAACGAGCTGGCGCGCCTGATCGTCGCCACCGCCGCCCTCAAGGACAAGCGCTACGCCGCCGCGGTCACCGACCTCGAGAGCATGACCAGCGAAACCATCATCGGCATCACCGGCGGCATCATGCGCGCCTGGGCGCTCGCGGGTGAGGGGCGCAAGGACGAAGCCAATGCGGTGCTCGACGAACTCGGCGCCGCGGGCCTGCAGAATTTCCTCCTCTTCCACCGCGCGCTGATGGACGAAGTCGCTGGCGACACCGCCGGTGCGATCGACAATGCCAAGCGCGCCTGGGAAACTGATCCCTTCGTTGCCCGCATCGTCGAGGCGTATGCGCGCATCCTCGGCAATGCCGGCCGCTTCGATGAGGCCGCCGATGTCATCGCCGGCTTCGAGAAGGAAGGCTACACCCACCCGCTCGTCAGCGAAGTGAAGCAGGCCGTCACCGAGAAGCGCCGTCCGGGCGCCTTTGCCGACGATGTGCAGACCGGCGCCGCCGAAATGTTCCACGGCGTCGGTGTGGCGCTGGCCCGCGATGGCCGCCGCGACATCGCCACCGTATTCCTGCGCCTCGCGCTCTATCTTGAGCCGCGTGCCGACGTGATCGCGCTGGTGCTCGGCCAGGTCCTCGACGATGCCGGCGAGCACGACACCGCCAACGCCATCTATGATGGCGTGCCCGCGGCCTCGCCGATGAAGCCGACTGCGGTGGTGCGCGTTGCCGAGAACCTCGATTCGATGGGCGACCGGGCCGAGGCCATCCGGCGTCTGGGCAATATCGTGGTCGCCAATCCCACCGACGTCGATGCGTTCTCGGTGCTGGGCGATCTGCAGCGCACCGACGAAAAATACGCCGAAGCGGCGGGCAGCTACACCAAGGCGCTCGAACTCACCGGCGGCAACAACCCGGGCGACTGGCGCTTCTACTACGTGCGCGGCATCGCCTATGAGCGCAACAAGGAATGGCCGAAGGCCGAGGCCGATTTCCAGAAAGCGCTGGCGCTCCGTCCCGACCAGCCGCAGGTGCTCAACTACCTCGGCTATTCGTGGGTCGATCAGGGCATCAACCTCGGACCGGCGCTCGACATGATCGAGAAGGCCGTCGCGGCCTCGCCCGATGACGGCTACATCATCGACAGCCTCGGCTGGGCCTTCTTCCGCATGGGCCGCTTCGATGAAGCGGTCGAGGCGCTGGAAAAGGCCGTGCAGCTGCGCTCCAACGATCCCGAGATCAACGATCACCTGGGCGATGCCTACTGGCGCGCCGGGCGCACGCTCGAGGCAAAGTTCCAGTGGACCATTGCCGCCGCGGTGGACGAGGGCGGTGCGGTCAAGGAGCGCGTCGTTCCCAAGCTCGCCAACGGCCTCGAGCCGCTCCCCGCGACCGTCGCGCCGGTGCAGTCCCCGGTGGCGCAGAACGCCACGCCCGTCACCCGGTGATCCTGACGCTTTACCGCCTGTCCGCAGGAGCTGCCCTTGAGTGACGCGCCGCTGGTTGAAGCGGCGCCCGCCAAGGTCAATCTCGCGCTGCACGTCACCGGCCGCCGCGCCGACGGCTACCACGAGCTCGAAAGCCTCGTCGTCTTCGCCGATGTGGCCGACGAGGTCATCGCC
>DAORUH010000141.1:0-7838 GCA_035433065.1 Devosia sp. | reverse complement strand
GCGCGCCGGCACGCCGGAAGAAGTCGCGAAGGCGGTCCTGTGGCTGTTGTCCGACGACGCCTCCTACACCACCGGAAGCAGCATTCACGTCACCGGCGGCCGGGCCATCCTGCCGTGAGGATGGCGCGCATCGCCGCGGCTTTCGTCGCCGCCTCCTGCGCCTTGCCCGCCACCGCGGCGGATTGCGTACAGGACCGGGCGGTCTACACCGAGAAGGACAACGGCTTCGTGCTGACCTTCCGGCCGACCAAACCCTGGGAGGGGGCGGCCAACATGATGGCGGTGATGGACCTCGCCTTCCCGGACGGCACCCATATCTGGGGCGATATCCACATCCCCAACGGCACGGCGCACAACCAGGCGGGATTTTACACCGACGCCTGCTCCCTGCCGGTGTTCGAGCCGGGCAAGGATGCCGACCCCACGGACGGATCGAGCGAAGCGGAGTACGCCGCCTGCCGTATCTATGACGGCATCCTGCTGGCGCTCGAGGACAACGATATTGCCGAAATCCCGTGGCACGACGGCCGGCCGCCCGCGGCGACCATCCTCTTCCCCGATCTTGGCCCGGTGATCCGCTATTCCGGTCTCGTTGCCAGCCCCGGCGACGAGCCGCACGAGGTGTTTACCTTCACCGGCTGCACACCCTAGGAGCGCACATGTCCGGCTGCGCATGGACCAAGGTGCTGCCCCGCCCACGAATTTTGTGCATTGGAGCCACGCCTCAGGGCTTTCCTCCACGGCCCGGCTGGTCTAACCGGTCGGCTGCCACTACTTCATAGCCAGCACCTAGCGTCGCCCGCGGAGACATCATGGCTGACCAGTTCGACGTCACAATCATCGGTTCGGGTCCGGGCGGCTATGTCGCCGCCATTCGCGCCGCCCAACTCGGCATGAAAGTGGCGGTGGTCGAGAAGATGGCGACCTTCGGGGGCACCTGCCTCAACATCGGCTGCATTCCGTCGAAAGCGCTGCTGCAGGCGAGCGAACTGTTCGAGGAAGCCTCGCACAGCTTCGTCAATTTCGGCATCGACGTGACACCCACGCTCAACCTGCCGCGCATGTTGGCGCACAAGGACCAGACCGTTGCCGCGAACGTCAGCGGCGTCGAGTTCCTGTTCAAGAAGAACAAGATCACTTCCTTCCGCGGCACGGGTTCGATCCCCGCCGCCGGCAAGGTGCTGGTGACGCCCGAGAGCGGCGCCGGCCAGACGATCGAGACGAAAAACATCATCATCGCCACCGGCTCCGTCCCGGCGGGCCTGCCCGGCATAGAGATCGACGAGGAAAAGATCGTCACTTCGACCGGCGCGCTGGCGCTCAAGGAAGTGCCGAAGCGCCTGCTGGTGATTGGCGCGGGCATCATCGGGCTCGAAATGGGCTCGGTGTGGTCGCGCCTCGGCGCCAAGGTGACGGTGGTCGAGTTCCTCGACCGCATCGTTCCCGGCGTCGACAGCGAAGTCGCCCGACAGATGCAGCGCCTCCTGCAGAAGCAGGGCATCGAGTTCCGCCTCGGCACCAAGGTCAAGGCGATCGACAAGCGTGAGGACGGCACCCTCACGGCGCGGCTCGAACCCAATGCGGGCGGCGACATGGAGCTGATCGACATCGATGTCGCACTCGTCGCTGTGGGCCGCAAGCCCTTCACTGGCGGGCTCGGCCTCGAAGCGGCGGGCGTCGCGCTCGACGAACGCGGGCGCGTGCGCACCGACGCGCATTTCCGCACCAATGTGCCAGGCATCTTCGCCATCGGCGACGTGGTGACAGGCGTCATGCTGGCCCACAAGGCCGAGGACGAGGGCATCGCGGTCGCCGAGATCATCGCCGGACAGGCCGGCCACGTGAACTACGGCGCCATCCCCTCGGTGATGTACACGAGTCCGGAAGTCGCCTGGGTCGGCAAGTCCGAGGACGAGCTCAAGGCCGAGGGCATCGAGTACAAGATCGGCAAGTTCCCGTTCACCGCCAACGGCCGCGCCAAGGCGATGCTCGCTACGGCGGGGTTTGTGAAAATCCTCGCAGACGTCAACACCGACCGCATCCTCGGCGCACAGATCGTCTCGAAGAATGCCGGCGAGATGATCCACGAACTCGTCGTGGCGATGGAATTCTCCGCCTCCGCCGAAGACATCGCACGCACCACGCACGCCCACCCGACCCTGTCGGAAGCGGTTCGCGAAGCCGCCCTGATGTGCGGCGACGGGGCGATCCACATCTAGGCTCCTTCTGCTGCAACGCGAGCGTCCGGACAGCCTTTCGGCTTCCGGTCGCCTGTCGTGTTTTCGTACCAGACCGGTACGGCACCCCGAGGCGCTTCGTGTCTCTGAGTAAAAAATGAGACGCGAGGCGTCCCGGGGCGTCCGGCTTTCTTAACGCAGTGAGCGCCGCAGGGCTCAAAGTCCCCACCTCGTCATTGCGCACAGGGCCCGCCACGACTGACCACCCCTCCGGACTGTCCACCCGCAGCCGTTCGTCGCGACTCCGTCCCGTGCGGGTGTGATGGCGGGAGTTTCGCACGTGCGGATGGGGCGGGGATAAGTTTCGCGGCCGGCATCCAGCTTCGCTACGCAGTCACCCCCGGGGGTGGGCGGCGCGGTAGCTTTCCAGCAGCCGGTCGGTGTCGATGGCCGTGTAGATCTGCGTCGTCGAAAGCGACGCGTGGCCCAGCAGTTCCTGGATGGCGCGAAGGTCTCCGCCGCGGCCGAGCAGGTGCGTGGCGAAGGAATGGCGCAGCGCGTGAGGCGTCGCCGATGGCGGGAGGCCGAGCGCGCCTCGAAGTTGGGCCACTCGCAACTGGATGAGCCGTGGCGACAGAGGGCCGCCCTTTTCGCCCCGGAACATCGGTTGCGACGGTGTCAGCGTGAACGGACAGAGTTCGAGATAACTCGTTATTGACGCACGGACGGCCGCAAGCAGCGGCACCATGCGTGTCTTGCCGCCCTTGCCGATGATGCGCAGCGTATCGCTGTCGAGATCGGCCCGCGTAAGTGACAGGGCTTCGGAGATGCGGAGACCCGCGCCGTAGCAGAGCGACAGGACCGCGATGTCGCGGGCAGCGACCCACGGCTTGTCCTCGAGTTCGGCGGTTGTGGTGATCGCTGCTTTCGCTTCCCCCACCGTCAGCGCCTTGGGCAGCGAGCGCGGCTGGCGCGGGGCGCGGACGGCATTCAGCGCCTCGCCCGCCACAACGCCCTCGCGCTCGAGGAAACGGAAGAAACTCTTGATGGCGCTGAGCGAGCGGGCGAGCGAGCGGGACGACAGATCATCCTCGCGCCGCCGGGCCATGAAGGCGCGAAAATCAGCGGCCCGGAGGTCGCGCAGCGTCGCCAGCGACACCGCTCCGCCAGTATGCCCCGCGAGGAACGAGAGGAACTGGCTGAGATCGCGCCCATAGGCTTCGAGCGTGTTGGCGGCGAGCCGGCGGACGCTCGACAGGTCGCGCTGCCAGCCGGCGATATGGCGGGCGACTTCATCGTCAACGCTGAAGGCGGAATCGGTCATAGGCGGCAGGATAGCGCGAGTCGGCTTAGCAATTGGTGAGGGCTCGAACGGATGGTATGGCCGAATAGTATGGATACATAGAGTCCCCGGGTGCCCTCGATCGAGAAGGTCCCATAAGGCTCTTTCGGGAGGCACGGAGTGGTCGCAGGCAGCCTGCACGGGCGGCCAGCCGAACCACGAAAGCATAGCCTGCCCCGTCGCAGAATCAGCTCAGATCACCTACATGGGTCGTGAGAACAAAACGGGACCCGACTGCGGTTGGACTTCGCGCCCAGTGGACGCGAGGGACAGAGCACAAACTCAGATTGGCCTCGCCAGCAATGGAGCACCTTCCCAACATCGTCGCCGTGATGGTCGGCGTCTCGGTGGACGGCCCGTATTCGTACCGGGTGCCGCCAGGCATGACCGTGACCCGCGGCTCGATCGTCGGGGTGCCGCTGGTCGGCCGGCTGACGCTGGGCGTCGTCTGGGGCGCCCCGGCCGACAACTTCGCCCACAACCGGCTGAAGGACATCGAGGTCGCCTACGATGTTCCCCCACTCAGCGAGGAACTTCTGCAGACCATCGACTGGTGCGCCCGCTACACCCTCGCCCCGCCCGGCCTGGTGCTCCGCTCCGTCCTGCGCTCGACCGAGGCGCTGCATCCCGAAAAGCCGGTGACCGCCTTCCGCCGCACCGGGTTCGAGCCCGAGCGCATGACCCCGGCCCGCACCCGCGTGATGGAAACCGTCGCCGACGGCCTCGCCTGGGCCAAGGCGGCGATCGTCGGCGCGAGCGGGGTATCCGCGTCGGTGGTCGAGGGGCTGGAGCGCGCCGGGGCGCTCGAACGGCTCGACGTGCCTTCCCCGCCCATCGTGGAAGTGCCCAACCCCAATTTCGCCCCGCCCCGCCTCAACGAGGAACAGACCGCGGCGCTGGCCGACATCCGCGCGCTCGATGCGATGAGATTCGGCGTGGCGCTGCTCGACGGCGTGACCGGCGGCGGCAAGACCGAGGTCTTCTTCGAGGCGGTGGCCGATACGCTGCGCGCCGGGCGGCAGACGCTGATCCTGTTGCCCGAAATCGCGCTGACCCACACCTTCCTCGCCCGTTTCACCCGCCGATTCGGCACCCGCCCGGCCGAATGGCACTCCGACATGACTCCGGCGCAGCGCGCGCGGACCTGGCGCGGCATCAATGACGGCACGGTGCGCGCGGTCGTTGGCGCACGCTCGGCGCTGTTCCTGCCCTTCCACGACATCGGCCTCATCGTTCTCGATGAGGAACACGACGGCGCCTACAAGCAGTCCGACGGCGTCAACTACCACGCCCGCGACATGGCCGTGGTGCGGGCGAAATTCGCCGCCGGGCGGGTGATTCTCTCCTCCGCGACGCCCTCCGTCGAAACCCGCAACAACGCCAATATCGGCAGGTATCGGCATGTGATGCTGCATTCGCGCTTCGCCGAGGCCGCGATGCCCGACATCACCGCGCTCGACATGCGCGAGGAGCCGCCCGAAAAGGGGCAGTGGATCGCCCCCCGCCTCGCCCGCGAGGTGTTTGCGACGCTCGACCGGGGCGAACAGGCGCTATTGTTCCTCAACCGCCGCGGCTATGCCCCGCTGACCCTCTGCCGCGCCTGCGGGCACCAGTATCAGTGCCCCGATTGCTCGTCCTGGCTGGTGGAGCACCGCTTCCGCGGCGTTCTCATGTGCCACCATTGCGGCCACGAAGTGCGCCGCCCCGACACCTGCGGCAGTTGCGGCGCCGTCGACAGCCTGATCCCCATCGGCCCAGGCATCGAGCGCATCGCCGAGGAGGCGGAAGCCCGCTTTCCCGGGGCCCGCAAGGTGATTCTGAGTTCCGACATGGGCAGCAACAGCCAGTTGCGCGACCGCTTCGAGGAGATCGAGAAGGGCGAATACGACCTCATCATCGGCACGCAGCTGGTCGCCAAGGGCCACCACTTCGAAAAACTGACGCTGGTGGGCGTGCTCGACGCCGATCTTGGCCTCGCCCACGGCGACCCGCGCGCTGCCGAGCGCACGTTCCAGATCCTGACGCAGGTGACGGGCCGCGCCGGACGCGCCTCAAAGACCGGCCGGGCGTTCCTTCAGACCTACCACCCGACCCATCCGGTGATCGAAGCGATGGTAAAGGGCGATCGCGAGGCATTTTACCGGCACGAATTGCAGACCCGCGCCGATGGCGGCCTGCCCCCGTTCGGCCGGCTCGCGGCGCTGATTGTCTCGGCCAACGAACATACCGATGCGATGGGACACGCCAAGAAGCTGCTGAGCGCCGCCCCGATGGCCGAAGGGTTGCGGCTGTTCGGCCCCGCCGACGCTCCGCTCGCGATGGTGCGCGGCCGCCACCGGGTGCGGCTGCTGGCCCAGTCGCCGAAGGATTTCGACCTCTCCGGCTATGTCCGCTTCTGGCTGACCAATGCCGAGCCCGCGCGGGGCAATATCAAGGTCCAGGTGGACATCGATCCGCAGAGCTTTTTCTAGGCCCGGCCGTCCCTGCGCCCGCCTGCGACAAATCTCCCTGAAAGACTCATGTTCCGGTGCCTTGCCGGATACCAAGGTGCATGATAGTGGGGGGCCGGATTTCGGGGGTATGTGTCCCCCAAAGCAATCTCAAGCGACAGCGACCGCCCGGCACGTATTCTACGCGGGTTTCAAGGTTGCGCATCACGAGGTGACGGGGCATTGGCAGCGCAGGATTCAGTGCTTGTGCAGATCGCGCGACCCTACGCGCAGGCGCTTTTCGATCTCGCAAAGGACGATAAGTCCGTCGAGAAGGTGGAAAAGGGTCTGGACGCGGTCGGCAGACTTGCAGACGAGAGCGGCGATTTCGCCCGCTTCCTCCGTTCCCCGGTGATCCGGGCAGAAGACAAGGCCGTAGCGCTCGAAAGAGTGCTCAAGGAGGCCAAGGTCGACGGTACCGTCGCCAACTTCCTCCGTGTTGTCGCCGCCAACGGCCGCCTGTTCGCGCTTCCCGCGACCATCAAGGCGTTCCGCGAACTGGCAGCGACGGCGCGCGGCGAAATCAGCGCCGAGGTTACCTCGGCCACCCCGCTCAGCGCGGCCCAGCTCAAGACGCTGGCCGAGACGCTGAAGGAGAAGGTCGGCAAGACCGTCACCCTCAAAGAACATGTCGATCCCAGCCTGATCGGCGGCCTTGTCGTCAAGGTCGGCAGCCGGATGATCGACAGCTCACTCAAGACAAAACTCGCAGCGATGAAAGTCGCCATGAAAGAGGTCGGATAATGGACATCAAAGCCGCGGAAATTTCTGCGATCCTCAAGGACCAGATCAAGAATTTCGGCCAGGAAGCCGAAGTTTCCGAAGTCGGCCAGGTGCTGAGCGTCGGCGACGGCATTGCCCGCGTCTATGGCCTCGACAACGTGCAGGCCGGTGAGCTCGTCGAGTTCCCGGGCGGCCTCAAGGGCATGGCGCTGAACCTCGAATCCGACAACGTCGGCGTCGTGATCTTCGGCTCCGACCGCGGCATCAAGGAAGGCGACACCGTCAAGCGGACCGGCGCCATCGTTGACACCCCGGTTGGCAAGGAACTGCTGGGCCGCGTCGTTGACGCGCTGGGCAACCCGATCGACGGCAAGGGCCCGCTCAAGGCCAAGGAACGCCGCCGCGTGGACGTGAAGGCCCCCGGCATTCTGCCCCGCAAGTCGGTGCACGAGCCGATGTCGACCGGCCTCAAGGCCATCGATGCGCTCATCCCGATCGGCCGCGGCCAGCGCGAGCTCATCATCGGCGATCGCCAGACCGGCAAGACCGCCGTTATTCTCGACACCTTCCTCAACCAGAAGCCGGCGCATGTCGCCAATGCAGCCGAGAGCGAGAAGCTCTACTGCATCTACGTCGCCGTCGGTCAGAAGCGTTCGACCGTCGCGCAGTTCGTGAAGGTGCTGGAAGATGCCGGCGCCCTCGAATACTCGATCATCATCGCGGCCACCGCCTCTGATCCGGCCCCGATGCAGTTCCTCGCCCCGATGACGGGTGCGGCGATCGGCGAATATTTCCGCGACAACGGCATGCACGCCGTGATCGCCTATGACGATCTGACCAAGCAGGCCGTGGCCTACCGTCAGATGTCGCTCCTGCTGCGCCGTCCGCCGGGCCGCGAAGCTTACCCGGGCGACGTGTTCTACCTGCACTCGCGCCTGCTCGAACGCGCCGCCAAGCTCAACGAAGAGCACGGCTCGGGCTCGCTCACCGCTCTGCCGGTGATCGAGACGCAGGCCAACGACGTGTCGGCCTACATTCCGACCAACGTGATTTCGATCACCGACGGCCAGATCTTCCTCGAGACCAACCTGTTCTTCCAGGGCATCC
>DAORUH010000140.1:0-7839 GCA_035433065.1 Devosia sp. | reverse complement strand
CTGGCCAGCGCCTTGCCGACATGGCCCGCGCCGAACAGGTAGACATGCGGCCTGGCGGCTGCCTCGCGCTCGATCCGGCTCAGGAGGCCGGCGGCGCGCAGCGGCGTGAGGACGTTGAGCGCGATATCGACGCGGCCGCCGCAGCACTGGCCGATCTCGGGACCAAGCGGGATGTCGAGCGTATCGGCGTCGACCCCCTGCCGCAGCACCTGCCGCGCGCGGTCGATCACCAAGTATTCGAGCGCCCCGCCGCCGATCGTGCCCGCCGTCGCAGTGCGCGAGACCAGCATGAAGGTGCCGGCGTTGCGCGGCGAGGATCCACGCACGGCAGTCAATTCGGCGACGATCGCCGCCGGGTGCGACGCGACGAACTCGCGCAGGACCTCGGAGGAGAGCACCGTCATGCGGCGCGCTCCCGCCGCATCCGCTCAACCCCCATGAGCACGCGCTCGGGGGTCGCGGGCATGTCGAGCCGCGGCGCAATCCTGTAGTCGGCGACCGAGGCCACCGCCATCGACAGCGCCTCGACCACCGAATAGCCCAGCACGAGCGGCGGCTCGCCCACGGCTTTGGAGCGGCCGATGGCTGGTTCCTTGTTCACCGACCATTCGGCGAGGTGGACGTTGAAGATCGGCGGCACGTCCGAGGCGACCGGAATCTTGTAGGTCGAGGGCGCATGGGTGCGCAGTTGCCCCTTCTGGTCCCACCACAGTTCTTCCGTGGTCAGCCAGCCGACGCCCTGGATGAAACCGCCTTCCACCTGCCCTATGTCGATCGCCGGGTTGAGCGAGCGGCCGACATCTTCGAGCACATCGCACCTATCGATCTGGTACTCGCCAGTCAGCGTGTCGATGGTCACTTCCGACACCGCAGCGCCGTAGGCGAAATAGTAGAACGGGTGGCCGCGGCCGGTAGCGCGGTCCCAGTGAATCTTCGGCGTCTTGTAGAAGCCCGCGGCGGACAATTGCACGCGGCCCATCCAGCACAGGTTGGCGAGTTCGCCGAACGCAACGACCTGATCGCCGGCGCGGATGCCGCCGGGCTCCCACGTCACATCGCGCGGATGGACTCCGTAGATGCGGGCAGCATGTTCCGACATGCGCTTCTTGATCTGGTTGGCCGCATCGAGCGCCGCCATGCCGTTGAGATCGGTACCGGATGAGGCGGCAGTGGCCGATGTGTTCGGCACCTTGCCCGTGTTGCTGGCGGTGATCTGCACGCGCTCGAGTGGGATGCCGAAGGCATCGGCCACCACCTGCGCCACCTTGATGTGGAGGCCCTGCCCCATCTCGGTGCCGCCGTGGCTGAACTGGACCGAGCCGTCGCGGTAGACGTGGACCAGCGCACCCGCCTGATTGTGCCAGGTCGCCGTGAAGGAAATGCCGAATTTGACGGGCGTCATGGCGATGCCCTTCTTCAGCACTTTGCTCTTTTTGTTGTAGGCGAGCACGGCGCGGCGGCGCTTCTGGTAATCGGACGATTTCTCGAGATCGCGGATCACGCGGCGGATGACGTTGTCTTCCACCGGCTGATGATACGGCGTGATGTTGTTCTCTGTTGTCCCGTAGAAATTGGCCTTGCGGATTTCGAGCGGATCCTTGCCCAGCGCGTAGGCGATGTCCTCGATCCAGCGCTCCGCCGCGACGATCCCCTGCGGCCCGCCAAAACCGCGGAAGGCGGTGTTGGACTGCGTGTTGGTGTGGAGCGGCTCTGAGTTGAGCCGTACTGCCGGATACCAATAGACATTGTCGGCGTGGAACAGCGCGCGGTCCGTCACGGGGCCGGACAGATCAGCAGAATAACCCGAGCGGGCGGCAAAGACCGCCTGCACGGCCTGGATTTTTCCATCGGCGTTGTAGCCGACGTCGTAGTCGACCACGAAATCGTGGCGCTTGCCGGTGATCTGGAAATCGTCGTCGCGGTCCGGCCGGATCTTCACCGGACGCCGCAGCTTCGTCGCAGCCAGCGCCGCGACGACGGCGAACAGGTTGCCCTGCGTTTCCTTGCCGCCAAAGCCGCCGCCCATGCGCCGCATGTTGACGGTGATGGCCGCGTGCGGCACACCAAGCACCTGCGCCACCATGACCTGAATCTCAGTCGGGTGCTGCGACGAGATCTGGATCGTCACTTCGTTGTCTTCGCCCGGCAGGGCGAGCGCGATCTGGCTTTCGAGATAGAAGTGCTCCTGCCCGCCGATGCGGACGGTGCCCTGCACCCGGCGCTCGGCAGCGGCGAGGCCCGCGGCGACATCCCCGCGTTCGAGCTTCAGCGGCTCGGTGACCAGCTTGCCACCGGAGGCTCTCGCGGCATCTACGTCCGTGTGATGCGGCAGGTCGCGGTATTCGACCTTGCCAAGGTGCGTGGCACGCCGCGCCGCCTCACGTGTCTCTGCAACGACCGCAAATAACGGCTGGCCCCAGTACTGGACGCGAGTCGTCGCAAACACCGGTTCGTCGTGCTTGTGCACGGTCGAGATGTCGTTCTCGCCCGGCACGTCCGATGCAGTCAGCACGGCCACGACGCCTGGTGCGCTGCGTACCGCTTCGAGGTCCATCGACAGGACTTCGGCATGGGCGCGGGTCGAGAGGCCGAGATAGGCGTGAAGCAGTCCCTCCGGCTCCTTGAGATCGTCAATGTACTCGGCGCGGCCGGCGACGTGCTTCGTCGCTGAATCGTGGGGCGTCGAGGCGTGGAGGACGGACGTGGCAGCAGCGATGGGGGTCTGCTTGTTCATGCGACCTCCCGCTTCAGGCGTTCGCCCTGCCCGATCGTTTCGAGGAAGAAGCGGCGCAGCAGGTTCTGCGCAGCGAGCAGGCGATACTCCGCCGAGGCCCGCATGTCGCCGATCGGCTGGTAGTCCGCCGCAAAGGCCGCGATGCCGGCTTCAATCGTCGCGGCATTCCACGGCTTGCCGGTGATCGCTTCTTCGACTGCTCTGGCTCGCTTCGGCGTCGCCGCCATGCCGCCGAAGGCAATCCGGGCCATACCGACGCTGCCCTTGTCGTTGACGAACAAACGGAACGCACCACAGACCGACGAGATGTCCTCGTCCTTGCGCTTCGAGATCTTGTAGCAGGCGAACTTCTCGCCCTCGGACAGATACGGGATCGAGATGGTTTCGACGAATTCGCCGGGCTGGCGGTCCTGCTTGCCGTAGGCGATGAAGTAGTCCTTGAGCTTGACCTCGCGGCGCTCGCTACCCTTGCGCAGTACGATCGATGCGCCGAGGACGATCAGTGGCGGGGGCGTGTCGCCGATGGGTGAGCCGTTGGCGATGTTGCCACCGACCGTGCCCATGTTGCGCACCTGCTCGCCGCCGATGCGGTACCAGAGTTCGGCAAGCTGCGGAAAATGCGTGGTGATGACGCCCGCCGCTTCGGTGTAGGTCACGGCGGCGCCGAGCCTGATGCCTCCGCCGAATTCCTCGATCCGGTGCAGTTCCGGCAGGTTGCCGATGTAGATCATCGGCCCGATGTCGCGCATGAACTTCGTGACCCAGAGCCCGACATCGGTCGAGCCCGAGAACAGCGTCGCGCCCGGTTCGGCGGCGTAGAGTTCGGCGAGATCGTCCACGCCGGCCGGGATGATCAGGCGGTTCCTGCCCTCGCCGATTTCGACCCGCTTGCCGTCGCACAGCGCCTTGAGGCGCGCCTTGATGGACGCCCGCTCGGCCTTGAGCGGATCGCGCTCGGCGACGCCGTAGGTCGGCAGGGCTTTTGCGGCGCGGATGATCGGCGAGTAGCCGGTGCAGCGGCAGAGGTTGCCCTGCAGCGCCACCTCGGCTTCGCCGGCGCTCGGAGAGGGGGAGCGCATCCACAACCCGTAGAGCGACATCACGATGCCCGGCGTGCAGAAGCCGCACTGGCTGCCGTGGAAATCGACCATCGCCTGTTGCACCGGATGCAGCGGCCCGTTGGGGGCGGACAGGTGTTCGATGGTCACCACATGCGTGCCGTCGAGCGAGCCGACGAAGGCGATGCAGGCGTTGACGCTCTCGTAGGCGAGCCCGTCGCCCGACAGGCGCCCGACGAGCACCGTGCAGGCCCCGCAATCGCCCTCGGCGCAGCCTTCCTTGGAGCCGACCATGCGGCGGTCGAGCCGGAGGAAATCGAGCAACGTCCGGGTAGCAGAGATTCCGCCGAGAACCACGTCCTCGCCGTTGAGGATAAAGCGCAGCTCATTGCGGATTTCGGTCACGGGTTCAGCTTCCCCGGTAGGTTGAATACGAGTAGGGCGTCACGAGGAGGGGCACATGGTAGTGGGCATCTTCGGCCATCGTGAACCGAACGGGGACGATGTCGAGGAACTGGTGCTCAATCTTCGTGCCGAGCTGCTCGAAATATTCGCCGACGTGAAAGACGAGTTCAAACGTTCCCCGATGAAACTGGTTGCCCTCAAGCAGCGGCTGGTCCAGCCGCCCGTCGGCATTGGTGCGGCCGCTGAAGATGTGATGCGAGTGGTCGCCGTGGACCATCGACAGGTCGATCCGCATGCCAGCGGCCGGCTTGCCGTGGGTGGTGTCGAGCACGTGCGTCGTCAGTCGACCGTAACCCGCCATCTTATCCTTCCTGCCCCGGAACTGGCCAACGCGGCGGCAGCTCCCCGTGCTGCACAACGCGTCAGCATTTCGGAACTATCGACAAAATTCTGGCGGGTTCCAAGGGGGGCGGCGTTGATTTTTTACCAAATGGTCCAAATTCCTCCTCCTTGCGCCGAACGGAGGCTCGGTCGATAGAATAGTGGGAAAACGAGGCTCCTGATGACTCGATATCCCCGCGACATGCTGGGCTACGGCCCGAACCCGCCTTTCGCCGACTGGCCGGGCGGCGCCAACGTCGCTGTGCAGTTCGTGCTGAACTACGAGGAAGGCGGCGAGAATAACGTCCTCCACGGCGACGCCGCCTCCGAGGCGTTTCTGGTCGATGTGATCGGCGCGGCCCCCTGGCCGGGGAAGCGACACTTCAACGTCGAGTCCATGTACGAGTACGGGGCGCGGGCCGGGTTCTGGCGGCTGCACCGGCTGTTCACCGGGCTTGGCCTGCCGGTGACGGTCTATGGGGTGGCGACCGCGCTGCAGCGCTCGCCGCACCAGGTGAAGGCCATGCTCGATGCGGGCTGGGAGATCGCCAGCCACGGGCTGCGCTGGATCGATTATCGCGACCACGACATCGAGCATGAGCGCCGCGACCTGCACGAGGCGATCCGCATCCATACCGAGGTGACGGGGACGCGACCGACCGGCTGGTACCTGGGGCGCACCTCGATCAACACGGTCGACCTCGCCAGCGAGGAAGGCGGGTTCACCTACGTTTCCGACACCTATGACGACGACCTGCCCTATTGGCGCGAGCATTTTTCGGGGCCGCAACTCATCATCCCTTACTCGCTCGCCACCAACGACATGCGCTTCACCACGGCATCCGGCTTCGCCAATGGCGAGGAGTATTTCCAGATGCTGAAGGACTCGTTCGACGCGCTGTATGACGAGGGCGCAGCCGGGTCGCCCAAGATGATGTCGGTGGGCCTCCATTGCCGGCTCGTGGGCATGCCGGGGCGCTTTGCGGGATTGAAGCGGTTCGTCGACTACGTGATGAGCAAGGACAAGGTGTGGATCGCCAAGCGCATCGACATCGCTAACCACTGGATTGCCAAGCACCCGTATGTCGAGCGTGAGGCGCCGCGACCCTCGCAGATGCACTACGACGAGTTCGCCGATCTGTTCGGCAATGTCTTCGAGCACTCCGAATGGGTGGCAGAGCGGGCCTTCAAGCGGGAGCTTGGACCAGCGCATGATACGGCGACGGGGCTGCACGCGGTGATGAGCCAGGTGTTCCGCGGCGCCAGCGACGAGGAACGGCTCGGCGTGCTCACGGCGCACCCCGATCTTGCGGGGAAGCTCGCAGCGGCGAAGCAGCTCACCGAAGCATCGACTGACGAGCAGGCCTCCGCCGGGCTCAACGCGCTGACCGACCGGGAACGGGCGCAGTTCATGGCGCTCAATGACGCCTACCAGAACAAGTTCGGCTTCCCGTTCATCATCGCGGTCCGCGACAACACCAAGGCGCAGATCATCGAGGCATTCGAGAACCGGCTGCAGAATGATCGCAACACCGAGTTCGCGACGGCCTGCCGCCAGGTCGAACGGATTGCCGAGCTGCGGCTGCAGGCGAGCCTGCCGGACGTGTAGCGGACCGCCGCCGTTGCGCCATTCGCAGCGCCGTCGCTCGTGACAGTCCCACTGTGCGGGCGGCGGGCGGTGCGGTAAGACAAGTCGCCCACCACAGCAGAACAGTACAAAATGGCCTCGACCAAGTATGCTAGCCCGATGGGCGGCCTTCCCTCGCAGATGACCGTTCATACCGGCCGTGCGGTGTTCACCGAGGCCTATGCTGTCATTCCCCGCGGGGTGATGCGCGATATCGTGACGAGCTACCTGCCGCACTGGCGGGACACGCGGGCCTGGATCATCGCCCGGCCGATGACCGGCTTTGCCGAGACCTTTTCGCAGTACATCGTCGAAGTCGCGCCCGGTGGCGGCAGCGAGAGCCCCGAGCCCGAGGCGGGCGTCGAGGGCGTGCTGTTCGTCGTTGAGGGACAGGTCGCCGTGACGATCGACGGCAAGGCGCATACGCTGAAGACTGGCGGCTATGCCTTCCTGCCGCCGGGGTGCAGATGGACGCTGCGCAACAAGGCGAAGGCGGCGGCGCGCTTCCACTGGATCCGCAAGCGCTACGAGGCGGTCGAGGGGATCGAAGCCCCCACCGCGTTCGTTGCCAACGAGCAGGACACGCCGATCAACTGGATGCCCGGGACGGACAGCCGCTGGGGCACGACGCGGTTTGTCGAGCCGACGGACCTGCGGCACGACATGCACGTCAACATCGTCACGCTCGAGCCCGGTGCGGTCATCCCGTTCGAGGAGACGCATGTGATGGAGCACGGTCTCTACGTGCTGCAAGGCAAGGCGGTGTACCGGCTGAACCGCGACTGGGTCGAGGTCGAGGCCGGCGACTTCATGTGGCTGCGCGCCTTCTGCCCGCAGGCCTGCTACGCGGGGCCGGAACGCTTCCGCTACCTGCTCTACAAGGACGTCAACCGCCATGCAAAATTGGCACTATAAGGGACGCAGAATGCTCCGAAGAGTTCTTCCGTATTTCCTGCCACTGGCACTTGTGCTCACGCCGACTGTCGCGAGCGCCGAAAACCAGGCACTGACGCAGTACCAGAACCTCCTGACGCCGCTCATCGCGGGTGGCGTCGATGTGCTGGGCAACCCGCTCACCTATCCCGACGGGCCGGTGAATGTGACCGCGGCAATCGTCACCATCCCGCCCGGCGGCACCACCGGCGCGCACCGCCACGAGGTGCCGCTGTTTGCCCATATCCTCGAAGGCGAGTTGACCGTCGACTACGGCGACAAGGGCAAGAAGACCTACAAGGCCGGCGACAGCGTACTGGAGGCGATCAACCTGCCCCACACCGGCACCAATACCGGGACGGTGCCAATGAAGCTGCTCGCCGTCTATATGGGCGGCGGCACCAAGGCCAACACCGTGCCGGTGGCTGCGCAGTGACCCGCACCGTCGTCATCGAGCAACTGACGCGCGAGGCCTATGCTCCGTTCGGGCAGGTGATCGAGACGGCGGGCGCCCACCACTACCCGATCAATGGCGGCATGACCGAGCGCTACCATGACCTCGCGAAGATCGAGCTTGGCGGCGAGGAACCGCGGCCGCTGATCTCGATCGCGCGGGGCAAGCACTACCCGCTGCCGCTGACGCTCAAGATGATGGAGCGGCACCCGCTCGGCAGCCAGGCGTTCTATCCGCTCTCGCCGCG
>DAORUH010000139.1:0-7840 GCA_035433065.1 Devosia sp. | reverse complement strand
CGTGGTGTCGACCAAGGGCCTCACCAGCTCGCGGCCAAGCCCGGCGAGATCGCCATGCGCCGGCACCTCGCCCTTGATGGCCTTGCCCTTCTCCCACTTGTAAAAGCCCTCGCCGGTCTTGCGGCCGAGCTTCTTGTCGCGCACCAGCATAGCAAAGCGCGAGGTGTCGGGCACGACGTGGCCGAGTTCCTTGGCCACCGACGCGCCGACATCAAGCCCGACGGTGTCCATCAGTTCGATCGGTCCCATCGGCATGCCGAAGGCGACCGCCGCGGCGTCGATCAGTTCCTTGCTCTCGCCCCTCTCGACCCGTTCGACGGCGGCGAGCATGTAGGGCATCAGCACCCGGTTGACGAGGAAGCCGGGCGCCGACTTCACGATCACCGGCGACTTGCCGATGGCGAGCGCAAAGCTCGCGCCCTTCGCGACGCTCGCATCGTCATTGAACTTCGATCGGATCACCTCGACCAGCGGCAGCTGCGGCACCGGGTTGAAGAAATGCAGCCCGATCAGCCGCGCCGGATTGGCCATCCCCTCGGCGATGCGCTCAAGCTCGATGGACGACGTGTTGGTGGCAAGGATCGCGTCCGGCTTCGCCTTGGCTTCAGCCTCGGCAAAGATCTTCTTCTTGATGTCGAGGTTCTCGACCACCGCCTCGATGATCACGTCGGCACCGGCCACGCCCTTGCCCGCCGGATCGGCTTCGAGCCGCGCGATGGCGTTCTGCACCTCGACCGGATTCTTCAGCCGCTTGCCGAACAGCTTCTTCGCCCGGTCGAGCGCCGGCTTGATGCGCTCCATGTCGAGATCCTGCAGCGTCACGCCCATGCCGCGCAGCGCGCACCAGGCGGCGATGTCGCCCCCCATCACGCCCGCGCCGATGACATGCACGCGCCGGAACACCGGCTTCTGCTTGCTCCGCACGCCCTGCTTCTTCAGCCCCTCGGAGAGGAAGAACACGCGGCGCAGGTTCGTCGCGGTCGGCGTGGCCATCAGCGGCACGAAGCGCGCCGCCTCACCCTTGGCCATCTCGCGCCAGTCGTTGCCCTTCTCTTCGAACAGGTCGATCAGCGCATAGGGTGCGGGATAGTGTTCGGGCCGCGCCTTCTTGCCCGCCTCGGCCCGCATTTTCTTCGCAATCTGCGGGCGGATGAGACTGTTGCCGAGCAGCGTCTTGGTCCACGGCGCCGGCTTCGATTTGCGGTTGGTGAGCACGGCCTTGCGGCCCTCCCAGCGCAACTGGTCGCGGTGCCGCACCAGCTTGTCAACGAGCCCGGAGCCGCGCGCCTGCGTGGCGCGCAACATCTTGCCCGTCAGCATCATCTGCATGGCATCGACCGGCCCCGCCTGCCGGATCGAGCGGCCGGTCCCGCCAAAGCCCGGGAAGATGCCGAGGTTCACTTCGGGGAAGCCGATGCGCGTCTTGTCGTCGTTGACGGCGATCCGGTAGTGGCAGGCGAGCGCCAGTTCGAGCCCGCCGCCGAGGCAGAAGCCGTGGATGCCGCACACGAACGGCGCCTTCAGCGCCTCGATGCGCGAAAAGATCGAGTGCGCCCGGTTGAGCGCCGCGGTCAGCGTCGTCGGCTCGACCATGTTGTCGAACTCGGCGACATCGGCGCCGGCGATGAAGCCGCTGTCCTTGCCCGACAGCAGCACGACACCCTTCAACTCACCGCTCGCAATGAGTTCCTCGAAGCGCCCAACCAGCCGCTCGAGCTCGGCCAGCGTCTCACGCCCCAGCGTGTTGACCGGCGCGCCCTCGGTATCGATGGTGAGCCAGCCGATCCCCTCCAGATCGAGGGAAAAGCGCCAGTTCTTGGTCTCCGGCATCTGCGGTTGCGGCACTCAGCAATGCTCCTTGGGGAGAGTGGGTCGGACCCGGCCCTCGTGGTTCGACAGGCTCACCACGAAGTCCTCACCGGAGTCCCGGCCGCCTTCGCCAGCGTCCCCGTAGCCTTCGTGGTGAGCCTGTCGAACCACGCAGGCGTGGCACAAATGAGAAGTCACGCCATCACTCCGCCGCCCGCCCTGCCGGCGCCCGCGGCAACTGGCGGGACGCCAGTTCGTCCGGATCAAAATCATCCACCCGGATGGCTCGGTCGGTGGCCTGGTCAGCGAGCCGCAACATCGCGGCCTCGGCCTCCGTGAGAATGCCGCCATCCACCGCATCGGTGATCGCGTCGCGATCCAGCCGGCGATCCAGCTTCTGCTTCTTGATCGCCTTGATGAACTTCGCTTCGACGTCCTCAGCCTTGGTGACCTTGATGAGCGCATCCTCCAGAACGCCGGTGACATCCTTTGGGTCCATCGAGACATAGACGCCGCGCGTCAGCCGGTCACGCAGCGCACCCGGCCGCAGCACGGCGCGGGTCAGCGCATAGGTCTCGCGATCCGACGCGGGCTTGGCATGCCGGCCGAGCGGGAAGACCAGCACGCGCATCGCATTGCGCAGCCAGAAATTGGGGAAGTTGGCGAACACCGTCGCAAAGTTCTGCTCAAGGCGCGCGACGCAATCGCGCGCGGCAGCATCAACCACCGGCCGGTCCTCTGCGGGTCGCCCGTCATCCTCGTAGCGCCGCAGCGTCGCCGACAGCAGGTACAGTTCGGAGAGGATATCGGCCATCCGGCCCGACAGGCGCTGCTTGCGCTTGAGGTCGCCGCCGAGGAACGCCACCGTCCAGTCGCCCACCAGCGCAAAGCTCTGCGAATAGCGCGACAGCTGCCGGTACCAGTGGGTCATGTCGCCCATCTCGGGCGCCGCGGCGAAGCGGCCGAAACTCACGGCATGGAGGAAGCTGCCCACGATGTTGCGCAGCATGAAGCTGATATGGCCCGAGAACGCCGCGTCGAACGCCACAATGCCGCGTTTGCGGTCACTGTCCTGCGCCGCCTCGATCTCGCTGTAGAGATAGGGATGCGCGCGCAGCGCCCCCTGCGCGAAGGTGATCAGCGTGCGCGTCAAAATGTTCGCGCCCTCGACGGTGATCGCCACCGGCGTCGTCGCATAGCCGCCGAACAGGTAGTTCGAGGGCCCGTCCTGCACCGCGCGCCCGCCGTGGATATCCATCGCGTCATTGACGCTGTCGCGCATCGCCTCGGTGGTGCGATACTTCAGCACCGCCGACAGCACCGACGGCTTCTGCCCCTCGTCGACCATTGCCGCGGTCAGCCCGCGCGCCGCCTCGTAGACATAGGCATTGCGCACCATGCGGCTCAACGGATCGGCCACGCCTTCCATGACGCCCACCGGGATGCCGAACTGCCGGCGCACCCGCGCATAGGCGCTGGTCACGCGCAGCGCATGCTTGATCGAAGTGGACCCGATGGCCGGCAGCGAAATGGCGCGCCCCGTGGCGAGGCACTCCATCAGCATGCGCCAGCCCTGCCCCGCGCGCTCGACGCCGCCGATGAGGAAATCCATCGGCACGAACACGCCGCGCCCGCGCGTCGGCCCGTTCATGAAGGCGGAGCGCGACGGATAGTGCCGCCGCCCGATCTCGACGCCCTTGAAGTCGGCCGGCACCAGCGCCAGCGTGATGCCGAGCTCATCGACGTCACCGAGCAGGTGGTCGGGGTCATGCAGGTTGAAGGCAAGCCCCACCAGCGTCGCGACCGGGGCCAGCGTGATGTAGCGCTTGTCCCAGCTCAGCTTGACGCCCAGCGTCTTCTTGCCGTTGAACATCTCGTAGCAGACGACGCCCACGTCGCGCATACCCGCCGCGTCCGAGCCCGCATGCGGGCCGGTCAGCGCAAAGCACGGAATATCGATGCCGGTGGCGAGCCGCTGCAGATACTTTTCCTTCTGCTCCGGCGTGCCGTACTTTTCGAGCAGTTCCCCCGGCCCGAGCGAATTGGGCACCATCACCGTAATGCCCGCCGACACCGAGCGGGAGGCGATCTTGCTCACCACCTGGCTCTGCGCCTGCGCCGAGAATCCGAGCCCGCCATGCTCCTTGGAAATGAGCATGCCGAAGAAGCGGTTGTCCTTGAGGAACTGCCAGGTCTCGGGCGAGAGGTCAGCGCGGTTGTGCCTGATATCCCAGTCATCGAGCATGGCGCACAGTCCTTCGACCGGCCCGTCGATGAACGCCTGCTCTTCCGCGGTGAGGTGCGGCGCGGGAATCTCGAACAGCCTGGCGTAGTCCGGCTTGCCCGAGAAAAGCTCCGCATCCCAGCCGACGGTTCCGGCATCGAGCGCATCCTGCTCGGTGCGGCTGACGCGCGGCAGGATCGATTTCACCATGCCGTAGGCAGGTCCGGTTAGCGCGAGGCGCCGCAGCAGCGGAATGGCGAACAGCCCGAGGATGATCGCCGGCACCAGCGCCAGAAGCCAGCCGAAAAGCCCGCCGGCAAAGCCGCCGAGGGCAAGGATTCGGCCGAGCACACCAACGACCGCAGCCGCCATCGCCCACTGCCAGAGCGGGGCGCGACGCATCGCCAGAAATCCAAACGCGACAAGACCGAGTGCGATGAGCGCCAGGACCACTTGAGCCTCCAACCGCGACGCGGAATACGCGATTCTATAGGCGTCGCCCTAATGTTTCCAAGCAAATAGAACATGTTGACGTATGCGTCAACTGAGTTCCGCTTGCGGCGACACCTGCGTCAACCTTTGACGCTAGCGTAAGCTCATGGTGTAATTTGCGAACGATTGCGCGCCGCCCGGCGACGCGCCCATAACGGAGCACAAGCTCCCGAGGAGGACCTTCTGCAAATGGCGATCGCCGACGACATCTCGCGCCCCTGGATCAAGAGCTATCCATCGGACATCGGATGGGACGCGCCGGTCAGCACCACCCCGGTGCATGAGCAGGTGCTCTCCACCTGCGCCCGCATGCCGGACTCGGTGGCGCTCGATTTCCTCGGCAAGAAGACCAGCTATGGCGAGCTCGCCAAGGCGATCAACACCTTTGCCGGGGCGCTGCAGAGCCAGTTCGGCATCACGAAGGGCAGCCGCGTGGCGCTGCTGTTGCCCAACACGCCGTTCTACGCCATCGCCTATTACGGCGTGCTGCGCGCCGGTGGCACGGTGGTCAACTGCAACCCGCTCTACACCGTCGCCGAACTCACCCACATCGTCGGCAATTCCGGCACCGACGTGGTGGTGACGCTCGATCTCAAACAGATGCTCGAAAAGGCGGAGACGCTGGTCGAGGCGGGGCACATCAAATCGCTGATCGTCTGCCATTTCCCCGATGCGCTGCCGGGGCTGAAAAGCCTGCTCTACCGGGTGGCGAAGCGAAAAGACCTCGGCGACCTCAAGACCTCCAAGGTCAGGGACCGGATCACCCGCTTCGCCGATCTTATGCATCGCAACGACACCCCGGCGCCGGTGAGCATCGATCCCGCCAACGATGTTGCCGTGCAGCAATATACCGGCGGCACCACCGGCATTCCGCGCGGCGCCATGCTCAGCCATGCCAACATCGCCGCCAATGCCAACCAGGCCCGCGTCTGGTTCGCCCGCGTCTTCGTGCCCGGCAGCCGCGGCATCGCGGTGCTGCCGTTCTTCCACATCTTCGCCATGACCACCTGCCTCAACGTGCCGCTGAGCTCGGGCATGACAATGTTCCTCATGCCGCGCTTCGAATTGAAGGCGTTCATCGACCTGCTGCAACGCTCCGGCGCAACGCTTCTGCCCGCGGTCCCGACGCTGATCTCCGCGCTGGTGCGCAGCGCCGCGGCGACGCCCGAAATCCTCTCCGGCCTCGATGTGGTCGTATCCGGGGGTGCCTCGCTGCCCAACGAGGTCCGCACCGAGTTTGCCCGAAAATCCAAGGCGCAGTTGATCGAGGGCTATGGGCTCACCGAGGCGTCGCCCGTCGTCTGCGCCGGACCGCTGGATGGTCTCAACAAGCCGCTCTCCATCGGCCTCCCCTTCCCCGCCACCGACATTCGCCTGTTCGATGTCGATCGCAACGAAGTCGCCGCCATCGGCGAGCGCGGCGAGGTGCAGGTCAAGGGCCCGCAGGTCATGCTCGGCTACTACGACAATCCGGAAGCGACGAAAGACGCCTTCATGGACGGCTGGCTGCGCACCGGCGATGTCGCCTACATGGACGCGGATGGCTACGTCTTCCTCGTCGATCGCATCAAGGACCTCATCATCTGCTCGGGCTTCAACGTCTATCCGCGCACCATCGAGGAGGCGCTGAGCCAACATCCCGCGGTCGAGGAGAACAATGTGATCGGCGTTCCCGACGAATACCGTGGCGAAGCGCCGGTTGCCTTTGTCAAGCTGCGGGAGGGCAAGACAGCGACTGCCGCCGAGCTCAAAAAATACCTTGCGGACAAGCTCAACAAGATCGAAATGCCACGCGAGATCATTTTCAAGGACCAGCTGCCAAAGACGCTGATCGGCAAGCTGAGCAAGAAAGAGCTGCGCGAAGAATACGCGGCCCGGAAAGAGACGAAGAGTGAACCGGCCTGAGTCCGATAACCGCGATCTGTTCGCCATCGCCGATCTCGCGAAGGAATTCGGCATCTCGACCCGCGCCATCCGCTTCTACGAAAGCAAGGGCCTGCTGTCGCCCGAGCGGGTCGGCGCGACCCGCATCTTCCGCCGCCGCGACCGCGCCCGCCTGATGCTGATCCTGCGCGGCAAGCGGCTGGGCTTCTCGCTGCGCGACATCTCCGACTACCTCAGCCTCTACGACCCGCGCTCGCAGGCGGCGCAGGTGCACCTCCTGGTCGAAATGGTCGACGAGCGGCTGGCTCTGCTGCAGCAGCAGATGTCCGACCTCAACACCACGCTCGCCGAGCTTTCCGAAATCCGCAAACTTGCCTCCGAACGCCTCGCGCAGGGCAACTGAGGGCCGCAGCGCTAGAGTGCGCGGATTTCGCACTCGGCGTACTCGACGGCTTCGTCGATATAGCTCTTCAGCTCGTCGACGTATCGATCAACGTCCCACTGATACTGCCTGAGGGCATCATTGTAGCGATCGATGTCGCTGTTGTAGCTGCTGACCTCCCAGTCACTGCACGTATGCGTGTTCGTGTACGAGTTGATGCAGTAGGGCTTGCTCGGAGCAATCGGCTTGCTTCCGTAGAAGCTCGGAGCAGACGGGTCTGAACAATAGCCCAGTGCCGCACTTGGCATGGTCATCAATGCCCACGCGGGCAGAAGCGCCCACAGCGCAGTTTTTGTCTTCATGGTGTCCCCCTCATTCAAATCTGACGCCGAACAAGAGCCGGCGCAAGGCGTCCCCTCTACCGTCCCCCGCGCGGCTTCACGTTCTTCGTCATCGGATCGGGCTTCTTCGGCCGCCGCCATTGCCTGGGCGGCGCGGCGACCGGCACGTGGGTGCCCAGCCCCATCTCGCCCGGCGGCGGTTTGCGCACCAGCGGGGAGCCCGTCTCGCCCTCGCCCTTCAGCGCCGCGATCTCGTTGCGCAGCCGCGCCGCCGTTTCAAAGTCTTCCGCGGCGGCAGCCTTGTGCATCTCTTCGGTCAGCGCGTTGATCTTCTTTTCGATGGCGGCAAGTGACATCGGGCATCCTCACGTCGCATCCACGAACACACGCATATCCTCAAGCGTATTGGCTTCGCTCGCCGGCTTGTCCCAGCGTATCCGGTTGATGCGCGGAAAGCGAAGGGCGACGCCCGATTTGTGCCGGTTCGACTCCTGCGCGCTGTCGAACGCCACCTCGAACACCAGTTCCTTCTTCACCTCGCGCACCGGCCCGAACGCCGCGACCGTGTTGTTGCTCACCCATTTGTCGAGCTGCTTCAGCTCCTCGTCGGTGAAGCCAAAGTACGCCTTGCCGATGGGCACGATCTCGTTCCCCTTCCACACGCCGAACGTGTAGTCCGAATAGAACGACGAGCGCTTGCCGTGCCCG
>DAORUH010000138.1:0-7940 GCA_035433065.1 Devosia sp. | reverse complement strand
GTCGGCACGCGGATCGAGATGCCGTCGAGCTTGCCCTTCAGTTCCGGCAGCACGAGGCCGATGGCCTTGGCGGCGCCCGTCGAGGTCGGGATCTGGCTCAGCGCCGCGGCGCGGGCGCGGTAGAGGTCCTTGTGCATCGTATCCAGCGTCGGCTGGTCGCCGGTATACGAATGGATGGTCGTCATCATGCCCTTCTCGATGCCGACCAGGTCGTTCACAGTCTTGGCCATCGGGGCGAGGCAGTTGGTGGTGCACGAGCCGTTCGAGATGACGACGTGCTCCCTGGAGATCTGGTCGTCATTGATGCCGTAGACGACCGTCAGGTCGGCATTCTCGGCCGGGGCCGATACGATGACCTTCTTGGCGCCGGCCGTCAGGTGGGCCGAGGCCTTTTCCTTGGAGGTGAAGATGCCCGTGCATTCGAGCACGATGTCGACGCCCATCTCCTTGTGCGGAAGCTGGCTCGGATCCTTCACCGCGGTGACCTTGAAGGTCTGGCCGTGGGTGGAAACGATGTCGCCATCGACTTTCACGTCGAACGGGAAGCGGCCGTGCACGCTGTCGTAGCGCAAGAGGTGCGCGTTGGTCTCGACCGGGCCGAGATCGTTGACGGCGACGACCTGGATCTCGTTGCCGCGATCGGCTTCGACGATGGCGCGCAGGATATTCCGGCCGATACGGCCAAAGCCATTGATTGCGACGCGAACAGCCATGATGGCTCCTTCAAGCGGGTAGTGTGAAAGGGAGGCGGCGGCTTCTTACAACTGCGCCGCCACCGCTTCAACAATGGCCTTCGGCGTAATGCCAAAGTAGTCATAGAGTGCTTCGGCGGGCGCGCTGGCGCCGAAGCCGTGCATGCCAACGAACCGGCCCTTGTCGCCCAGAAGCTTCGACCAACTCATCTCGATGCCGGCTTCCACCGCCACCTTGGCCTTGGGGGTGCCGATCACCGACTTGCGGTATTCGTCGGACTGTTTTGCGAACAGTTCCATCGAGGGGACCGAGACGACCTTAGCCGAAATTCCGCGCTCCTTGAGCAGGGCGAGGGCCTCAACTGCGATGGCGACTTCCGAGCCCGTGGCGAAGATTGTGGCGTCGGCGTTGTTGTCGCCGGCGATCACGTAGGCGCCCCTGGCGCAAAGGTTTTCCTTCTCGCTCGTCGTGCGCAGCGCCGGCAGGTTCTGGCGGCTGAGCGCGAGGATCGAGGGCTGGTCCTTGGCTTCGAGCGCAATCTGCCAGCATTCGAGCGTCTCGACCGCATCGGCGGGACGCATGACGAGCAGGTTCGGGATGGCGCGCAGCGTCGAGACATGCTCGACCGGCTGGTGCGTCGGGCCGTCTTCGCCCAGCCCGATCGAATCGTGGGTCATCACGTAGATGACGCGCTGGTGCATCAGCGCCGACAGGCGGATGGCGGGGCGCGCATAGTCGGTGAAGACGAGGAACGTGCCGCCATAGGGGATGAGCCCCTTATGCAGCGCGATGCCGTTCATCGCCGCGCCCATCTCGTGCTCGCGGATGCCGTAGCGGAGGTAGCGGCCGGTCCGGTCCGCCGCCGTGAAGGGCAGCGTCTCGGGCGTGTTGGTGAGGTTCGAGCCGGTGAGATCGGCGGAACCGCCGATGGTCTCGGGCACGTTCTTGTTGATCACCTCAAGCGCCATCTGGCTCGCCTTGCGGGTCGCGACCTTGGGCTTGTCGGCAACCAGCTTGTCCTTGAAGGCGCCGATCACGGCGTCGAAGTCGGCGGGCAGGTTGCCGGCGTTGCGGCGCTCGAACTCGGCGCGCAGCTCCGGCTTGGCACCGGCGAGCCGGCCTTCCCACGCGCCACGCAGGTTGGCCGAGCGGGTGCCGGCAGCGCGCCAGGCATTCAGCGTTTCGGCCGGGATTTCGAAGGCCGGGTAGGTGATGCCGAGGTTCGCCTTGGCGGCGGCCAGTTCATCCTTGCCGAGCGGCGCGCCGTGCACGCCGTGCGTGCCCTGCTTCTTGGGCGCGCCGAAGCCGATCACGGTCTTGGCGGCAATGAGCGTCGGCTTGTCGGATTTCTTGGCGTCGTTGAGCGCCTTCTCGATCGCGGCCTGGTCGTGGCCGTCGATCTCGATCGTGTTCCAGCCGCAGGCCTTGAAGCGGGCGATCTGGTCCGTCGAGTCGGCGTTCGATACCGCGCCATCGATGGTGATGTTGTTGTTGTCCCAGATGACGACGAGCTTGTTGAGCTTGAGGTGCCCGGCGAGCGAGATGGCTTCCTGCGAAATGCCTTCCATGAGGCAGCCGTCACCGGCCAGCACCCAGGTGTAGTGGTCGACGATGTCAGAACCGAACTCGGCGGCAAGCTTGGCTTCCGCGATGGCGAAGCCGACCGAGTTGCCGATGCCCTGGCCAAGCGGGCCCGTCGTCGTCTCGATGCCGGCTGCATAACCGTATTCGGGGTGACCGGCGGTCTTGGCATGCAGCTGGCGGAACTGCTTGATCTCGTCGATCGTCATGTCCTCGTAGCCGAGGAGGTAGAGCGACGAGTAGAGCAGCATCGAACCGTGGCCGGCCGACAGGACGAAGCGATCGCGATCCGCCCACTGCGGGTTCTGCGGGTCGAACTTCATGACCTTGGTGAACAGGACCGTGGCGATGTCCGCGCAGCCCATCGGCAAGCCCGGGTGACCCGAATTGGCCTTCTCGACCGCATCCATGGCCAGCGACCGGATGGCGTTGGCCATGTCGTTCTGGATGGCAGAGTTCGTCATGAAATCCCGCTCTTCTTCGTGTGTCTATGGGGCTGAAACGCCCGTCTCTCTAGGCGGTGCGAGGCTTAACAGGTTCCATTTGCGAGTCAATGTCACAGGGGTCCGCCAATGGTTGGGGTTGTCGCGGCAAAGCAAATTGCCACGCCCCATGAAGTTGGCGTTATAGTCCCCAATGGAATCGGAAGGATTCTTCACGGGGCGGACCTGATGACGGACACCACGACCGAGGAAAGCTTTGAGGCGGCCACTGATCGGCTGGATCGCGCGCTGGCGCGGCTCGATGCCAGTGTGCGCAGCCTCAATGGCAGGGTGCGTGCCCATGCGCGCATCGAGGCCGATACCAACAAGCTGCTGGCGGATCGCGCCCGGTTTGCCGCCGAGCTCGACAAGGAATCGGCCCGCGCCAAGCGGCTCGACGACAGCGCCGCCGAAGTCTCCCGTCGCCTCGTTTCGGCGATGGAAACCGTCCGCGAAGTCCTGGCGAAGTAGAGCGCGATGCCCGAGGTTAATGTCGAGATCAATGGCCGCAAGTATCGCATGGCCTGCGAAGAGGGCCAGGAGCAGCACCTTGTCGACCTCGCCGCGCGGTTCAACCGCCACATCGACCAGTTCAAGGACGGGTTCGGCGAGATCGGCGACAACCGGCTCACCGTCATGGCCGGCATTGCTGTCATCGACGAACTGGTCGAGGCGGAACGTCAGATCGCGACGCTGAAGCAGGATATCGAGACCCTGACGCGGGCCGGGCAGGAACTGTCCGAGGAATCCGAGGAGCTCGAGCGCCGCTTCACCAAGCGCATCGGCGAGGTTGCCCGCAAGGTCGAGGGTATCGCCAACGCCATCGACGACACCGGGGCGCAGGGAAACTAGGCCGTCCGGCTCAGTTCTCCACCACCGTACAGACTCCCCCGGCGCGCGTCAGTGTCCGGCATAGCTCCAGCGCCTCTTTCCGCGAATCGCGGCCGATCATGGCGAAGTGGCGCAGCCGGTTGCCGAAGTGCCGGTTGCGGCCGGTCAGCAGCATCAGCTTTTCCTCGCCGAGCACACCATCGTACTGCCTTTGCACCCGCTCGAAGATGCGGCGGGCCTTGGCCTGCGAAAAGTCCTGCGCGATCAGCACGCCCCACGGGTGCCACTCGCCGGGCGGCAGGTCGAGGCGCGGCATCGGCGCGGCCTTGGCCATCTCGATGCAGGCGGGCTCGAAGCGGACGGTGCGGCTGAGGGCGAAATCGACGTCGCTGGGCGGCGCATTGAGCCAGACGGCCGCCGGTTGCCCGGTGATGATCTCCACATAGTCCTCGGTTTCGGCGGGCAGGAAACCGCCGCCGCTGCTGGTATAGCGCGACAGCCGTCCCTCGCCGGCATTGTACGCCGCTGCGGCAAGCCCGAGGCTGCCGAAGCTCGTGCGCAGAAAGCTCAGATACTCCGCCGACCGCGCCAGTGCTTCCGCCGGATCGAAGGCGTTCTGCAGCCCGCGCAGCCGCGCCGTGGAGGGAATGAACTGGGCAATCCCCTGCGCGCCCGCTCGGCTGATGGCGCCCGGATCGAACCGGCTTTCCTGCCAGATCAGGCGCGCGAAAAATCCCTCGGGCAGTCCGCGCTCGCCGGCATAGAGCGCGATGGCGCGGCAGACATCGCGGAAGTAGCGGGCCTCGCCGATGCAGACGCGCCGCGACTTGCCGTCGTCGGTGACAACCCCGTGGCAGCGCAACGCGGCGGCCGGTGGCGCGGCTGGGGCAGGCGCAGCGGCGGCGGGGCCTACGGCAAAGGCTGCCGTGACGAAGATCGCAACAATCAGGCGCATCGCTGAAACGATAGGGGCGGTCCCCCGGGCAGGCAACCGCAGACGAAGCAATCGCGGGAGAGGACCAGTAAATCGGCGGTTGGCGTTTGCACCGGCACGAGCGGCGCTCTATATTGACGGTGCTGCCCGGTGCGTGAGGAATTTATTATCCCCGGGGCCTTATCGATCCTTAAGGGAGCTGTCCCTGACCGGACCCGTGGGTTCGGACACACGGCGCCCACCTACTTGTGTAGGTTCCCGGGATCGAACTCCCACGGCCAGGGCGGCACCTAATTTCGGGATCCCGACATGATCGACGCGAGCATCGAAGAGGCCAAGGCCGCGTTGCGGGCCACGGCCCACCGCCGCCGTGCGGCGATCTATTCCGGCGAGCGCGCCGGGGCCGCCCGCGCCGCTGCCGAGCATTTCCATGCCGGCGTGACTTTGGCCCCGGGCGAGATCGTCGCCGCCTACTGGCCGATCCGCGATGAACTCGACTGCCGCCCGGTGCTGACGCAACTGGTCGATTCCGGCCAGCCGGTCTGCCTGCCCGTCGTGCTCGGCGATGAACTCCCCCTCGAACTGCGGCTGTGGGAGGAGGGGGCTCCGCTCTTTCCGTCCGGTTTCGGAACGCTTGCCCCGGCGGAAACCGCCCCGGTCGTTGCGCCCGATGTCGTCCTCATGCCGCTGCTCGGCTTCGACAAACACGGCACGCGGCTCGGCTATGGCGGCGGCTACTATGATCGGACGCTTGCCATGCTTGAGAAACCGCCGCGGCTCATCGGCTTTGCCTTTGCCGTCCAGGAGGTCGATTTCGTCCCGCGCGAGAGCCACGACGTGCCGCTCGACGGGGTGGTGACGGAAGCGGGCTATCGCAGCTTCGCCAGGAACGCCGGCTGATGCGGGTTCTGTTTCTGGGCGATGTGGTCGGCAGGTCCGGCCGCGACGCGGTGTCCGAGCGTCTGGCGGGGCTCATCAATCGCCACCGGCTCGATTTCGTGGTCATCAACGGCGAAAACGCCAGCCACGGGCGCGGCCTCACCGAAGGGCACTTCAACGACCTCAAGGCGGCCGGCGCCGATGTGGTGACGCTGGGCGATCACGCCTTCGACCAGCGCGACACGCTCAGCTATATCGCGCGCGAGCCGACGCTGCTGCGGCCGCTCAACCTCGCGCCCGGCACTCCTGGCCGCGGCGCCAATCTCTATGAGGCGCGCAACGGCCAGCGCGTGCTGGTGATCAACGCGCAGGGCCGGGTGTTCATGGACCCGGTGGACGATCCGTTCCGCGCCGTCGAGGCGGCGGTGGCCGCCGCCCCGCTCGCCGAGCAAGCCGACGCCATCATTGTCGACTTTCACACCGAAGCCACTTCGGAAATCCAGGCGATGGGCTATTTCCTCGACGGCAAGGTCAGCCTTGTCGTCGGCACGCACACCCATATCCCCACTTCCGATCACCGGATTCTGCGGGGCGGCACGGCGCTAATGGCCGATGCCGGCATGTGCGGGGACTATGATTCCGTCATCGGGGTGGAGGTGGACGAACCGCTCAACCGCTTCCTCACCGGCATCGCGCAGGGCCGCTTCACCCCGGCCGAAGGCGAGGCGACGCTGAGCGGCGTGGTCATCGAAACCGACAACGCCACCGGCCTCGTGCGCCACGTTTCCCCGCTGCGGGTAGGGGGGACGCTGGTGCAGGTCGAGCCCGACTTCTAGGCAGGCACCTTTATTTTCTGTCTGCCCGCCCTTATAAAGCGCCCCGAAATCCGACATTTGACGCAGGGAACCACGAATGGCCGGCCATTCGCATGCCAAAAACATTATGCACCGCAAAGGCAAGTCCGACGCGGCGCGCTCCAAGGTCTTCTCCAAGCTGGCGCGTGAAATCACCGTCGCCGCCAAGCTTGGCGTGCCCGACCCCGCCTTCAACGCGCGTCTCCGCCTCGCGGTGACCAACGCCCGCTCGCAATCGATGCCGCGCGACAATATCGAACGCGCCATCAAGAAGGCGACGGGCAGTGAGGGCGAGAACTACGAAGAGATCCGTTACGAGGGCTATGGCCCCGGCGGCATCGCGGTGATCGTCGAAGCGCTGACCGACAACCGCAACCGCACGGCCTCGAACGTGCGCTCGACGTTCGACAAGAACGGCGGCGCGCTGGGCGCCACCAACTCGGTCGCCTTCATGTTCGACCGGGTCGGTGAAATTGCCTATCCGGCGACCGTCGGCGACGCCGACAAGGTGATGGAAGCGGCCATCGAGGCCGGTGCCGACGACGTCGAAAGCGACGAGGAAGGCCACTGGATCTACACCAGCTTCGAGGCGATGGCCGAGGTCGCCTCCGCGCTTGAAAAGTCGCTGGGCGAGGCCGAGTCGGCCAAGTTCATCTGGAAGCCGCAGAACAACGTCATGATCGACGGCGACAAGGGCGCAGTCCTGCTCAAGATGATCGGCATCCTCGAAGAGGACGACGACGTGCAGAACGTCTACGCCAATTTCGAGATGAGCGACGAAGACATGGAAAAGCTCGCGGGCTGAGGCATCCGCCTCAACGCTGCGACGGCCGCTGGCTAAGTGATGGGCGCAACCGAGACCCGGTTTCGCCCATTTGCTTTTGCCGAATAGAGCTGCCGGTCAGCGAGCCGGAACAGATCGGCGAAGTCGAGGCGGCGATCAAACACGGCGCCGCCGACACTGACCGAAAGGCCCTTGCGTTCGCCGGTCGTGGTGACGAAATCGGCCTCGGCGACCGCCAGCCGGATGCGTTCCGCCACGACTTCCGCCTGCATCGGGCTGGACCCGGGCAGAAACACCGCGAATTCCTCGCCGCCGATCCGGCCGATGAGATCGGTGGTTCGCAACAGCCCCGCAATCTTGCGAGCAATGAGCTTGAGTGCATCGTCGCCCGCCTCATGGCCCATCGTGTCGTTGATCGCTTTGAAGTGGTCGGCATCGACGATGAGCAGGGCACCGCCCTTGTGCGGGAACGATGCCTTCCCCAGTTGGGCGAGATAGCCTTCGACGAGGGCGGTGAATGCGCCACGGGTGAGCACCGACGTGAGGCTGTCGGTCGAGGCGATCCGCTCCAGCTTCTGATGGGCGATCGCCAGTTCGCGCAGCTTGGACAGGAGGAACCACAGCACTGGCACGGCAAGGCCGATCGGCAGCAGGATGTCGACGATGATCGCGTGAGTTCGTTGTTCGGCGTCAAAGCTCATGAAGCTGAAGGAGTCGACGTAAAGCGTCACGGCGACGCAGATGAGCGCGCCGATCGCGGTGCCGAAAATGACGCGCCCACGGCCACGGGCGGAAAAGTCGAGAAGCTCTTTCGGCATTGCGGGCGCTGGAACACTCAGTGCGGCGGAACACTAGGCATAACGTGCAACGACTGCCATTGCCTCGCAATTGTGTCATCTGCA
>DAORUH010000137.1:0-8013 GCA_035433065.1 Devosia sp. | reverse complement strand
AGTCTTCTAAAGAGCGGGAACACGGGAGGCCGGATCAGTTGATCCTACTGGCAATAGCCAGCCCTCCGTTCAGCCCCCGGCCAAACGAATGGGCGGGCTATAGGGGAAAGACCCGGAAAACGCAAGCGCCCCGCCGCTCAGCCGCCCTTTGGCTGCCGCGGAACCTCGTACCCGTGCGCCTCGAGCAGGCTGGCGATGGAGGGCGTGACCGCGCGGCAGCCGCAATGGAGGGCATGTTCATAGTGCCACTGCGCCCGTTCCTGTTCGGTCGGGTTCTTCGGCATCCTGTGCGCTTCATGCCATTCGGCGTTGATCTTTCCCATCGGCCTTCCTTCCGTTCGAGGACTCGACCCCGCTCAACGAATGCGGCAGGGATTGGCGACCTCCATGTTACCGGATGCAGTTGAAGTGCGCCTTCCCTTCCTGACATTTCTCGCCATCGTGGCGGCGGTTTCGCTGGCCGAGGCCGCCGTTGTCGCTGACAAGGACCGGTTCGGCAACGTGGACGGACGCGGCGCGCTGACCGAAAAGGCCGGGCAGCTTGGGTTGTCGGATGGTGACGTGGAGCGGTTGCGCGGCGCGACCGGGTTCGTCGTCTGCCCCGGCACGGAGCACACCAACGGTATCGTGGCGTCGGCGGCGCTGGTCGAGTCGGCGCAGGTGATCGTGACGGTCGGCCATGCGTTCGTCGACGAGCAGGGGCGCCCGCGCGCGCCGATCGAGACCTGCGTGTTCCGCAACGAGGCCGAACCGGCGGTGGAAATCCCGCTCGCTGGGGCCGGCGCCGTCTGGAACGGGCTCGACGGGGCAGCGAAGCCGCATGATCCCGCGGACTATGCGGTTGCAGTCCTGTCGCGGCCGGTGCCGGGGGCAAAGCCGCTGCGCATCCGCGGGGACCGGGCGGTGGTCGATGAGCGGATGATCGGCATCGTCGCCTGGCAGGAAATGGAACCGGCGGCGGCGGAAGGCGTGCCGGTGGTGCAGGATTGCGCGGTGCGCGATCTCGACGCGGCGGCCGGAAACCAGCCCACCAATTACCTCACCGACTGCGATCTCAGCCGCGGCGGCTCGGGCGGGCATCTGATTGCGCGGGCGGGCCGGGAGTGGGTGACCAGCGGCGTGTTCAGCACCAGCGGCGGCAAGCTGTCGGTCGGCCGCAGTTTCAGCCGCCGGTTGGGCAGCTTCACGCGGGTGATCGCCATCGACGCGGGCGCTATCTCGGCGCTAGAGAAGGCCTTGGCCGCAGTGCGCTGACCCGGCGAGTTCGCTTGACTTTGCCGGGCTGCTCCGGCACTTCGCCCCGCCGACTGGACGCGGTTCTGCCGGGGCCCTAGGCTCGATCCGGCGTGAAGAATAACAAGAGGACCCCATTCCCATGGCAAAGCGCGCATTCACTTTTCCCGGTCAGGGAAGCCAGGCTGTCGGCATGGGCCGCGAGCTTTCCGAAAAATACCAGGAGGCCCGCAACGTCTTCATCGAGGTCGATGATGCGCTGGGCTACAACCTGACCGCCATCATGTTCGACGGGCCCGAGGACACCCTCCGGCTCACCGAGAACGCCCAGCCGGCGCTGATGGCGGTGAGCATGGCGGTGATCCGCGTGCTCGAGGCGCGGGGCGTAAAGCTCGCCGACCATGCGGCCTATGTGGCGGGCCATTCGCTGGGCGAATACACGGCGCTGGCGGCGGCCGGTTCGCTGTCGCTGGCCGATGCGGCGCGGCTGCTGCAGACGCGCGGCCGGGCCATGCAGAAGGCTGTTCCGGTCGGGCAGGGCGCGATGGCGGCGATTCTGGGCATCGACTTCGAGGCGCTGCGCGATATTGCCGGCGCCGCGGCGCTGGACCAGGTCTGCGACATCGCCAATGACAACGCGCCGGGGCAGATCGTGATCTCCGGATCGAAGGACGCCGTCGAGCGCGCCATGGAACTGGCGAAGGCCCGCGGCGCCAAGCGCGCGCTGCCGCTGCCGGTGAGTGCGCCCTTTCATTCGAGGCTCATGGCGCCGGCAGCTGAAGTAATGCGTGAAGCGCTGCGCGACGTGACGCTTAAGGCGCCGGTGGTGCCGCTGGTGTCGAACGTGCTGGCCCGCCCGATCACCGAGCCCGATGAAATCCGCCGCCGGCTGGTCGAGCAGGTCACCGGCATGGTGCGCTGGACCGAGAGCGTGCAGTGGCTGACGGGCGAGGGCGGGGTGACCAACCTCGTCGAACTCGGCTCGGGCAAGGTTCTGTCGGGCCTCGCGAAGCGCATCGCGCCGGACGTGCCGGCGGTGTCGCTGGGTGCTCCGGCCGACATCGACGCCTTCGTCAAAGACCTCACGGCCTGAATCAATTTCTCCACGGGAGCGCATAAATGTTTGATCTTACGGGTAAACGCGCCCTTGTGACGGGTGCGTCGGGCGGTATCGGACGCGAGATCGCCAAGGCGCTCGCCGCCGCCGGGGCGCGGGTCGCGCTGTCGGGGACGCGGGTTGCGGCGCTCGAAGAGACGCTCAAGGAAATCGGTTCGGGCGATCACCCGATCCTGCCGGCCAATCTCTCCGACGCCGAGTCGGTGGCGAAGCTCGTGCCGGCCGCCGAAGCGGCGCTGGGCGGCATCGACATTCTCGTCAACAATGCCGGCGTGACGCGCGACAACCTCTTCATGCGCATGAAGGATGAAGAGTGGAACGACGTGATCGCGGTGAACCTCACCGCAGCGTTCCAGCTGACCCGCGCGGTGCTGCGCGGCATGATGAAGCAGCGCTATGGCCGCATCATCGGCATCACCTCGGTGGTCGGCGTCGTCGGCAATCCGGGGCAGGCGAACTATGCCGCCTCCAAGGCCGGCCTGATCGGCATGAGCAAGTCGCTGGCCCACGAGGTTGCCTCGCGCAACATCACGGTCAACACCATCGCGCCGGGCTTCATCGCCTCGGCCATGACCGATGAGCTCAACGACAAGCAGCGCGAGACGATTCTGGGCAAGGTGCCGTCGGCCCGGCTGGGCACCGCCGCCGAGGTCGCGTCGGCCGCGGTTTTCCTTGCCGCCGAAGAATCGGGCTACATCACCGGCCACACGCTGAACGTGAACGGCGGAATGGTGATGATTTAAGCCTGTTGGCGGGGCCTCTCCGCAATATGGCAAAGGCCGGAGAAGTATGTTACTCCCCCGCGCTGATCGTCGGCGCAGGGTTACTTGCGGGTGGCGGGCACCGCGCCTAAAGTCCGCTTGCGGCGGCCGCGTTCCGCCCAAAATCCGCGGCCTCATGCCAACAGCAACAACCGAACCAGTCTGGTACAAAGGGAAGTCAAATATGAGCGATATCGCTGATCGCGTCCGCAAAATCGTCGTCGAGCACCTCAACGTCGACGCCGAGAAGGTTGTCGAGAAGGCCAGCTTCATCGACGACCTGGGCGCGGACTCGCTCGATCAGGTCGAACTGGTGATGGCGTTCGAGGAAGAATTCTCGGTCGAAATCCCCGATGACGCCGCTGAATCGATCCAGACCTTCGGCGATGCCGTTGCGTTCCTGACGAAGGCCGTCGGCTAACGGCCGTCGCGGATCGGTAGGTCATCGATGGAATTGCGCCGCGTCGTCGTTACCGGGATGGGGATCGTCAGCCCACTGGGGTGCGGCGTAGAACCAACCTGGCAGAACATTCTTGCAGGTAAGAGCGGCGCGAGGCGCATCGACGACTTCAAGGTCGATGACATCTCCAGCCAGATCGCTCACCGGGTTCCGCTCGGGAGCGCCGCCGAAGGGAAATTCAATCCCGACGAATGGATGGATGTGAAGGATCAACGCAAGGTTGATCCTTTCATCGTCTTCGCCATGGCGGCAGCCAAGCAGGCCATCGACGACGCCGGCGTGGAGCCGACAACGAAGGAAGATGCCGAACGGACCGGTGTGCTCATCGGTTCGGGGATCGGCGGCCTTGGCGGCATTTACGAAACCTCGGTCATCCTGCACGAGAAGGGACCGCGGCGCATCAGCCCGTTCTTCATCCCGGGCCGGCTGATCAACCTCGCATCGGGCTATGTCTCGATCCGCTATGGGCTGAAGGGGCCGAACCACTCGGTGGTGACGGCCTGTTCGACCGGCGCGCATGCGATCGGCGATTCCTGGCGCATCATCGCCATGGGCGATGCCGACGTGATGGTCGCCGGAGGGGCCGAGAGCTGTGTCAACCGCATCGCGCTCGCCGGCTTCGCTGCCTGCCGGGCGCTCTCGACCGGCTTCAACGACGAGCCCGAGAAGGCGTCGCGCCCCTACGACAAGGACCGTGACGGCTTCGTCATGGGCGAGGGCGCGGGCGTGCTCGTGCTCGAAGAATACGAGCGGGCCAAGGCCCGTGGCGCCAAGATTTACGGCGAAGTCATCGGTTACGGCATGTCGGGCGACGCCCACCACATCACCGCTCCCTCCGAGGACGGCGACGGCGGCTTCCGCTGCATGCAGATGGCGCTGAAGCGCGCCGGCATCGGCCCGGGCGAGATCGACTACATCAACGCGCACGGCACCTCGACGCCGCTGGGCGACGAAATCGAACTGGGCGCGGTGACACGGCTGCTCGGCGAACATGCCAGCGCGGCCGCGATGTCATCGACCAAATCGGCGATCGGGCACCTGCTCGGTGCGGCGGGCGCGGTGGAAGCGCTGTTCTCGCTGCTGGCGATCCGCGACAACATCGCGCCGCCGACCATCAATCTCGACAATCCGTCGGTCGAGTCCGTCATCGATCTCGTGCCGCACAAGGCGCGTAAAAAGAAGATCGACGTGGCGCTGTCGAACTCGTTCGGCTTCGGCGGCACCAATGCGTCGCTGATCTTCCGCCGGGTGAACTGACCGCGGGCCGGTGCGCCGGCCCGTCGATCGCCAGACAGCACTGACTCTGCCGCCCGAGGAGGGCGACACCTATGGCAACTGACGACCGCAAGCAGAAACGGCGCCGGAGCCGCAACGGCTTCCTCGACGTCATCAACGGCCTGTTGATGATCGTCGTGCTCGGCCTGATCGTGGGCGTCGGCGGTTTCTTCTGGGGCGCCAGCCAGTTCTATTCCGCCGGCCCGACAAAAGAGGACAGCACGTTCTTCGTCGAGAAGGGCAACGGGCTTTCGACCATCGCCGGCCGCCTGGCCGAACAGGACCTGATCGGCAACAGCCTCTTGTTCCGCGCCGGCTCGTGGGCGACGGACCGCAGCCCGACCATCCTGCCGGGCGAGTACAAGATCCCCGCCGGGTCGAGCATGGCGGATATCCTCAAGATCATCACCAGCGGCAAGCCGCTTGAGTACTTCGTGATGGTGAACCCGGGGCAGAGTTCCTACGAGGTCGCCGCGGCGCTCAATGATCCGGCGCTGAGCCTCACGGGTGATCCCGTCCCGGTGCCGCCCGAGGGCAGCGTGCTGCCGGTGCGCCACGATTATTTCCCGCGCGACGACCGGGCCGCCATCCTCAAGGCGATGCAGGCGGACATGGACGCGGCCGTCGACAAATACTGGGCGCAGTGCGAGCCCGACGTGTGCGGGCCAGACGGCGTGCTGAAGACCAAGCAGGACTTCGTGACGATGGCCTCCATCGTCGAAAAGGAAACCGGCCTCGACAGCGAGCGCCCGATCGTCGCCAGCCTGTTCATCAACCGGCTGAAGGACGGCATGCGCCTGCAGACCGACCCGACCATTCTCTACGGCCTCTACAAGGGCGTGCCGCAGGCGAGCCTGTCGATCACCGCCAGCCAGAAGGCCAAGGCGACCGACTACAACACCTACGTCATCGACGGCCTGCCGCCGACGCCCATCGCCAACCCCGGCGAGGCGGCGCTTGCAGCCGTCGCCAACCCCGATGCCACCGACTACCTCTACATGATGGCCGTGACGCCGGGGAACTACTCCGACGGGCACTACTTCGCGAAGACCCTGAAGGAGCATCAGGCGAACGAGAAGAAGTACCGCGCCCAGGAGAAGGAACAGGCGGCACAGGACGCGGCAGCAGCGGCGAAGCCGCAGTGAGCGGCGTGCTGTCATCGATGACGGGGTATGCCCGGGCCAGCGGTTCGATCCCCGGCATAAGGTTCCTCGTCGAGATCAAATCGGTCAACGCGCGCGGGCTCGATATGCGGGTGCGCGTGACGCCGGGCTATGACGCGCTCGAAGTCGAGTTTCGCCGCCGCATCGGCAAGGCCATTTCGCGCGGCGCGCTGACACTTACGCTCAACGTCGACCGCGAGGGCGAAGGCGGGCGGGTGATCGTCAATGAGCAGGCGCTGGGCGCGGTGCTCGCCGCCATGCAGCGGATCGCCGACACGGTGGATGCCGGCAAGCCGACGGTGGACGGCATCCTCGCGCTCAAGGGCGTCCTGGAGCAGCACGATGCGCCGCTCGATCCCGACACCGAGGAAACGCTGCAGGCAGCGATCATGGACGCGGTCGAGGCGGCGATCGCCGATCTCGTCGCTTCGCGCCGCGACGAGGGCGCGCGGCTGACCGCCGTGCTGCTCGAGCGGATCGATGAAATTGCCGCGCTGACCAGTGCCGCGGAACAGCATCCGGGCCGCGGCCGCGACGTCATCCTCGAACGGCTGCGCCAGCAGATCGCCGATCTCGGCGCAACGGGCGCCAATCTCAGCGAGGAGCGGCTGGCGGCGGAAGCCTTGCTGCTTGCCACCAAGGCCGACATCCGCGAGGAACTCGACCGGCTCACCGCGCACATCGCCTCGGCCCGGCAACTGATCGCGGCGGGCGGGGCGGTGGGGCGCAAGCTCGACTTCCTGTCGCAGGAATTCAATCGCGAGGCCAACACCCTCTGCTCGAAGAGCAACGCCGTCGAACTGACGGCGATCGGGCTGGACCTCAAGGCAGTCATCGACCAGCTCCGCGAGCAGGTCCAGAACATCGAATAGGCGGGGGGGCCTCGGTTCAAATGGCAGACCTGGCGCGCCGCGGCGTGATGATGGTGCTGGCTTCGCCTTCGGGCGCAGGCAAATCCTCAATCTCGCGCGCGATCTTCGAGCAGGATCCGAACATCTCGCTGTCCGTGTCGGTGACGACGCGGGCGCGCCGGACCGACGAGATCGACGGCAAGCACTACCACTTCATCGACGTGGCCGAGTTCAAACGCATGCAGGCGGCAGGCGAGCTGTTGGAGAGCGCCGAGGTGCACTCCAATTTCTACGGCACGCCCCGTTCGCGGGTGGAAGAAAAGCTCGTCGAGGGCCGTGATATCCTGTTCGACATCGACTTCCAGGGCACGCTGCAGCTGCTCGAAAAGTGCCGCGCCGACATGGTGACGATCTTCATCCTGCCGCCCTCGATCGCCGAGCTGCGCAAGCGCCTCGAACGGCGCGCGCAGGACAGCAAGGGCACCATCGAGAAGCGGCTGAAGAACGCCCGGATCGAGATGGAGCATTTTGACGAATACGACTACGTGGTCGTCAACCGCGACCTTGAGGAGTCGGTGCAGAAGGTCCGCACCATCCTCGCGGCGGCCCGGTTGCAGCGCCAGCGCTATGCCGGATTGCCGAGCTTCGTCAAACGCTTGCAGAAGCAGATCGATTCACTTTGAGAAGCCGCTAGCCGTTCATTCCGGCGATCAGCATTCCCGTACCCAGTGACATCGCGAACCACACCGGCACGCAGGCGGCCGCGCCCGCAGCGAGCGTCACCGCGCCCTCATGCCAGGGTGCATCATGCTCGCGCCGGCTGCGCCAGATGCCGCCGGTGAGCAGCCCCGAGATGGCGCCGCTGACGATCAGCGAGACCGGCAGCATGGGGAACTCCGTGCCCGCCGTCGCAAGACCGAAGGCCAGCGCGGCAAGCATCAGCCCGCCGACCATCGCCGTGCCAAGGCGCATCGGCAGCGCCGCGAGCAGCGCGAAGGGGACGAGGACGAAACCGGCGAGCGAGAGAAGGAACAGCATTGCGGAACCTGCACATTGGAGTGCAGCCACCATGCCCGGCCGGTTTGCAGTTTCTGCTCAGAGGCGGAGGAGAAGCGGAGGACTTAAGCGCGCAGCGCCTTCGCCATCGCGAGGA
>DAORUH010000136.1:0-8020 GCA_035433065.1 Devosia sp. | reverse complement strand
CGACGACGCCCCGCCGCCGGTAAGGATATCGATCGGATTCTGCTTGGTGACGAGCCAGATGATGCCGAGCACCACGATGATGACGAGGATGCTGCCAATGCCGCCGCCCGAGCGTCCGCCGGTCGGAATGCCGAGGCCACCACCTCTACCGAACGGATTGGTGCCGAGCCCGCCGCCGCCAAGTCCGCCCAGCCCCCCGCTCGGAGCCCCACGCCGATCCTCGATATTGCTGCTGCGCTCGCGACCCTGCCACTTCATCTCACATTCTCCTTGGACGGCCCGCAGACCTTATCTTCTTCTACCATGCGGCGGCAAATTTGACCATTTGGTCCAAAGTGCTCAGAGTGCGCCCGGCCGCGTCATTGCAGCGTCACGTTGCGCGGCACGGATGGAGCGCCGCACCGCCAGTAACCGGCGGCGGACCTAACCGTTCCACGCGGCCAGCAATTCAGGGAGTCGAACGATGAACGTCAGCTATCGCATTTCCCGACGAGCTTTCCTCGCCGGTTCGGCAACCGCCGGCGCGGCGGTTGTCCTCCACCCGTTTGCCGTACTGGCAGCCGCCGGCCAGGCGCACCTGCGCATCATGGAAACCACGGACGTCCATGTCGCCGTGTTCCCCTACGATTACTATGCCGACGCGCCCAACGACACGCTCGGCCTCGCCCGCACGGCCTCGATCATCAAGTCGATCCGTGCCGAAGCCGGAAACTCGGTCCTCGTGGACAATGGCGACGTCATCCAGGGCAACCCGATGGGCGACTACATCGCCTATGAAAAGGGCATCGAGGACGGCAAACCGCACCCGGTCATCGCCGCGATGAACACGCTCGGCTACGAAGCCGGCACGCTCGGCAATCACGAGTTCAACTACGGCCTCGAGTTCCTCGACGCAGCGCTCAAGGGCGCGAACTTCCCGGTGGTCTCCGCCAACCTCGTCAAGGCCGACGGCAATGGCGGCCCCTACATCGAGCCCTATCGCATCGTCGAGAAGGAACTGACCGACGGCGAGGGCAAGAAGCACACGATCAAGCTCGGCTTCATCGGCTTCCTGCCGCCCCAGATCATGACCTGGGACGCGTCTCACCTCACCGGCAAGGTCAACACCCTCGACATCGTCGAGACGGCGCAGAAGTATGTGCCGCAGATGAAGGCGGAAGGCGCCGATCTCATCATCGCGCTCTCTCACTCCGGCATCGCCGCCGACCAGACGACCGGCTCGGAAAACGCCTCGCTGCAGCTCGCCGGCGTCGATGGCATCGACGTCGTCCTCACCGGCCACCAGCATCTTGTCTTCCCCAATTCCAAGGATTTCGAGGGCGTCGCCGGTGCCGATCTCGAAAAGGGCACGCTCAACGGCAAGCCTGCCGTCATGGCCGGCTTCTGGGGCTCGCATATGGGCCTCATCGACCTGCTGCTGGAAAAGACCGCCGACGGCAAATGGGCCGTCGTCTCCCACACCGCCGAGGCCCGCCCGATCTTCGAGCGCGTCGACGGCAAGGTAAAGCCGATCGTCGAAAGCGAAGCAGAGGTCGAGGCCGCCGCGCAGGCCGACCACGACGCCACCCTCGCCTATGTGCGCCGTCCGGTGGGCGAGACCGCCGCGCCGCTTCACTCCTACTTCGCGCTCGTTGCCGACGACCCGTCGGTGCAGATCGTGAACATCGCGCAGAAATGGTACCTGGAGCAGATGCTCAAGGGCACCGAGCACGAGGGGACGCCGATCCTCTCGGCGGCAGCCCCGTTCAAGGCCGGCGGGCGCGGTGGACCGGACTACTACACCGACGTTCCGGTGGGTCCGGTGGCCATCAAGAACGTCGCCGATCTCTACCTCTATCCCAACACCTTCCAGGCGCTCCTCATCACCGGAGCGGACGTAAAGTCCTGGCTCGAACGTTCGGCCGGCATCTTCAACCAGATCGAAAAGGGCAGCACCGACCAGGAGCTGATCAACCTCGCGTTCCCGGCCTACAACTTCGACGTGATCGACGGCGTCACCTACAAGATCGACGTGTCGCAGCCCTCGCGCTTTGCTGCCGACGGCAAGTCCGAACCGAACCCCACCGCGAGCCGCATCATCGACCTGATGTACGACGGCAAGCCGATCGATCCGGCGGCGAAGTTCGTCATCGCCTCGAACAACTACCGTGCGGGCGGTGGCGGCGGCTTCCCCGGCACGGGCGCCGACAAGATCATCTTCAAGGGTCCCGACACCAACCGCGATATCATCGTGCGCTACATCGTCGACCAGAAGACGATCCAGCCCAAGGCCGACAACAACTGGGCGCTCGCCCCGATCGGCGGCACTGTCCTGTTCGCCACCGGGCCGAAGGCGGCCGCACACGTCGCCGACGTGACGGCGGTCAAGATCGAGCCCACCGGCGAAACCAACGCCGATGGTTTCGGCGTCTACCGCATCACGCTGTAACAAAACCCGGGGCGGCGCCTTGCGCGCCGTCCCGCCACCCGCCATTCCTCTCCCGTTCGTTTCGAATGCCCCAAAGGAAGTTCATGCGCCTCCTCGCTGCCGCCCTCCTTGCCATCCTCGGCCTCGTCGCTCCCGCACAGGCCCAGCAGCGGACGCAGTATGTCTTCGCCATCAGCTGGGAGCCGGCCTTCTGCGAGGGCCAGTCGCGCAAGCCCGAATGCCGGAGCCAGACCGCCGACCGGTTCGATGCCTCGCACTTCTCGCTGCATGGCCTGTGGCCGCAGCGCATGGATTTCTGCGACGTCTCGCGTGATCTGCAAGCCCGCGATCGCGATGGCGACTGGGCCGCCTCCCCAACCCCGAACTCTCAGCCGAGACCCGCGCCGCGCTCGACATCGCCATGCCCGGCACGCAGTCGCAGCTTGAAAACCACGAATGGCTGAAGCACGGCACCTGCTACGGCAGTGACGCCGACGAGTACTTCAGCGACGCCCTCGCCATGCTCGACGCCGTCAACAATTCGGCGGTGCGCGAGCTGTTCGCCTCCCACCTCGGCAAGACGGTCACCCTTAAGCAGATCCGCGCCGCCTTCGACAAATCCTTCGGCAAGGGCGCTGGCCTCCGCGTCCGCGTCGCCTGCGAGCGCGACGGCAACCGCCGCATCATCTCCGAACTCACCATCGGCCTCACCGGCACGATCAACGGCCCCCCCGACTACAAGCGCCTCACCATGGCCGCCCGCCCCACCGACGGCGGTTGCGATCAGGGTGTGGTCGATCGCGTCGGCCTGCAGTAGACAAGTCGCACACCGCTCGCGTCATTCCCCACAAGCAAGACCAGATGACCCTCACCTATCGCGCCGCGACCGCCGCCGACCTGCCCTTCATCGTCCGCCTGAGCGTCGAGGGAAGCGTCCTTGCCACCAAGGACGACGTCACCGCCTTCGATCCGCGCTACGCTGCGGCCTTCGCCGCCATCGACAATGATCCCAACCACGAACTGTGGATCGTCGAGCGAGATGGCGTGCCCGCCGGCAGCTTCCAGCTCAGCTACATCCCCGGCATTCCCAATCTCGGCGGCTGGCGCGGTCTCATCGAGAACGTACAGGTCGACTCCGCCCAGCGCGGCGGCGGCATCGGCGGCGAGATGATGCGCTTTGCCATCGAGCGTTGCCGCGAACGCGGCTGCTGGGTGGTGCAGCTCACCTCAAACAAGCAGCGTCTCGACGCGCATCGCTTCTATGACCGGCTCGGCTTCGTCGCCACCCACGAAGGCTACAAGCTGCACCTCTAGCGGCGCTCCACCGCCCCGAGGCGCACCAGCACCTCGGGCGGAATGCCGTAAAGGCTGACCACTTCCCTCTGGTCCCGCAGCCCGCACAACTCGCGCTGCACAAAAAACGCCCAGACTTCGTGGGCCGCATGCCGAACCAGTTCCAACCGGTCCTCCGCACTGCCCGCCGCATGATCGAAGGCATTGAGCGCCGCGATCGCCTTCTCCACCAGCCGCCCCTGGTGCCCAAGCGAGGACGCCTTCTCGGCAAGCACCTCCGCCTCGATCGGGTTGTAAACCGCATCCTGCGCGCGGCGGCGATTAAGAATGTCAGCAGCGGTAAGGACCATGGCCGGGAAATTAGGCACTCCCCGCCCATTCGACAAGTTTCCCGGCGACCGCTAAGAGCGCTCCATGCACCTGCCCCGCTCAACCGCGACGCTCATCGGCTTTTCCGCCATCCTGCTCTGGGCCTTCCTCGCCTTCTTCACGGCGGCGAGCGGCACCATGCCGGCGTTCCAGCTGACGGCGATCACCTTCGCCATCGGCGGACTGGCCGGCGTCGTCCTCTGGGCCTTCCGTCCGCAAGCCATGCGCGCCCTGCGCCAGCCCTGGCCGGTCTGGCTGCTCGGGGTCGGCGGCCTGTTCGGCTACCACGCGCTCTACTTCGCAGCGCTGCGCACCGCGCCTCCCGTGGAAGCGGGCCTCATCAACTATCTCTGGCCCCTGCTCATCGTCCTGCTCTCGGCACTTCTCCCCGGTGAGCGGCTGCGATGGCATCATGTCGCCGGTGCGTTGCTGGCGCTTGCGGGTGCAGCGCTGGTCGTCACGGGAGGACAGGGGCTGACACTCAAATCGGAATACATGACTGGCTACCTCTGCGCCCTCGCCGCGGCACTGACCTGGGCGGTCTACTCGGTGCTCTCCCGCCGCTTCGCCAACGTGCCAAGCGACGCCATCACCGGCTTCTGCCTCGCAACGGCCGTGCTCGCTGCCGCCTGCCACCTGATGTTCGAAACCACCGTCTGGCCGAACACCGCCTGGCAGTGGGCCGCCCTCGTCGGCCTCGGCCTCGGCCCGGTGGGCCTCGCCTTCTACGTCTGGGACATCGGTGTGAAGCACGGCGACATCCAGGTCCTCGGCGCCGCCTCCTACGCCGCCCCGCTGCTCTCCACTTCCATCCTCGTCGGCACCGGCTACGCGGCCTTTACGAGCAACCTGCTGGTTGCGTGCCTCCTCATCACCGCCGGCGCCATCCTCGCCGCCCGCGACATGATCTTCCGCCGCCGCGCGTCCAATCCCACCTGACCAATACCTGCAAACCGTTTGCAAAGAGAACAGGTGCGCGATCGTGACAAACCTGCGACAGGGGGAACGTCCCGCCTGCCTGTCCCGGTCCTCGTCCCGTGTCCCTCGCTGCCTTCGGCATCGTCATCTTCGCCGCGCTCCTCCACGCCGGATGGAACGCCATCGTCAAGGGCGCCGGCGACACGCGGCTGACCACCGTTCTGGTTCTCGCCTGCTCAGCGATCATCGCTGTGGTGACGCTTCCCTTCCTGCCGCAGCCGGCGCCCGCCAGCTGGCCCTATCTCGCCACCACGATGGTGCTGCAGATCGGCTATTTCTCGCTGGTCGCGGCAGCCTATCGCGCGGCCGACATGAGCACGGTCTATCCGCTGATGCGCGGCCTCGCGCCGCTGCTCGTCGCCTCGGTCGGCACAGTCGTCCTCGGCGAACAGCCCGGCCCGTTCGGCTGGCTCGGCATCGCCCTCATCTGCGGCGGCGTGCTGAGCATGGCGCTGCGCGGGCGGCACACCGACGCCCGCCGCGGCATCATTCTGGCCCTCATCAACGCAGTGGTGATCGCCACCTACACGCTCGTCGACGGCACCGGCGCCCGCCTCTCCGGCGCGCCGATCTCCTACGTCCTGTGGCTGAACATCCTCGCCGGTGTGCCGTTCCTCGCCTGGGGGCTGCTCCGCCACCGCGCCCCGCTGCTCCAGCACATCCGCCGCAACTGGATGCTGGGCTTCGTCGGCGGCATCGCCAACATCGCCTCCTACGGGCTGGCGCTGTGGGCCATGACGCAGGCACCCATCGCCATCGTCGCCGCGCTGCGCGAAACCTCGATCCTGTGGGGCACGCTGATCGCCGTGCTCATCCTGCGCGAACGCATCGACGCCCCCCGCCTCATCGCCACCGGCATCATCGCGGCCGGCGCCGTCGCGATTCGCCTCGCCTGACCTGCCCGCCTGTATCGTGCTAGGCTGCGGGCGCCATGCCCCAGACCGACCTCAAGCTCAGGCCCAAGGTCCAGCCCAGGACCGCGCGGCCGCCGCTGTTCAAGGTGATCCTCGTCAACGACGACTTCACCCCGCGCGAATTCGTGGTGCGCGTGCTCAAAGCCGAATTCCGCATGAGCGAGGACCAGGCGAACCGAGTGATGATCACCGCCCATACCAAGGGAGCCTGCGTCGTCGCCGTCTTCACCCGCGAGGTCGCCGAGACCAAGGCCACCCGCGCCACCGATATGGCCCGCAAGGAAGGCTTTCCGCTGCTGTTCACCACCGAACCGGAAGACTAGCCGTGCCAGCCAACACGCCGAAGCCCCCGGCCGATAAGCATTCTGTGATCCACCGTGCTTCGACGCTTTCCGCGCTCCGTGTTAGATAGGGTGCGACGATTCTGCCCAACTGCCGCCACCGATGCCCCGTATGGCGGCACATTCTCAAGCCTCACATGAACCAACGAGACCCCATGAACGTGACCCTGACCCGCATCGTCCGCGCCGCCGTCGTCGCCACGCTGCTCGTTCCCGTCGCAGCCCCGGCCTTCGCCGGCCCGGCCGAATCCAAGTATCTCCAGAGCCTCGTCGGCACCTGGTCCGGCAAGGGCAAGATCACCGGCGCCGAGAACGGCTCCGTGGCCTGCCGCCTGACGGTCAAGCCTTCCGGCGAAAAGCTCAATTTCAACGGCCGTTGCACCTATTCGGGCATGTCGACCCCGCAGAGCTTCTCCGGCTCGATCCGCTATAACGAGGCCAAGGGCGTCTATGAATCGACGTCGAACGGCAGTTCGGTGGCCGGCAAGAAGTCTGGCTCGACCCTGAGTTTCACCACCGCGGTCACCGACATGCGCGGCAAGATGAGCTCGACCATGTCGCTGTCGCCCTCCAAGGCTTCAGTGGCCTTCCAGATGGTCGACTCGAAGTCCAAAAAGCCGAGCAAGGGCTCCGTCAGCTTCTCCAAGAGCTGAGCGCTCCGCCCCGCGCGAACCGACCAAAGGGGGCCTCGGCCCCCTTTTTCTACGCCCGGCCCAGCGACGGGCGGCAATCCACGCGCAGACCGCGGAAATCTGGTGATCACCCTGCGGCGGATGAACCCCACCTCACGCGCGCCCTTCCCTTTCCGTTCAGCCTCCGCTAGAGACCGGGCCTAGCCCATCGAATCCGCGCCGAGCTGCCGCCCCCAGCGGCCTTTTCGCGCGCCCAAAGCTAGCGTGAGCCCATGCCCAAACGTACCGATATCAAGTCGATCCTCATCATCGGTGCAGGGCCGATCATCATCGGGCAGGCCTGCGAGTTCGATTACTCCGGCACCCAGGCCTGCAAGGCGCTGAAGGAGGAGGGCTACCGGATCATCCTGGTCAACTCCAATCCGGCGACGATCATGACGGATCCGGATCTGGCGGACGCCACCTACATGGAGCCGATCACGCCCGAGGTGGTCGCCAAGATCATCGAGAAGGAGCGCCCCGATGCGCTCCTGCCCACCATGGGCGGCCAGACGGCACTGAACTGCGCCCTGTCGCTGCGGAAAATGGGCGTCCTCGAAAAGTTCGGCGTCGAGATGATCGGCGCCACCGCCGAGGCCATCGACAAGGCCGAGGACCGCGAACTGTTCCGCGACGCCATGAAGAAGATCGGGCTCGAAACCCCCCGCTCCATGCTGGCGCACAACACCATCGAGGCGCTGCAGGCACTCGAGGTCATCGGCCTGCCCTGCATCATCCGCCCCAGCTTCACGCTGGGCGGCACCGGCGGCGGCATCGCCTACAACAAGGAAGAATACCTCGCCATCGTCGAGAGCGGCGTCGATGCCAGCCCGACCAATGAGGTTCTGGTCGAGGAAAGCGTTCTCGGCTGGAAGGAATATGAAATGGAAGTTGTTCGCGACAAGGCGGACAACTGCATCATCATCTGCTCGATCGAGAACGTCGATCCTATGGGCGTGCATACCGGTGACTCGATCACCGTCGCCCCGGCGCTGACGCTGACCGACAAGGAATACCAGATCATGCGCGACGCCAGCATTGCTGTGC
>DAORUH010000135.1:0-8049 GCA_035433065.1 Devosia sp. | reverse complement strand
TCAACGAGGTTGCCGGGCCGGGCCGCTTCTGGTCCGATCGCCCTCTAGAAGGCCGTGGTCGCGTGCTCTCCCGGCAGTGGCCGCACCGCGACCGACCTGTCGATGCCCATCGAATTGCCGGGGCTATTCCGCGGTTGCCAACGACGAATGCAGCAAACGGACGACGTCCTCTGGTACGAGCTGAAGCCGCAACGATGCGCGGAGGGCTTCGAGGCCAAAGATGTGCAGATCTTCGTTGAAATCGCCCACCCGAGGCGACAGCGGAATCGCTTCAACGCCGGCCTCTACCGCGCGCTGCGTGAGAATCGCCTGTACGGTATCTCCGGCAGCATCGTCATCGCGGGCGATATAGAGCCGACGCAGGCCAGATGGCAGCATCATCGCTGCGAGATGATTAGCCGAAAGCGCGGCCGCCATGGGCAGGGCCGGCAGTGCGTAACGCAGTGACAGCATGGTCTCGATTCCCTCGCCGGCAGCGAGCACATCATCGACCACGCCGAAGCGAACGGCGTTGCCGAGCAGGTCACCCATGGCGCGTCGTGGTGTGTCGATCGGAGCCTTGCCGAGCCGCACGCGATCAAAACCGTGTGGATCTAGCCAGGTGCGGTGCACGCCGGTGATCCGTCCATCGAGGTCGGTGACACAGGCTATCATCGCCGGCCAGGTTTCGGTCGACGAATGCTCATCCGGTCGATAGTAGCAACGAGGATGGAAGCGCAAGCTGCCACCATGGTTGATGCAACTAATTCCGCGACGCTGCAAGTACGCCTCGGCTAATGTCCCTTCAATCGGGTTGGATATCGCAAAGAGCCGACGAGCGGCTTCCTGCGATCCGGCCGGCGCGACTGGACGAACGGGCCTCGGGAGTGATTGCTCCTCGGAACGAGGCAGCTTCAGAAAGCGCCTCGCCTCCTCGGCGACCTCGCGAAAGTCTCGCAAGGCCAGACTTTCGCGGATGATGTCGAGGAGATCACCATGTTCTCCGGTCGCGGCGTCGGTCCATTTCCCAGCGGGTCCCTTCGGTGATTCGTGCAGCCGCACGAACAACGAGCGGCCCGGCGTATTGTAGACGTCGCCGACCAGCCAGTACCGCCCCGCCCGCCTGCCATTAGAGAGATAGTGTCGGCACACCGCCTCAGCCTCGCACGAGAGGCGGCGTGCCAGTTCGGAAGCATCGCCGGCCATCACGCGGCCTCCCGCTCACTGACGCCCGTAACCGGATAGGTGTCGAGCACCCTGGACAGGACCTCGATGCCGCTCGCGTCCGTGGGTACGAACATGCGCAGCTTCCAGGAGATGATCTCCCCAAAGAGGCCGTAAGCACGGAGGCGATCGCGTATCGTGTCGTTGAATCCGGACAGCTCGATGCGATAGGCGCCCATCACCCGGACGCGGCGAAGTTGGAGTTCCTCCGCGAGGTCGAGGACGGTGCGTCCCTCCATCAGCGCGGCAAAGGCAGCGTCCGGCGTCAGCGCGGGCGCGTCCCTCGAAAGGACGTTTGCGACCCATGTGGCCGAAAACTTGCGTCCGATGATGCGTTCGCCCGCATCGGTCTGGAGCCGATAGACGCGGGTTGATTCGTTCGGCAGCCGCTTCCAGATAGGGAGCAGCAAGCCCGCCACAACGTGGATCGTGCTTTCCGTGAACTGGGGCACCTCGGCAAGCTCCGCCACCCAGGCCGCAGCGAAGCGCCCACGGTCCGCTTCGATCCAGTGGCTCTCCGCCATCATGCTCAAGGGGACCGTGTGCTGATCCATCGGCCGGATCAGACGGACGCGCCGCTCGATCTCGCCGTCATCGAGCATGACGCTCGCCGCGGGGACCTGCACGGCGGCTCGTCCCGAGCGCTCATTGACCAGCAGGACGGCCTGACGATCGGAAAGACGAGCAAGAGCGTCATCCAGACTCACCGGATGATTGCGCTGGCGCTGTGTGACAGTGAGCAGCCGGGTCTCGGCGCCGGTCCCCCGCTGGTCATAGATCGTCCGCCGGTCGGTGACGACAAGGCTCTCGGCACGGAGTGTTTCCAACCCGACGTCGTAGGTGCCGGATGCAACCGCGCCTTCGATCCGAGCGGTCAAGAGCTGCTCGAAGGCGGTGAACAGCACATTCTGGAGGTCGATGGTGAGCGCCAATAACCTGTTCAGAAAGGTCGTGATCGGCGGCAGGTCATTCCTGAGCCCATTGGCATCCATGAGCTTCAGACCGGTTGCATCCTCGAACCTCCCAAGCGAGCAACCGTCGACCTTGCCTCGCGCGAGCAGCGTGTAGAGCTGACGCAACGCATCACGTCCATACTGGCTTTCGAGATTGTCCTCGGGCCGGAACAGGCCCTGTCCTCCGGTCTGACGTTGGCCGCGCGTAATGGCTCCCAACGTATCGAGCCGGCGGGCAATGGTGCTGAGAAAGCGCTTCTCGGCCTTCACGTCTGTCGCAATCGGACGAAACAGCGGCGGCTGCGCCTGGTTGGTCCGGTTGGTGCGGCCAAGGCCTTGGATCGCGGCGTCGGCCTTCCAGCCGGGCTCGAGCAGGTAATGGACGCGCAACCGGCGATTCCGCGCCGACAGTTCGGCATGGTAACTCCGCCCCGTGCCGCCGGCGTCGGAGAACACGAGGATGCGCTTGACGTCATCCATGAAGGCCGAGGTCTCGGCGAGATTGGCCGAGCCTGCGCGGTTTTCGACCACCAGCCGGTCGCCCTTGCGGATGACGCGGCGCGAGCGGCCCGTCACCTCGGCGACCAGTTCGGTGCCGAAGCGCTGGATGACCTGATCCAGTGCCCCAGGTACCGGCGGCAGCGAGGCAAGCTTCTCGATGAGGCGGTCACGGCGTGCGACGGCTTCCCGGCTCTCGACCGGCTGGCCGTCGCGATAGACAGGCCGGGAGCAGAGGTTACCTTCCGAGTCGGTGAAGGGTTCGTAGAGCTGGACCGGGAAGGAGTGGGCGAGGTAGTCGAGGACATACTCGCGCGGGGTGATGTCGACCTGGACGTCGCCCCATTCTTCAGTTGGAATCTCCGCGAGCCGGCGCTCCATCAGCGCTTCGCCCGTCGACACGATCTGGATGACCGCGGCGTGCCCAGCCTCAAGATCGTTCTCGATCGCACGGATCAGTGACGGGGTCTTCATCGAGGTCAGGAGGTGACCGAAGAAGCGCTGCTTCGCGCTTTCGAAGGCGGAGCGTGCCGCAGATTTGGCCTGCCCGTTCAGCGTTCCCGTTGCGCCGGTGATGTTGGCGGCCCGCATCGCCGCGTCCAGGTTATTATGGATGACGCTGAACGCACCGGCATAGGCGTCGTAAATGCGGACCTGCTCCGGCGTCAGTTGGTGCTCAACAAGCTCGTACTCGACGCCCTCGTAAGAGAGCGAGCGGGCTGCGTAGAGGCCGAGCGCCTTGAGGTCGCGCGCCAGCACCTCCATGGCCGCGACCCCACCCTCCTCGATCGCTTCGACGAACTCGGCACGGGTGGCGAACGGAAAGTCGGCGCCGCCCCAAAGGCCGAGGCGTTGGGCATAAGCGAGATTGTGGACCGTGGTTGCGCCCGTCGCCGACACATAGACCACGCGGGCATTCGGCAGCGCGTGCTGGAGCCTCAAGCCCGCGCGCCCCTGCTGAGAGGCCGCTTGGTCACCACGCTCGCCCTTGCCCCCGATCGCATTCTGCATGGCGTGGCTCTCGTCGAAGACGATCACTCCGTCGAAGTCCGAGCCCAACCATTCGACGATCTGCCTGACGCGCGAAAGCTTCTCGCCACGCTCGTCGGTCCGTAGCGTGGCGTAGGTGGTAAATAGGACGCCTTCCGCAAGCCGGATCCGGGTGCCCTGGCGAAACCGGGACAAGGGCGTAACGAGCAGGCGCTCCATCCCGAGCGCGGACCAATCGCGCTGCGCGTCCTCGATCAGCTTGTCGGATTTGCTGACCCAGACGGCACGTCGGCGGCCCTTGAGCCAGTTGTCGAGCAGAATCCCGGCGACCTGCCGGCCCTTGCCCGCGCCGGTGCCATCGCCCAAGAACCAGCCGCGGCGAAAGCGGACGGCATTCTCTGCGTCATCGCGCGCGGCGGCGATAACATCAAAGGTCGCATCGACCGTCCAGGAGCCCACGAGAAACTCAGAATGCGCCTCGCCGGCATAGATGACGCTCTCAAGTTGGGCGTCCGACAGAACTCCATCTGCCACCAGACTCGAAGGCAGGTGCGGACGATAGGATGGTTTCGGTGACGCAACGGACGCCATCGCCGCGGACTGCACGAGCTTGGTCGGGTGTGCGCACGATCCGGGAATACGGATCGATTGCAATCCGTATTCCTCGTAAAGGGCATCGGTGAGCCGGGTGCCTTCCGGCGGCGACCATTCGACCGTTTCGTATGTAAGTTCGACGCCTTCTGGCGCGGCGTCTCTCGAAGAAGACGATGAGCGTGGTGCAACGGCGCCCAGCGATCGCGACATAGCCGGCCGCTCGATAGCGACGATCTCCGGTGATATGGCGACGGGCAGCCTTGGAGGCACATGCTGGTTCACCCAGTCGAGCAAGGTAGCGACGTCGGCCGCCATGCCTGGCGAAGCCGGAAAAGCCGTCGGATCGGCAGCGGGCAGCTTGTCGATCACAAGCAGCCGTGTGTCGATTTGTGTTCCGTGCTTCGCGTAGATGGCGCCGTCGATCGCCGCAGAAAACGCTACCTGCCCGCGTTCCTGGAGCCGCACAAAGGCTTCTCGCCATGCCGGGTTATCCGGTGCGAAGCTGGCGCCAGTGATGGCGACAAGGCGTCCACCGTCGCCAAGACGCGCGAGCGCTGAAGCGATGTGACGGAGAGCCGCATCCGTCATCCGTCGGTCTACGTTCGTCAATGCCGAGAACGGCGGGTTCATCAGAACGACGCTCGGCACGACACTCGCGTCGAGGTGGTCGTCGATCTGTGCAGCATCGAACCGCGAGACCTTAACGCCTGCGAAGAGATGATCGAGCAGCGCCGCGCGGGCCTCGGCCAACTCGTTCAAGACCAGAACGCCGCCGGCGAGCTCGGCAAAGACGGCGAGCAAACCGGTCCCAGCAGAAGGCTCAAGAACGCGATCGGCCGGCGTAATGCCAGCCGCGGCGCATGCGGCCAGCCCAAGCGGGATCGGCGTCGAGAATTGCTGAAGCGCCTGGCTGTCCTCGGAACGCCGCGTGTGGGTCGGCAGACAGCTAGCGATCTTCGTGAGCATCGGCAGCATTGCTGCCGTCGACCCAGCCTTGGCACGCATCGCGGGGCCGAACTTGCGAAGGAACAGAACGGCTGCCGCCTCGCAGACGTCATAGGCGGTCTTCCAATTCCAAACGCCGGCCGTGTCCGAGGCGCCAAAGGCAGACTCCATGGCGCTACGCAGAACAGCGGCATCGATGCGACGGCCGCGTTCGAGCTCGGTCAGGACCTGTCGCGCGGCCCTGACAGCGGCAGAGGTGAGATTTGCAGCGGCACGCATGGAGAGCGGCGTGGCGATGCCGCCGGCAAGAGATTCGGTCATGGCAGGAATTCTTTCGGAGAGCAGGAATGGGTCGAACCATCAGGCGCTCTCCTTTGCCCCCGACGGCTCAAACCCTTCCCGGCCCGACTCTCACTCTCCGCCGTTCCCAATAAGAATGGGGACCAGCGCTACACACCGGTCCCCAAGCAACCGCGGGACGGCCAAAGCCGCCCCGCTCTGTGATGATCACTCAGCCGCGTCGAGATGTTGCGGATCTTCGTCGGCGGCGGTCTCCTGATCCTCCTCGTCGGCGAGGAATTCGGGCAGCCGGCCCGCCTCGCTCTCCTGCTCTGACGCCGCATCGGGATCGAGGAGACGCAACGGCTCCGGCAACCAACCCGAGCCATCCAGAAGTCGTTCAGCCTCCTTGGCCATGTCGGCCTTCTTCAGATGGTCGATCAGTTGCGCCGACGACTCGCCCTTGGCCTGCCGCACGGCATCCAGAATACGCGGCTTGGTAACCCGGCCGAGATAGTTGTCGACGGTCGGTCGCCAGCCGGCCTGCACCATGTCGAGCCCGACCGCGCGCGCCAGCACATCGGCCTGGTCGAGACGCGTGCGAACGCCATGGGCGGAGACGCGACCCTGATTGTAGCGATTGGCTGGCTCATGGACGGCGTTGACCGCAAACGACGCACAGTGGGCGAACAGCGACGCCTGTGCACCACCATCGAGAGCCGTCAGCGCATCCCAGAGATCGTTCTCGCTCTTTGGCAACCGTGCCTTCCAGACCTCATGTCGCGCCTCGACTGCTTTGGCCGAGACGCTTTCCCTCAGCCCCGGAGCTTGGGCGGGAAAGTTCGGCGTGCGAAGGCTGATCTCAAGACAGCTCCCGGACGATGCGAACCGGTAAAAGGCCGTCAGCACGAAGTTATGCAGAACTGCCTGGAACGCGACCGCTGGATTTCCCGCCAACGCATCACGCAATGTCAGTGTACGATGCGCCGTCAACTCGATGATGAGACGATCCGGCAAAGGTTTGGTCGCGTCCTCATCATCCTCCTCGGCATCAGCAGCGCCGCCTGCGACCGCGATGACCGTGCGCTGGACGGAAGGGCCCACTTCAAGACCTTCGGTCGACGACGCATCGGCGCCCTGCCCGACATCAGGATCAGTTGCCGGCACCTCGTCCTCCGGCCGGACGTAACCCCGGTCCACGGCGAGGCGTCCTTCGGAGTCGATGCTGATGAAGACACCAGCTCGGGCGATCTCCGCCGGTTCGTAAAGCATCGGCCGGTCTTCGAATGCAGCCAGGGCCGACTCGATTTCGCCGAGACGCTGATCGACCTCGTCGGGCAACTCGTCGGCATCCCGGTAGTCGACTTCCAGCTTGGCTTGCTCGGCGTTCAGCGCATCGATGGTGGCCTGCTCCTCAGGCGAGAGATCGACGGGCTTGCCTTCGATTTGTCGTAGGCCTTGAGTGTGACCGTAGGGGAAATCTACGGCGACCGAGATCCACTTCCAGCCTTCGGCAGCAATCGTCTCAGCTTCGGCCTTGAGCTTCTCGGTTACGAGGCGGTCGAGCAAGACGACGTCCTGAAGCCAGCCGCCGTCGTCGTGCTCGAACAGATCCCGCAGAACGCCGCCACCCGCGCTCTGATAGGCATCGAGGCCCACAAATTGGGCCCGGGGATCGGAACCGCGCACGGTGTTCTCCGTGAGCAGCCGGCGGATCTGGTATGGCTCGTCATAACCGGAGCGGCTGACATTCTCCCAGACTTGCTCCTGGCGGGCGTGATCGGCCGTGACCGAGAACGCCATGAGCTGCTCGAGGGTCATGCCGTCTTCGGCATAGACCTCATGCAGCTTTGGCGAGACCGACGCCAGGCGCAGGCGCTGCTTGACGATTGCAGGGTTCACGAAATGACGCGCGGCAATGTCTTCCTCGCTCATGCCGAGATCGCGGAGTGTCTGGAAGGCCCTAAACTGATCAAGCGGATGCAGGCCGACCCGCTCATCGTTCTCCGCCACCGAATCGTCCTCGGCGATGCCCCCTTCACGCACAACGCACGGCACCGCCTGCGTCTTTGACATCCGCTTCTGTTTTACCAGGAGCTCGAGAGCGCGATAGCGCCTGCCGCCCGCTGGCACCTCGAACATGCCGGTCTCGTTGCCATCTGCATCGACGACGGCCCGGACACTCAGACCTTGCAGAAGCGTACGCTGCGCGATGCTCTCGGCTAGCTGCTCGATCGAGACACCGGCCTTGACGCGGCGAACGTTCGACTGGCCGAGCACGAGCTTGTTGAAGGGAATGTCCCGAGAAGGGGACAGCGTGATCTTTTGTACGGCTTTCGTCATTTTGGCTCTCCACGACGGGTGGCCGTGAGACTCTCTCTCGGCTTCCAACCCGTCGCGAACAGCCTCCCCTCCTCTCACTCTCGCGCGAGGCCAGGCATCACGCCGTCTCGTGATCGGCGACAGCCGAATCCAGCGATGCGGGCTCAATGGACCCGGGAACGAAACCGAGCAAATAGTCCGCGGCCTTGCTCGCCTGCGAGGCGGCCCGCACGATGGCGCGATTGTCTTCACGCAGGACTTCGAG
>DAORUH010000134.1:0-8137 GCA_035433065.1 Devosia sp. | reverse complement strand
GCGCCATCGAGGACATCAGCCAGCGCATGCTGACCCAGACGCTGCGCGACCTGCAGGCCGACGGCCTGATCGAACGTGAAGTGTTCCCCACCGCGCCGCCCGGCGTCGAGTATCGGCTGAGCCCCCTGGGCAAGAGCTTTCTTGCTCCGCTGAGTGTGCTGGTGAGCTGGACCGAAGCCAACCACGAGGCCATCCGCGTGGCCCGCGAGGCGTTTTCTGCGGCGGCTGCCTGATCTGTTCCGGGCCGCCTGAGCGGCCCGGGCCGCCGGTGCTGTTCATCGGCATGGCGCCGAACCATCTGCGTCGCGCGCCCCTTGCCCTGCCCCGCCAAATCCCGCACAACGCGCCCCGTGTCCAGCGCCCCCTCCCCCTCCATCTTCTCTGACCGCAAGGTCGTCTTTGCCATCGCGACGCTGTGCGCGTTCCTGTGGGGCAGCGCCGTCCCGGCGGTGAAGATCGGCTACGAGGTGTTCGCGCTGTCGCGCGACGATACCGGCTCGCTGGTGCTGTTCGCCGGGGTGCGCTTCTTCATTGCGGGCGTGCTGCTGCTCGGCCTTGCGCTGCTCACCGGCAAGCGGCTGGCCATGCCGCCCCGCCGCGTTGGCCAGGTGGCGCTGCTCGGGCTGCTGTCGACCACCGGACAGTACATTTTCTATTACATCGGGCTCGCGCATTCGACCGGCGTGAAGGTGTCGATCATCACCTCGATCAGCACGTTCTTTTCGGTGATTCTGGCGCATCTGCTCTACGTCAACGACAAGCTGACGCCGCGCCGTATCCTCGGCTGCATCATCGGCCTCGCCGGCGTGGTGGCGGTGAACCTGGGCGCGGGCGGGTTCGACCTGCATGTGTCGATGCTCGGCGAGGGCTTTATCGTCGCCGCGGCGCTGCTGTTTTCGATCGCCGGGATTTACGGCAAGCGGATCAGCCAGAACATCGACGTCATGGTGATGACGGGCGGACAGCTGCTGATCGGCGGCGCGCTGCTGGGACTGCTGGGGCTGGCGCTGGGCGGCCAGTTCACCCGCTTCAGCTGGGACGCCGCGCTGCTGATGCTCTATCTCGCCGTGCTGTCGGCCGCGGCCTTCGCGCTGTGGAGCCTGCTGCTCAAGCACAACCCGGTGGGGATTGTGGCGATCTTCAACTGCCTGATCCCGATCTTCGGCGTGCTGCTGTCGGGACTGTTCCTCGGCGAGAGCGTGCTCGAGTGGAAGAACCTCGTGGCGCTGGTGCTGGTGAGCGTGGGGATTGTGCTGGTGACGGCGGTGGTGCGCGGTGGGCGGAGCGCGGGGGTTGGGGCGGCGGGGTGAGGGGGGGGCGAGTGCTTGCCATCCACTGCGTCACCCGCGGGCTTGACCCGCGGGTCCACTGGATGGGGCGGTCGGCTTCAATGGTTGTTGCGAGATCGAGTGGGCCCGCGGGTCAAGCCCGCGGGTGACGACTGAGAGAATTTGCGTTGGGCGCCTTGGGTGGCGGACGCGATCCCTCAAGTAAGCTGGTCGTAGAGATCGTCCCACATCGGGTTGATGGACTCGATCAGCTTGATCTTCCAGCGGCGCTGCCAGTGTTTGATGTTCTTCTCGCGCTGGATGGCGGCGGCGATGAGCTGGTGTTCTTCGAAATAGACGAGCCGGTGGACGCCGTATTTTTGCGTGAACCCGGCAATGATGCCGTCGCGGTGCTGCCAGGCGCGGTGCGGCAGGCTGCTCGTCACGCCGACATAGAGCGTGCCGTAGGGCTTGCTGGCCAGGATGTAGACCACCGGTTGCATGGCTGGATGCCACATCGAGTGGGCCCGCGGGTCAAGCCCGCGGGTGACGACTGAGAGGGTTTTTCGCGGGGGGCGATGTGGGACGGACGAGGCGCTGGTGGTTGGTTGCGGCGGACCGTTCGGCAACGCCGCACGGGCAGTTGCCGCGACTGTTCCCCACCCACGACGTCACCCGCGGGCTTGACCCGCGGGTCCACTGGATGAGTGGGCGGGCTGCAATGATTGCGGCGACATCGAGTGGGCCCGCGGGTCAAGCCCGCGGGTGACGACTGAGAAAGTTTTTCGCGGGCGTGATGGGGGACGACGAGGGGCTGGTGGGTGAATGTGCGGTAGGTGCGCACCGGGTGCGGCCATCGCCGCGAGTGTTGCCACTCACGACGTGGCGGTCGCCCCTACTTCTTTTCGCCCGGGAAGAGGCGCCAGCGTTTTGGCTTGAAGGCGATGCGGGTTTTGAGGCCGGCGGGGTGGTCGAAGGGGAGGTCGATCTCGACGCGCTGCGGTTCGCCGCCGATTTCGAGTTCGACGCGGCGGGTGCCGCCGACGCGGCGGGTGGAGACGACGACGCCGGCGAGCGCAGCGCCATCTTCGACCAGCTCGACATCATGCGGGCGGAAGTAGAGCTGGGCAGGACCGTTGGCGGTGTCGGGGGCCGGAATGCCGATGGCGCGGCCGCCAATCCACAGCTCGTTGTTGTCGACCTCGACCGGCAGTTGCGAGGACTCGCCGATGAAGCCGAAGACGAAGGGATTGGCGGGGCGATCATAGACCTCGTCGGGCGTGCCGACCTGCTCAATGGCACCCTGGCTCATGACGACGAGGCGGTCGGCGAGTTCGAGCGCCTCTTCCTGATCGTGTGTGACGAACACCGTGGTGTGGCCGGTGCGATCGTGGATTTCGCGCAGCCACTTGCGCAGTTCCTTGCGAACCTGCGCATCGAGCGCGCCGAAGGGTTCATCGAGCAGCAGCACGGCCGGTTCGATAGCGAGCGCGCGGGCGAGCGCGACGCGCTGCCGCTGGCCGCCGGAAAGCTGCTGCGGGTAGCGCTTTTCGAGGCCCGAAAGCTGCACGAGATCGAGCAGTTCCATCGCACGGCGGCGGATTTCGGCGCGTGCCGGGCGGGTGCGGCTGGGGCGGACCTTCAGGCCGAACGAGACGTTGTCGAGCACCGTCATGTTGCGGAACAGCGCATAGGCCTGGAACACAAAGCCGACATTGCGCTGCTGCACGGTGCGATAGGACGCATCCTGATCGCCGAAGAAGATCTGCCCGGCGGTCGGGGTTTCGAGGCCGGCGATGAGGCGCAGCAGCGTCGTCTTGCCCGAGCCCGAGGGGCCGAGCAGCGCAATCAGTTCACCCGAGCGGATGTCGAGCGACACCTCCTTGAGCGCCGGGTAGCGCGAGAATTCCTTGCGCACATTCTTGACGCTGATGTCCAACGGCAGTTCCTCGATTAGTGACGGCGTGTGCCTGCGAGTTCATCGCCGAAGCGGAACTCGAGGACGGTTTTGAACACCAGGGTGACGAGCGCAAGCAAGGCCAAAAGCGAGGCCACGGCGAAGGCCGCCTGGAAGTTATATTCGTTGTAGAGAATTTCGATGTCGAGCGGCATGGTCGTGGTCTTGCCGCGGATGTGGCCCGAGACCACCGAGACCGCGCCGAACTCGCCCATGGCGCGTGCGTTGCAGAGCAGGACGCCGTAGAGCAGGCCCCACTTGATGTTGGGCAGCGTCACCCGCCAGAACGTCTGCCAGCCGGTGGCGCCGAGCGAGATGGCGGCTTCCTCGTCGGTGGTGCCCTGATCCTGCATCAGCGGGATCAGTTCGCGCGCGATGAAGGGGAAGGTGACGAAGATCGTCGCGAGCACGATGCCGGGCACGGCGAAGATGATCTCGATGTTCCACGCCTTCAGCCACGGCGAGAGCACGCTCTGGGCGCCGAACAGCAGCACATAGACCATGCCCGACACGACCGGCGAGACCGAGAACGGCAGGTCGATCAGCGTGATGAGGAAGGCCTTGCCCTTGAACTCATATTTGGCGATGCACCACGCCGCGGCGACGCCGAAGACGAGGTTGAGCGGCACGGCGATGGCGGCGACCAGCAGCGTCAGCTGGATGGCGGCGATCGACTGGCGGTCGGTGAAGGCATCGAGGTAGGTGGCGATGCCACCCTTCAGCGCCTCGACGAAGACCAGCGTCAGCGGCAGGACCAGCACCAGCAGCATGAAGGCCACGGCGATGCCGATGAGGGTCCAACGGATCCACGGGCGCTCGGTGGTGGGGCGCGTGTGCTCGTGCGGCAGGATGGCGCGCCGGCTGTCGTAGAGGAAATCGTCCTGCTCATACATCGCCGAACCTCCTCCGCGCCCAGACCTGGATGAGGTTGATGATGAGCAGCATGACGAAGGCGATGATCAGCATGATGGCGGCAATCACCGCGGCGCCGGCCTGGTCGAACTCTTCGAGTTTGATGACGATGAGGACCGGCGCGATCTCGGACACGTTGGGCAGGTTGCCGGCAATGAAGATCACCGAGCCGTATTCGCCGACGGCGCGCGCGAAGGCCAGCGCGAAGCCGGTGAGGACGGCAGGCGTCAGGCGCGGCAGGATGATGCGCGAAATGGTCTGCCAGCGGTTGGCGCCGAGTGTCGCGGCGGCTTCCTCAAGCTCGGACTCGAACTGTTCGAGCACGGGCTGCACGGTGCGCACGACGAAGGGCAGGCCGATGAAGGTGAGCGCGATGACGATGCCGATGGGCGTGTAGGCGATCTTCCAGACGGGCATCTGCAGCCCTTCGAGGAAGGGCAGGAAAGTCTGCTCGCGCAGCCAGGTGTTGAGCCAGCCATTGGCCGAGAACATGCCGCCGACCCAGCCCTTGGGGGCATAGAGGGTCGAGAGCGCGATGCCGGCGACGGCGGTCGGGAGCGCGAAGGGCAGATCGACGATGGCGTCCAGCAGCCTTCGGCCGGGAAACTTGTAGCGCACCAGCACCCACGCAACGATCAGCCCGAAGACGATGTTGACGAGCGCGGCGATGAGCGAGGAGCCGAAGCTGATCTGCAGCGCGGCGATGGTGCGCGGCGCGGTGGCGATCTGCACGATGCGGTCCCAGGGCGTCGTGCCGGCCTTGAGGAACAGCCCGATGATCGGGATGAGAACGATGATGCTGAGATAGGTCAGCGTGTAGCCGAAGGTCAGCCCGAAGCCCGGGATGACGCTCGGTTTCACAAAACTCCACCCCGCGCGAGCGGGGCGGAGCCGGTGGGTAGCGGAAGCCGTCACAGGGGATGCCGGCACGCTACTTTGCGGTGTAGATCTGGTCAAAGATGCCGCCGTCCCCGAAGTGCTTTGGCTGCGCCGTAGCCCAACCGCCGAACAGGGGATCATCAATAGAGACGAGCTCTATCTGCGGGAACCCCGCCAACAGGGATTTATCTTCCACCAAATCGGGATTGCTTGGACGATAATGGTTCTTGGCGGCGATTGTCTGGCCTTCCGCCGAGTAGAGGTATTCGAGGTAGGCCTTGGCGAGTTCGGCCGTGCCATGCGCCTCGACGTTCTTGTCGACGATGGCGACCGGCGGCTCGGCGAGGATCGAGGTCGGCGGGAAGACGATGTCGAAATTGTCGGCGCCGAATTCATCGAGCACCAGATGCGCCTCGTTCTCCCAGGCGAGCAGGACGTCGCCCAGTTCCTTCTGCGCGAAGGTCACGGTCGAGCCGCGCGCGCCGGTATCGAGCACCGGGACGTGCCCGAACAGCTGCTTGATGAACTCGATGTTCTTGGCCTCGTCGCCGGCGTTGGTCTTGTTGGCCCAGTTCCAGGCCGCGAGGTAATTCCAGCGCGCGCCGCCCGAGGTCTTCGGGTTCGGCGTGATGACCTCGACGCCGTCCTTGATCAGGTCGCCCCAGTCGTTGATCGCCTTGGGATTGCCCTTGCGGACGAGGAACACGATGGTCGAGGTGTAGGGGGTCGAGTTGTTGGCGAATTCGGAGCGCCAGTTGGCGTCGATGAGGCCAGACTTGGTCGCGATGGCGTTGATGTCGCCTTCGAGCGCGAGGGTCACGACATCGGCGCCGAGCCCGTCGATCACCGCCTGCGCCTGCTTGCCCGAGCCGCCATGCGACTGCTCGATGGTGACGGCCGCGCCCTTGGTCTCCTGCCAGTGCTTGGCGAAGGCCGCGTTGTACTCTTCGTAGAGTTCGCGGGTCGGATCATAGCTGACATTGAGCAGCGTCTGGCTTTGCGCCTGCGCGGCAGACGGAACGGTGATCAGCAGTCCGAAGCCGAGCGAGGCGAGGAGCGCTCCGTAGGCGAGATATTTTCCGGTTTTCTTCATCAATCCCTCCGTGAGGTAACTGTCGTAACTCTACCTTGTTAGTCGTCATTAACAAGGCTGGCGGCAGTCGGCGGTATTGCTGGAAACGAAAAAGCGTTCTCCTGTTCTGGCCAGTGCGGAAAAGAACGAGCTGTCCTCCTCGCGCTACAGGATGCGGGAGAGCATCCTGTTCCCTCAACGGGCAGGCTGACGGAATGACCTGAGGCCGGTGTCAGTCCTGCAATACGGCGACCCGGTCGGCGACAGCGTCGGCGAGGGTCGTCCTATCGAGCACGTCGCGGGTGGCTTCGGCAACCCGGGCGAAGACGTGCCGGATTTCGCACGTTCCTTCATCGGCACAGTCGCTGCAGCGCCGATAGGCGATCTTGCTGAGGCACGGCAGCGGGGCGATGGGGCCATCGATGAGCCGCAAAACCTCGCCGAACGTCACCTTGTCGGGGGCGCGCAGGAGCACATAGCCCCCTGCCCGGCCGCGTCGGCTCATAACGATGCCCGCCCGCTTCAGTTCCAGAAGGATCTGTTCGAGGAACTTCTTGGGGATCGCCTGGCTGCGGGAAATCTCGGAGATGAGGACCGGTTCACCATGACCGCTGGCCCGGACCAGCGCCACGAGGGCGCGCAGGGCATACTTGGCCTTCTGCGAAATCATCGGCGTCGAACCTGATCCTGTGGCCGCGCGGAAGCCGACCAACCCGATCGGGTATAGCGGATTCCCCCCGGCGATGCGACCGGTTCAGTCCCGGGTGACGCCGGCCGGCTCGAGCGCGGCCGGATGGTCGGCGGCGGGCGCCACTTCGGGGTTGAAGGCAGTGCCGGGGCGCGTCGAGGGACGCCGGACGTTACTCGGCGCTTCCGGCGCAGACGCGGGTTTCGCCGCGGCCGGAGCGATGACCTGCGGCTCGCGCGGAGGCGCGGTGGGCGCGGGAGCCGGCGGGACGGCCGCGATGACTTCGGCGGCGCGGCGCGGCGCGCCGATGGCATCGGCCAGCGCGTCCTCGTCGATGCCGCTCAGCACCGGGCGCGGCGGCTCGGACGAGAGCCTCGAAAGATCGACGCCCGGTACGATGGCGGCGGCGACGGCCTCCATGCCGGCGGTGCGGGCGATGGTCGTGGGATTGACGAGATCGAGCATGGCCATGCCGATTTCCCGCTCGCCCATGATGGCGACATTGGCGCCGAGCCCGAGGAGGTAGGCTTCTTCCTCGTCGGAATGCGCGCGGGCGACGATGTAGGCGTTGGGGTTGGCCTTGCGGGCCTGCTCGACCGCCTGCCCGGCCTCGAAGGCGTTGGGGATGGCGATGATGATGGTCGCCGCGCCTTCGGCATTGGCGAGCTTGAGCGGCTTGCTGGCCGCGGCATTGCCGACGACGACCTCGTAGCCCTCGGCCCGCGCTTTGGCGATGGTGCTTTCGGCATCCTCGATGATGAGGAACGGCTTGCCCGCCTGCTTGAGACCCGCGGCGATGACCGAGCCGACGCGGCCGAAACCGATGAGGATGGTGTGGCCGGTGAGCGCGGTCGGGTGGACGATTTCTTCTTCCATCAGGATCGGCTCGGGGGCATCGGCGGCGCTGTCGCCGAGCACCGGCTCGGTGCGGATGGTCGTTTCGGGAGCGGACGAGCCGAAGCGCGCCTCAAGGCGCGGACGCGCCCGGTCGGCCAGCCAGATCAGCAGCGGATTGAGCAGGATGGAGATGATGGCGCCGGCCACGATATAGCCACTGCCCTCGGGCGGCAGGACGCCGAGGCTGAGGCCAAGCGTTGCGAGGATAAAGGAGAATTCACCGATCTGCGCCAGCGACGCGGCGATCGACAGGGCCGCCGCCGGGGTGCGCCTGAAGGCAACGAGCAGGACGTAGACGATGAACAGGCGGGCGAAAAGGATGATGCCGAGCGTCGCCAGCACCGGCAGCGGATCGAGCCACAGGATCGAGGGATCGAACAGCATGCCAACCGAGACGAAGAACAGCACCGAGAACGCATCGCGCAGCGGCAGGCTTTCTTCGGCGGCGCGGTGGCTGAATTCGC
>DAORUH010000133.1:0-8171 GCA_035433065.1 Devosia sp. | reverse complement strand
CGCGCCGCGCGGATCTTGCCCTCGGCGCCGCGCTGGCCGAAGCCGCCGGGAACGAGGATGCCGTGCACGTCCTGCAGATAGGGCGAGGGATCCTCGTGCTCGAAGACCTCGCTCTCGATCCATTCGAGATTGACCTTGACCTTGTTGGCCATGCCGCCATGGGCCAGCGCCTCGATCAGCGACTTGTAGGCGTCCTTGAGGCCGGTGTACTTGCCGACGATGGCGATGTTGACCTCGCCCTCGGGGTTGTGGAGGCGCTCGGAGACTTCCTTCCACTTGCTGAGGTCGGGCGCGGGCGCGTCGGTGATGCCGAAGGCGGCGAGGACTTCGCGGTCGAGGCCTTCCTCGTGATAGGCGAGCGGCACGTCGTAGATCGAGCCGACGTCGAGGCCCTGGATGACGGCGCTTTCGCGCACGTTGCAGAACAGCGCCAGCTTCTTCTTGTCGCCGGCGGGGACCGGTCGGTCACAGCGAACCAGCAGCACGTCGGGCATGATGCCGATGGAGCGCAGTTCCGCAACCGAGTGCTGGGTCGGCTTGGTCTTCAGTTCGCCCGCCGAGGGGATATAGGGCATCAGCGTGAGATGGACGTAGACGGCGTGGTCGCGCGGCAGGTCGTTACCGAGCTGGCGGATCGCCTCGAAGAACGGCAGGCCCTCGATGTCGCCGACGGTGCCGCCGATTTCGACCAGCACGAAATCGTAGTCCTCGTTGCCGTCGAGGACGAATTCCTTGATCGCGTCGGTGACGTGCGGAATCACCTGCACCGTCGCGCCGAGGTAGTCGCCGCGGCGTTCCTTGGCGATGATGTCGGAATAGATCCGGCCGGTGGTGATGTTGTCGCGCTTGTTGGCCGCCCGGCCGGTGAAGCGCTCGTAGTGACCGAGGTCGAGATCGGTCTCGGCCCCGTCATCGGTGACGAAGACCTCGCCGTGCTGAGTCGGCGACATCGTCCCCGGATCGACATTGAGATAGGGGTCGAGTTTCCTCAGCCGGACCTTGTAGCCGCGCGCCTGCAGGACCGCACCAAGTGCGGCGGAGGCGAGACCTTTTCCGAGCGATGAAACCACGCCACCGGTGATAAAAACGTACCGTGCCATGGGTTTTCACCTTTAGGTCTCTCAAAACTGATTCGGAAGGCAGCCGAGACGCTCTGCCCCCCTCAAAAAGAAGAAGGGGATGTTTCCATCCCCTTCCCGGTTATTTCGTCGGGCGCCTAGTTGGCCGGCGCCGCTGGTGTGCCACTTGCCGGCTGGCCGGCCGCAGGAGCTGCGTCGGCGGGAGCAGCAGGAGCTGCGTCGGCGGGAGCAGCAGGAGCTGCGTCGGCGGGAGCAGCAGGAACGGCCAGCGCCGGATCGGCGGCCGGGGCGGTCGTGCCGGCGCCACCGGCTGCGGGGGCCGCAGCACCGTCAGCCGGAGCCGTCGGGATGGCGAGGCTGTTGTCGCTGGGCTGCATCGAGTTGAGCGCATCGAGCACGCTCGTCACGCCTGCGCCGCCGCCCTCGCCGACCGAGTCGGTCACCCGGTCCAGGATCGAACGCGACCCGCGATTGACTTCGGTGAGGACGGTGAGGCCGATGGCGGTGACGAAGAACAGCGCCGCGAGGATGGCCGTGGTGCGGGTCAAAAGGTTCGCAGACCCCCGAATGGTCATCAGACCGCCCGCGTTGCCTCCGCCGATACCCAGTCCGCCACCTTCGGAGCGCTGCAGCAGGATCACTGCAATTAGCGCGACGACGATGATCAAATAGGCGGTAATCAGGACGGCTTCCATTAAGACAAACGCCTTCGATTGCGGGAATTGCGCGGGCTTTTACACGCAAGAATCGGGAAATGCCAGTGCCGCGAGCACGAGCATTCCCGATAGCTTCAGACGGCGGAGATAATGGCGTGGAAGTCGTTTGCCAAGAGGCTCGCGCCGCCGACCAACCCGCCATTCACATTCGAAACGCGAAGAATCTCATGTGCATTGGAGGGTTTCATCGACCCGCCATAGAGAATCTGGGTGCTTTCGCCGCGCGTGCCAAAGCGTTCGACCAATTGCCGCCGGATGGAATCATGCATCTGCGCAATATCGTCGTTGGTCGGCGTCAGCCCGGTGCCGATGGCCCATACCGGCTCATAGGCGACGACGATCGTCTGCCCGGCCGCTTCGTCGGGAATCGATCCGGCCAGCTGCGCCGAAACCACGGCGTCAGCGCGCCCGGCCTCGCGCTCGGCGCGGGTTTCGCCGACGCAGATGATGGGAACAAGCCCGGCAGCGAGCGCCGCCTGCGCCTTCAGGCACACCAGCGCGTCGGATTCTGCGTGGTCGGTGCGCCGCTCGGAGTGACCGACGATCACATATTGGGCACCGGCATCGGCCAGCATCTTTGCGCTGATGTCGCCGGTATGGGCCCCGCCCTGGGCCGGATGGCAGTCCTGGCCGCCGGTGACGATGCCGCTCGACGCAGCCAGCTGGGTCAGCCCGGCAAGCAGGGTTGCCGGGGGACAGATGCAGACGGTGCAGCGCGGCGCGGCGCCCCCGGCAAGCAGTCCGGCGAGCCGGCGCACTTCGTCCAGCGACGCGTCGAGGCCGTTCATCTTCCAGTTGCCCGCGATCAGCGGGGTAATCGATACCGTCACAATCTCACTCCAGTGGGGGCCCCCAAGCCCCCATTTTGCTTGCCTCTGGTGGCAGTTTGCCCTAACCGGGCGGCTTCGGGGACCTGTAGCACGCCGCCTGCCTTGCGGCTTCCGAAAGACCCTGTCTAGTATCCGCCGCGCTTTGCAACCGGCAGGCGCCGATTTTTTGTCTGGAACCGACCGCCGATGCTCAACTCTCTGCGACACATCAGCCGTACCTGGTGGGGGCGTGTCCTCTTCGTCCTGCTGCTGATCGGCTTGACCGGCTTTGGCGTCTCCGGCGTCATCCTCGATTTCGGAAGCTCGACCGTCGCCCATGTCGGCGGCGAGGAGATTTCGGCGCGCGAGTTCCAGCGCGCCTATAACGACGATCTCAATCGCGCCGCACAGCAGATCGGCCAGATGCCGAGCCCCGAGCAGGCGCTCGCCATGGGTGTCCCGTCGAGCACGCTGAATCGACTCGCTTCCGAGGCCGCCATCAACCAATTGGCCGAGAACATGGGCGTTGGCGTTTCCGACGACCGGCTGAGCCAGATGTTGCGCCAGGACCCGACCTTCTCCGGCACGCTCGGCAATTTCGAACGTGAGAACTTCGTCCGCGTGCTGCAGCAGCTTGGCTATACCGAAGCCGAGTATTTTGACCTGCAGAAGCGCGCCTCGCGCCGCCAGCAGATCAGCGCCGGCCTGTTCGCCGACTCTCCCGTTCCCAAGGCCGCCGAAGAACTGCTGGCCGGGTTCACCGGCGACAAGCGGACCATCGACTACTTCGTCCTCAACGCCCAGAGCATTCCGCCGGTCGCCGAGCCGACCGAGGAAGAGCTGGCGGCGTTCCTCAAGGAGCACCAGGCCGAGCACCGCACCGTCGAGAAGCGCACGGCCGATCTCCTGGTGCTCTCGCTCGCCACACTTGGCGCGACGATGGAGGTTTCCGACGAGGAGATCGCCGCCGAATACGAGCGCACCCGCGAGTCCCGCGCGGCGGCTGAGAAGCGCACCATCCGCCAGGCGCCGCTGACCACCGAGCAGGCCACTGCGTTCGAGGCCGGCAAGGCTGCCGGCAAGACCTTTGATCAACTGGTGACCGAAACCGGTGTGACCGTGAGCGATCTCGGCACGCTGGCAAAGCCCGAGGTGCTCGATCCGGCGCTCGCGACGGCCGCCTTTGGCCTCGCCGCCGGCGACTTTGCCATCATCCCCGGCATTGGCGGCCAGCGCGCCATCAACGTCTCGGCGATCCAGGAGGGCAGCGAGACCAGCCTCGACGCCGTGCGTGAGGAACTTCGTGCCAGCCTCGGCCAGAAGAAGGCCCGTGACACCTACACCGATATTCTCGACCAGGTTGAAGAACTGCGGGCGGCGCTACGTCCCCTGCCCGAAATCGCCGAGCGCTTCGGTCTCGAACTGAAGACGGTGACGTTGAGCTCCAGCGGCGCCGAATTTGCCGATGTTCCGTCGGTGGCGGCCGACGCACGCGGCCGGGTCGCCAGCGCCATCTTCGATGCCGAAGTGGGCGAACTGCCGACCACCATTTCGCTGTCGGCCAACAACAACATCTGGTTCGACCTGAAGGCGATCGACCCGGCCCGCGACCAGACCCTCGACGAGGTGCGCGACGCGGTGGCAACTGCCATCACCGAAGAGCGGACCAGCGCGGCGGTGACGACCGAGGTCGAGGCCATTGTTGAAAGCCTCAAAGGTGGATTGCCGTTCGCCGACGTCGCGCTGCAGCGCAACCAGTTCCCGATCCTCAGCCAGCCGATGACCCGCAATGGCGACGGCACGCCGGTGCTGAGCCGGTCTGTCGCCTCGGCTGCCTTCGCAGGCGGCACCGGACATTTCGGTTCGGCCATCAACGATGACGGCGACAATGTCATCTTCCAGGTGGTCGAGATCATCCCCGCCGAGGCCTCCAGCCTGGAACAGGCACAGGCCTACCTGCAGGAAACAACCCGTCAGTCGCTCTACGCCGACTTCGTCACCGGGCTGCGTGATGCGGCAGGCGTGAAGCTGAACCAGAAGGTGCTCGACCAGATCCTCGTCATCGATCCGGTAGCGGGGCAGTAAATGGGTGACGACCAGTACGGACGTTTCGCGGCGGCCTATAAGGGCGGGCGGTCGCAGATCGTCTTCCGCCGCGTCGTCGCAGACCTCGAAACTCCGATCGGGGCGTATCTGAAGCTGGCCGAAGGCCGCAAGGACACGTTCCTGTTCGAAAGCGTGCAGGACGGTGCGACCCGCGGGCGTTATTCGATGATCGGGTTCCTGCCCGACATCATTCTCAAGGTCGTTGGCGGCAAGGCGAGCATCAACCGCAACGCGCAACTCGTGCCGGATGCGTTCGAACCGATCGATACGCCGCCGCTCGACGCGCTGCGGGCGCTGGTGGCCGAGAGCCAGTGCGACGTGCCCGAGGGCCTGCCCTCGACCGCCGCCGGCATCTACGGCTATCTCGGCTACGAGATGGTGCGGCAGATGGAAGTGCTGCCCGACAGCAATCCCGATCCGCTCGGCTTCCCCGACTCCATCCTGATGCGTCCTACGGTGCTGGCCGTTTTCGATACGCTCAAGGACGAGCTGTACCTGACCGCGCCGGTCTATGTGCGGGACGGCGTGTCGGCGAAGCAGGCCTGGGAAGGCGCGCAATCGCGCATCGACGAGGCTACCGGGCGGCTCGGCCGCACGCTGAGCTACGCGACCGAAGTGCCGGACATGAGCGGCGTCGCCGTGACCTCGAACACCACGGTCGAGGAATATGCGGCGATGGTCGAGCGGGCCAAGGAGTACATCCGGGCCGGCGACATCTTCCAGGTGGTGCTGAGCCAGCGCTTTTCGGCGCCCTTCACCCTGCCCCCGACGGCGCTTTATCGTGCGCTGCGCCGGACCAACCCGTCGCCCTACATGTACTTTCTCGATTTCGGCGACTTCTCGATCGCCGGGTCGAGCCCGGAAATCCTCGTCAAGGTGCAGGACGGCAAGGTCACCATCCGCCCGATCGCCGGCACGAGAAAGCGCGGCGCGACGCCGACGCGCGACAAGGAACTCGCCGACGAGCTGATGAGCGACCCGAAGGAACTGGCGGAGCACCTCATGCTCCTCGACCTCGGGCGCAACGATGTCGGCCGGGTGGCGAAGATCGGCACCGTGAAGGTCACCGACAAGTTCTTCCTCGAATACTATTCGCACGTCATGCACATCGTCTCGAACGTGATCGGCGAGCTCGATCCGAAGAACGATTTTGTCGATGCGCTGTCGGCCGGCTTCCCCGCCGGAACGGTGTCCGGTGCGCCAAAAGTCCGGGCGATGGAAATCATCGACGAACTCGAGAAAGAACGCCGCGGCATCTATGGCGGTTGCGTGGGCTACTTTGGCGCCGACGGCACAATGGACACGTGCATCGTGCTGCGCACCGCGATTGTCCATGAGGGCAAGATCTACGTGCAGGCGGGCGCCGGTATCGTCGCCGACAGCCAGGTCAAGCTCGAACAGCTCGAATGCGAAAACAAGGCCCGCGCCCTTTTCAGCGCCGCCGAGGAAGCGCTACGCTACGCCGGTGAAGCACGGGTCGGGCAATGATGAACGCATCTGACCATTTCTACGGTGATCTTCCCGCGCAGGCGGGACGCTCCGTTTTTCGATGGCGCCGCTGGCTCTGAACACAACAGAGTCAGTCCCGCATCTGCGGGAGCCATTGGTAGAAACCAGGGATAGCGGATCAGACCATGCGCCTCCTCGTCATCGATAACTACGACAGCTTTACCTACAATCTCGTCCACTTCCTCGGGGAACTGGGCGCCGACGCCATTGTCAGGCGGAACGACAAGATCACCCTCGACGAGATCGCGGCACTCGCGCCCGATGGGATCGTGCTCTCGCCCGGCCCCGGCACGCCGGACAGCGCTGGCGTCTGCCTCGCGGTGATCGAGCGATTTGCGCCAACGGTGCCGATGCTCGGCGTCTGCCTCGGCCACCAGGCGATGGGCCAGGCAATGGGCGGCGACGTCATCCGCGCGCCCGAGCTGATGCACGGCAAGACCAGTGCCATCAGCCACACCGGCAAGGGCCTGTTCCGCGGCCTGAACTCCGGCTTCGAGGCGACGCGCTATCACTCGCTGATCGTGAAGCCCGAAACCCTGCCCCCCACGCTCGAAGTCACCGCTTCGACCGCGGACGGGCTCATCATGGGCCTGCAGCACAAGCAGTTTCCGATGCACGGGGTGCAGTTCCATCCCGAGAGCATCGCGTCTGAAAACGGGCACGCACTGCTGCAGAATTTCATCAACCTCGCGCGTGACTTCAACCAGAGGAAAGCTGCCTGATGGACATCAAGGGAGCCCTCAACAAGATCGGCGCGCGGCAGGATCTCACCGGCGAGGAAATGCGCTCGGTGATGACCACGATCATGAACGGCGAAGCGACGCCGAGCCAGATCGGCGCGTTCCTCATGGGCATGCGGGTGAAGGGCGAAACGGTCGGCGAGATCGCTGCCGCGGTGTCGATCCTGCGCGAAAAGATGGTGAAGGTCGAGGCGCCCGAGGACGCCATCGACATCGCCGGCACCGGCGGCGATGGGGCGGAAACGCTGAACATCTCGACGGCCGCTTCGATCGTCGTGGCGGCGTCGGGTATCCCGGTGGCCAAGCACGGCAACCGGGCACTGTCGTCAAAGTCCGGCTCGGCGGAATGCCTGCAGGCGCTCGGGGTGAAACTGGAACTGACGCCGGACCAGATCGCCCGCTCGATCAGCGAGGCCGGCATCGGCTTCATGTTCGCGCCATCGCATCATCCGGCGATGAAGCATGTCGGGCCGTCGCGGCAGGAACTCGGCACGCGCACGCTGTTCAACCTGCTCGGGCCGCAGTCGAACCCGGCGGGCGTGCGGCGCTACATGCTCGGCGTGTTCGACAAGAAGTGGGTCGAACCGGTGGCGGCGGCGCTGCTCGCCAACCGCGCCATCGCGGCCTGGGTCGTGCATGGCGACAGCGGGCTCGATGAGCTGTCGACCACCGGACCGTCGTTCGTCGCTTCGATCAAGGGCGGCAACCTCACGAGCTTTGAAGTCACCCCCGAGGACGCCGGGCTGCCGCGCGCCACGCTGGCCGACCTCAAGGGCGGCGATCCGGCGCACAACGCGGCACGGCTGCGCGAACTGCTCGACGGGGCGCGTTCGCCCTATCGCGATATCGTGCTGCTCAACGCCGCCGCCGCCTTCGTCGTCGCCGGGCGCGCCGACAGCCTCAGGCAGGGCGTGAGCCTTGCGGCAGAGGAGATCGACTCCGGCCGCGCCAAGGCGACGCTCGACAAACTCGTTTCCGTATCGAACAGTTGACCATGTCCGACATTCTGCAACGCATCGAAGCCTACAAGCGCGAGGAAATCGCCGCGGCAAAGACCCTCAAGCCGTGGAGCGAGGTGGTCGCGGAGGCGCATGATGCGCCGCCCGTCCGCGGTTTCCTTGCCGCGCTCGAGACAAAGCGCGCGGCGGGCGAGTACGCGCTGATCGCGGAGGTGAAGAAGGCGAGCCCGTCAAAGGGCCTGATCCGCGCCGA
>DAORUH010000132.1:0-8318 GCA_035433065.1 Devosia sp. | reverse complement strand
TCGACCGAATTCGGCCCCACCAAGGAGCCCATCGTCGGCATCATGACCGAGTGGCTCGCCGGCAACGAGAAGCAGACGCGCCGCGCCGACGGCGATCTCGGCGGCACCATGCGGCTCGGCGCCTTCCCGGCGCAACTGAGCCGCGGCAGCCGAGTCGCTGACATCTACGGCACGACGCACATCTCCGAGCGCCACCGCCACCGCTACGAAGTGAACATGAACTACCGCAAGGTGCTGGAGGCCAAGGGCCTGCTGTTTTCGGGCGTTTCCCCCGACGGCACGCTCCCCGAGATCGTCGAGCGCACCGACCACCCGTGGTTCATCGGCGTGCAGTTCCACCCGGAACTCAAGTCAAAGCCCTTCGAGCCGCACCCGCTCTTCGCCAGCTTCATCGAAGCCGCCGCAACGCAGAGCCGGCTGGTCTAGCCGCGAGCACCCGGCGCGGCCTTACTTGCGCGGGACCGTGATGCTCAGCACGTACGCGGTCCCGGCCGTCTCCGTCGTGATGTAGGCGAGATGACCTCCCATTTGGGCCGTGTAAACCTGAGGATTGCCATCGATACCGCCCGGAACCATCGCGCCGGTCATTGACGGCTGCTCCTCCGCCTTTGCGCTTCGCAACATCGCGCGAACCGCCTGCCGGGACGCCGGACCACCGGCCGTGCATTGCTCGATCGACCGGCCGGCCATCTTCACTGTCGACACAGACACGGCAAAGCCGACCTTTCCGCCCACCGGGACGAGCCACGCGTCCAGCCGGGGAGGTTTGGCGCGGCCGCGTTGCGCCGGCGCATCCATCCACCCCTCGGAGCGCGCCTTGGCCTGAACGCGCTTGAAAGCCGGCGCATCGCTCAGGCACACGCGGGCGAAGAGCGCGGCAGCATCGCGATCGGCCGCGACTGCTCCGGTTGCAGGGAGAGCCGCCAGAATGCTGGCCATCCCAAGCACGCTCATGATCAGTCGTACCGGACGTTTCTTTTGCCCCTGAGGCATCTGGTCTGCCATGTGCTTCCCCCTCTGCATCGCCTGAAGTGTGCAATATCTCGCAACGCATGTACAATGGTGCCGCCTCCGCCGCGAGACTCGCCGCTGGTTGTCCTCTTCGATCCCCCGCGCTAGGCTCGCCCGATGGCCGACATCCTCTCCCTCAGCAAAGCCCGCAAGGCCAAGGCCCGCGCCGAGAAGGATGCGACCGCCGGGCAGAACCGCGCAAAATTCGGGCGCACCAAGGCCGAGAAGCTGGCTGACGATGCCGCGAGGCAGCTTGCCGCCAGGCGCATCGACGGGCACAAGCGCGAGGACTAGTTCTCGCGCAACACGGATACGTTTCCCCCATGACGACTCTGAGCGATTTCACTGCCCGCCGGCTGGATGGCCAGCCGGAGGCCCTCTCCACCTATGCCGGCAAGGTCGTGCTGGTCGTCAACGTGGCGAGCAAATGCGGCTTCACCCCGCAATATGCCGGCCTCGAAACGCTCTGGCGCACCTATGGCGGTCGTGGCCTCGTCATTCTCGGTTTTCCCTGCAACCAGTTCGGCGAGCAGGAACCCGGCGCGGCCGATGAAATCGCCAGCTTCTGTTCGCTGACCTATGACGTGACCTTCCCGATGTTCGAGAAGGTCGACGTCAACGGCAAGGCCGCCGATCCGCTCTATGTCTGGATGAAGAACGAGGCGCCGGGCGTGCTCGGCACCAAGGACGTGAAGTGGAATTTCACCAAATTCCTGATCGGCCGCGACGGCAATGTCCGCGACCGCTTCGCCCCGACGACGGAGCCCGCCGACCTCGCATCCGACATCGAGAAACTGCTCTAAGCCTCTGACTCAGCGAGCGTCCGCGACCAGCACCGGCTTGTCGCGGAACTCTGCCGGGAACAGCTTCTTGAGCGCCTCGATCTTCGGCAGGTCGTTGAACACGATGTACGGGTAGGCCGGATTGTTCGTCAGGAAATCCTGATGATAGGCCTCGGCCGCATAGAACGCCTGGAGCGGTTCGAGCGTCGTCACGATCGGCGCCGGGTAGACCTTCGCGGCATCGAGCTGGGCGATGTAGTCCTTGGCGACCTTCTCCTGCTCCGGCGTGGCGAAGAAGATCGCCGAGCGGTATTGCGTGCCGTGGTCCGGCCCCTGGAAATTGAGCTGCGTCGGGTTGTGCGCAACCGAGAAATAGACCTGCAGCAGTTCGCCATAGCTCACGAGCTTCGGATCGTAGGTCACCTCCACCGCCTCGGCGTGGTGCGTGCCCCCGGTCGATACCTGATCATAGGTTGCCGTCTCCGAGGTGCCTCCGGCATAGCCCGAAACGGCGTTCGTTACCCCATCGAGGTGCTGGAACACGCCCTGTACGCCCCAGAAGCAACCGCCCGCGAACACCGCGGTCTGCAACCCGTCGGCGGCTGGCAGGTCCTGCGCCGGGGCGGGAATCACCACCGCTTCCTCGGCCGCCTTGTTGGCTGTCTGGAACATCGCGAAGCCGCCGAGCGCGACGATGGCAGCGAGGCCAAGGTTGCGGAGGGCTGGCCAGTTGCGGCCGCTGGAAACATGCATCGTCATCGAAGTCTCTCCCGTGTGCGGACGCAGTAACGGTTCGCCGGCGGAGTTTTCGTCAGATCGGGCGCGATTGTTACGTCATTTCACCAAGACGTGAATAGGCGCACGTCACCAGTTTGCGAGCCGGCAGGGCGGCGGGGACCGACAACAAAAACTGCGCTCCCCCCTTCAACTTGTCACGAGCCTTGTCTAACAAGGGCCGCAACAGTCCTCGGGAAGGGAACACCCATGTCGTCGATCATCGATCTCACCGGCCGCCAGGTCTTTGACAGCCGCGGCAACCCCACGGTCGAGGTCGATGTGGTGCTGGATGACGGCAGTTTTGGCCGCGCCATTGTTCCCTCGGGCGCCTCGACCGGCGCCCATGAGGCGGTCGAATTGCGCGACGGCGGCAAGCCGTTCCTCGGCAAGGGCGTGACCAAGGCGGTCGACAACGTCAACACCGAGATCTTCAGCGAACTGCAGGGCATGGACGCGCTCGACCAGATCGAGATCGACCGCACCATGATCGATCTCGACGGCACGCCCAACAAGAGCCGCCTCGGCGCCAACGCCATCCTTGGCGTGTCGCTGGCGGTCGCCAAGGCCGCCGCGGAATCGAGTTCGCTGCCGTTCTTCCGCTATATCGGCGGGCCGAACGCACATGTCCTGCCGGTGCCGATGATGAACATCATCAATGGCGGCGCCCACGCGGATAACCCGATCGACATGCAGGAGTTCATGATCCTGCCGGTCGGCGCCGAGAGCATCGCGCATGCCGTGCAGATCGGCGCAGAGGTGTTCCACACCCTCAAGAAGGGTCTCCACGCCGACGGCCATAACACCAATGTCGGCGACGAAGGCGGCTTTGCGCCGAACCTGAAGTCGGCCGAAGAAGCGCTCGATTACATCGTCAAGTCGATCGAAAAGGCTGGTTACGAGCCCGGCAAGGACGTGTACCTCGGCCTCGATTGCGCCTCGACCGAGTACTTCAAGGGCGGCAAGTACGAGATGGCGGGCGAGGGCAAGTCGCTGTCGCCCGACGACAATGCCCGCTTCCTCGAAGGCCTCGTGAAGAAGTTCCCGATCATCACCATCGAAGACGGCATGGCCGAGGACGACTGGGAGGGCTGGAAGGCCCTGACCGACCTGCTCGGCGATAAGGTCCAACTGGTCGGCGACGATCTGTTCGTCACCAATACCGAGCGGCTGAAGTCCGGCATCAAGATGGGTGTCGCCAACTCGATCCTCGTCAAGGTGAACCAGATCGGCTCGCTGTCCGAGACGCTCGATGCGGTCGATACCGCGCACCGCGCCGGCTACACCTCGGTGATGTCGCATCGCTCGGGTGAGACCGAGGACTCGACCATTGCCGATCTCGCCGTGGCGCTGAACTGCGGGCAGATCAAGACCGGCTCGCTCAGCCGTTCCGACCGGCTGGCCAAGTACAACCAGCTCATCCGCATCGAGGAACTGCTGGGCTCGGCGGCGAAGTACGCCGGCCGCGATGCCTTCAAGGCCCTCTGACGCCCGCTTGCGCGCCGCCTGAGACCGGATAAGGTTCCCCCGGGGCATTTGGGGGAATGCAATTATGACTGTTTCGACGCGCCTGGCGATCGCCGGCTTCTGCCTGCTTGTGGGAGGCAGTCCGGCGCTCGCCGCCTGGACCACGACCATTGAATCCGTCGCCGACGGGCAGGGCAGCGCCGCCATCATGGTCGGCGAGGCCGACGAAGGGCGCTTCGTCCAGTTGTGGTGCCGCGGCGACCAGCGCCGCCTCTCCATCCTCGTCAACGACGGGCTGAACGACGATCCGAGCGGCATCAGCGCGACGGTCGAAATTGCCGCTGACACCGGCGCCACCTGGCAGAGCGAGGGCGATTTCTACCGCCACGACACCAACTGGCTGGGGCTCAGCTACCGCAACATCGGCGATCTGGAGCGGATCGTTCAGGACATCGTAAACGCGCAAGGCAACATCGCGTTCTCCATCCTGCCGTCGGGGAACAACGACCGCATCTACATGACCGCCAGCGCGGACGGCTCGACCAAGGCGGGGCGCGCCTTTGCCGATTTCTGCTTCGGGGGCAGCCCGGCGTTCGCGCCCGCCCAGCCCCAGTCTCCGCTTTCCCAGCCATCCGCACCCGCTGTCCAGCCCGCGGCCCCGGCGGCCCAGCCGGCCGCCCCGTCACAGCCCGCATCCGCTGCCACTTGGACGACGGTCGATGAGGTGGACACCGTCAATGGCGGGCCGGCGCTGTCGCTGGTCGGCGATCTGGGGCAGGGAGCGCTGTTCTATGCCAACTGCAGCGCCATCAAGGTGCCGATGCTTGGCCTCTTGTCCAACGATCCGCCGAACTTTCCATACAAGCCCGGCGAAACGAACCTGCGCATCCGGGTGCATGCCGATGCCGCGACAATGGCCGCCACCGGCGAGATTTTCGATGTCGAGGGCACGCAGGTCTTCGTTCTCTACAAGGACCCGACCGGCCTCGAGCGGGTGATCCGCAAGGTCGCCGAGGCGCGGAGCGGGGTGGCCGTGGCCATTGTCGGCGCGTCCACGACGCGCTGGCCGGCCATCAATCTCGACGGCCTGCAGGAGAGCGCCGCACGGTTCATCGAATTCTGCTGGGGGTAGAGACAGGGCTCCTTGGGGCTACGCAACCGCACGCACGTGCGTGCGGTCCCCCTCCGCATTGCGGATGAACCCGAGCGCTTCCCAGAAGCGCGCCGCCTCGGCATGGGGCGCGTTGAGCGTCACCATCCGCGCGCCAACTTCCGGACGCTCCAGCAGGGCTTTCGCGAGCAGCCGGCCGACGCCCCGCCGCCGGTAGGGCCGCGCCACGTAGAACCGCCGCATCCGCAGCGCGCCGCTGACGCCGGGATCAAGCGTCATCGCGCCCATGCCGACAAGCGTCGTGCCGTCATAGGCGGCGACAAGCGCTTCCCCCGGACGGTCGAAGCGGGTCGAGCCGCTGGCCCATTCATGCGCCAGCGTCGACAGCATGTTGAAGGCTTCATCGTCAGCGGCGTGGCGGAGCACTTCAAAGCCCTGGGGCAGGGCGTCGGTGATGAATTCGACCCTGATCACGTCCCGACAACCCGCCTCAAACGCAGCATGCTCAACGGCCCGTTAATCGATGGCATGGATAGTGGCGTTGTTCCAGCGCAGGTTCTCCATGTCCACTCGACTCAAGCGACCGTCATTCTGGCGCCAGTTGCTCTTCGCGGGCGCTTTGCTCGCGCTGCAGGGCTATCTTGGCTACAGCGTCGTGTCGGGCCAGTTCGGCATCGAGAGCCAGGAGCAGTTGCACGTCGAAATCAGCGAGCTGAAGGCAAAATCCTTCGCGCTGCAGGCGCAGATCGACTCGATGCGCCACCGCACCTCGCTGTTCACGCCGCAGACGCTCGATCCCGATATCGTGTCCGAGCGGGCACGGGCGCTGCTCTCCGTGTCGCAGGCCGATGATCGCATCATCATGGTCGACGTGAGCACAGGTAAACCGATTTACAGTTCATTCGATGAATCAGCCGCAAGTCAGTTAACTGGCGAAATCCCAGCAGACGTAGATAGATAGCCGCGTTTTCTTGCGTGAATACGGTGTTGGCGCAAGGATGCCTCATGCGCTAAACTCCGCGCGCTGGCTTCCTGTTCGTGGGCCGGCAGTGCAAGCGGCACCACCGGAACTCGGAGCATAGAATATGGCGCGCAAAGCGGTGGCCAAGACGGCTAAGACGCAGCCCAACATTCCCCAGTTCACCAAGGAAGAGGAGCTGCGCGCCTATCGCGACATGCTGCTCATCCGGCGCTTCGAAGAAAAGGCCGGCCAGATGTATGGCATGGGCGTCATCGGCGGGTTCTGCCACCTCTATATCGGGCAGGAAGCGGTCGTCACCGGCGTGAACATGGCCGCCAAAGAGGGCGATGCCTCGATCACCGGCTACCGCGACCACGGCCACATGCTGGTCATCGGCATGGACCCCAAGGGCGTCATGGCCGAGCTGACCGGGCGCGATGCCGGCCTCAGCCGCGGCAAGGGCGGCTCGATGCACATGTTCTCCAACGAGCACCGCTTCTATGGCGGCAACGGCATCGTCGGCGCGCAGGTCGCGCTCGGCACCGGGCTCGCCTTCGCTGCCAAGTACAAGGGCGAGGACAGCGTGAGCCTCACCTACTTCGGTGACGGCGCCGCCAACCAGGGGCAGGTCTACGAGAGCTTCAACATGGCGAAGCTGTGGAAGCTTCCCGTGGTCTACATCATCGAGAACAACCGCTACGCCATGGGCACCTCGATCGAGCGTGCCGCCGCGACGACCGATCTCTCCAAGCGTGGTCTTTCCTTCGACATTCCGGGCGAGCAGGTGGACGGCATGGACGTCCGGCTGGTCCGCGAGGCCGCTTCGCGCGCCATCGAGCACGCGCGTTCGGGAAAAGGCCCCTACATCCTCGAAATGCTGACCTACCGCTATCGCGGCCACTCCATGTCCGATCCGGCCAAGTATCGCAGCAAGGATGAAGTCACCTCCATGCGCGCCGAGCGCGACCCGATCGAGCAGGTCAAGAACCGCATCCTCGAAAAGCGCTACGGCACCGAGGAGAGCCTCAAGGAAATCGAAGCCGAGGTGCGCGCCATCGTCACCGAAGCCGCCGATTTCGCCGTCGCCGCGCCCGAGCCGGACCCGTCCGAGCTCTGGACGGATGTCTACGCGGCCTGACGCCATGCTGGGCACGCTCATCGGATTGGTGGCGGGATGACCTGCAACGTGTGGGGAAGCCACAATGGACAGCATGCCCGATTGGTCGGTCTGGCCGCTGGCCATCGGTGTCGCGGCGCTGTTCATCGCGTTCTTCGTCTACGTCGGCCGGACGATGCTGGACGGCGCTGTCAGGTTCGTCCGGGCGGTTCAGGACTGGCCGGCGACACGGCGCGCCATGGTCGAGGCGGAAGCGCGGGCCGGCGGCCGGTATCCGCTCTGGTATCGCGCGGTGCGGGTCCTGTTGCTGCTGTCCCTTGTTCTGCTCGCGGCCTTCCTTGTCCTTCGGCGGTTCTCGTAGGGGCGCTGCGGCAATCATATTCACTGTACCGAGCAGCGACGCTGCCAGATTTTCTCCGGAGCCATCGATGCCCACAATCCTGATGCCCGCCCTGTCCCCCACCATGGAAGAGGGCAAGCTCTCCAAATGGCTCGTCAAGGAAGGCGACACCGTAAAACCCGGTGACGTCCTCGCCGAGATCGAAACCGACAAGGCCACGATGGAAGTCGAGTCCGTCGACAGCGGCCGGGTCGAGCGCCTCATCATCCCCGAAGGCACCGAGGGCGTAAAGGTCAATACTCCCATAGCCTTAGTCCTCGCCGAAGGCGAAGTGGCCGGCGACGCGCCGCAGGCCCCGCCAAACCTCGATCCCGTCCCCGCCGCCACGCCGGTCGCCGCAACCCCCGCCGTGCCGCCCGTCGCAGTGCTCGAAGTCGCCTCCGACCCCGATCTGCCCGAGGGCGTCGAGATGGTCGAGATGACCGTCCGCCAGGCCCTCAACGAGGCCATGGCCGAGGAATTGCGCCGCGATCCCAACGTCTTCGTCATGGGCGAGGAAGTCGCCGAGTACCAGGGCGCCTACAAGATCACGCAGGGCCTGCTGCAGGAATTCGGCCCGCAGCGCATCATCGATACCCCGATCACCGAGCACGGCTTCGCCGGCATCGGCGTCGGCGCGGCCTTCGCCGGGCTCCGGCCCATCGTCGAGTTCATGACCTTCAACTTCGCCATGCAGGCGATCGACCAGATCATCA
>DAORUH010000131.1:0-8416 GCA_035433065.1 Devosia sp. | reverse complement strand
GGCTGCAACAACCGCTGCTCGTTCTGCATCATCCCGCAGATCCGCGGCGACCTCGCTTCGCGCCCCATTGCCTCCGTGCTCTACGAGGCCGAGCGGCTGGCCGCGAGCGGCGCAAAGGAACTGCTGGTGATCTCGCAGGACACCAGCGCCTACGGCCTCGACCTCAAGTATGCATCGAGCAAGTTCCGCGGCCGCGATGTCGAAGCCCGCTTCGTGACGCTGGCCGAGGAACTGGGCAAGCTCGATGTGTGGACCCGCCTCCACTACGTCTACCCCTACCCCCATGTCGACGGCGTCATTCCGCTGATGGCCGAGGGCAAGATTCTCCCCTACCTCGACATCCCGTTCCAGCACGCCGCGCCGCAGGTGCTGAAGGCGATGCGCCGTCCCGCCAACCAGGTGAAGACGCTCGACCGCATCCTCAAGTGGCGCGAAATGTGCCCCGATCTCACCATCCGCTCCAACTTCATCGTCGGCTTCCCCGGCGAGACCGAGGAGGATTTCGAGTTCCTACTCGACTGGATCGAGGAAGCCGAGATCGACCGCGCGGGTTGCTTTGAATACGAGCCCGTCACCGGCGCCACCGCCAACGAGCTTGAAGGCATCGTGCCCGACGACGTCCGCCGCGACCGCTTCGAGCGGCTGATGGAAGTGGCGCAGTTCGTCTCGGCCGAGCAGCTCAAGAAGAAGGTCGGCCGCACCATCGAGGTTCTCGTCGATGACGTGCGCCCCGACGAGGGCAAGGCCATCGCTCGCTCCAAGTGGGATGCGCCCGAGATCGACGGCACGGTGATCATCGCCAATGCCGAAGGCATCAAGGTCGGCGACAAGCTGCCGGTAACGGTCACCGCCTCGGACGAGTACGATCTGTTCGCCGTGCCGGTCGTTGCGCAGAAGGTCGAAACGCCGGTGGTGGTGGCTACTGCGGGCTGAGGGGCCTCACCGCGTCCCCGCAACACGCCGTAGTGGTCCGGGCACCACCGAGGCCAACTACCGCCCCATCATCTCCAGCACTCGCACCGCCGCGTCAAAGTCGCGCCGTCGCTTTTCGCGCCGCTCACTCGCTTCAGTGACATCGCCCCACAACCGTGTGTTGTGATCCTCGTCGACCTGCGCGGCATCCCACACCTCGTCCGGCGTCATCAGGCCGTGCCGCAGCGCCAGCGTCAGCAGGCCCGAACCGGTGATGCCGGTCAGTGAAACCATGGCCACCAGCGGAATGAGCGTCTCATCCGCCAGCGCCCTGCCCAGTTGCGCCAGAGTCGGCGCGGGCTGCAGCTGGTGCATGATGCCCATTGTCGGCTGAAAGCCGATATCAAAGTGCCGCGCCAGTTTCGTGAGCGCGCCGTCCCAGTGCTTTTCCTGCTCGGCCACCAGTTCGCGCGGAGCATCGGCGCGGTAGAGCAGCAGGTCGTTGCCGGCGTATTTCAGCACCTCGTCGCGAAACGCCTGCAGCCGCTCGTCGCCTCCTTCGATGGCGGAATTCACCAGCCGCACGATCGGCATGGTCGCGGGATCGATGAACTCGCCCTGCGCCGCCCACTCGTCAGCCATCGCCCTGGCCAGCGCTTCGCCCGGTACGACGACGGGCTTCTGGCCAGGCGTGCGCGGCGAGCGGCCGTCCAGCGTCACGGCAAAACCGTCGCCGGCCGTGCCGACGCCGACATCCTTGTAGAAGCGCTTCGGCAGTTGCTGCTTGGCGTGGTGTTGCGCGCGCCCGTAGCCATCGTCGCGGTGCTTGTCGGCGTCCTCGAGGTAATCACGCATGTCTGCCTCCGAGCAGTTTGTCGATCGCCGGGACCAGTTCGGCAAAACTCGCTACGACGAGATCGGCTCCGGCTTCGCGCAGGTCGCTGACCTCGTGGTAGCCCCAGGCGACGCCCAGCGCCTTGACGCCCGCGGCCTTGGCCATGCGCATGTCGTGCACCGTGTCGCCGATCATCACGGTCTCGGTCCGCTTCGCGCCGGCCTTTTCCATCGCCGTGTAGATCATCTGCGGGTCAGGCTTGCCGCGATTGTGGTCGGGCGTCTCCACCGAGTGGAAGCGCTCGCGGATATTGTGCCGCTCAAGCAGGGTCACCGCCCCGCGGTAGCCCTTCCCCGTCGCGATGGCGAGGATGCTGTCCGGCTGTGCCCGCAACGCGTCGAGCGCCTCGAGCGCGCCGCTGAACAACGGCTCGCGCGACACCCCGGCCCGCTCGCGATAGTGCTTGCGGTAACTTTCGGTGATCGTGTCGACCCGCTCGGGCGTTGCCCCCGGCGACAGCATCCCCATTGCCTCACGCGCGGTGATGCCGGAGATCGAGCGAATGGCAGCTTCCGACGGCACCGGCTCGTTGATGGCGGCGAAGGCGTCGGTGACGGTTTCGACGATCAGGCCGACCGTATCGACCAGCGTGCCGTCCATATCGAAGATGATGAGGCGCATGGGCGCCTATGAGCACAAAATGCGGGGCATGTCACGCACACCCCGCACAACATGCGGGTTTACGGCTTGATCGTGCCGAAGCAGTAGAAGTAGCCGTTACCGCCGGTGCCGATCAGCGCTTCCTGGCCGCAGCCGCCACGCGACGCGTGTGCCGCATTCCACGACGTGCCGGTCGGCAGCGTCTCGGGTCCCATGCGGTCATGGTGGCCCAGCATCGCCGAGCCTTCTGCTCCGCTGGTGGTCCAGTCGGCACAGGTCTGGCCGGCAGCCAGCGTGCCGTCGGCATTGGTGCCGGTGAGGATATCGTGCTGGTTGGGCGTATCGCCGCGGCCCGACACCACTGCGCCTGCCTCGGTCAGCGCAGTATCCTTGTTGAGGTTGTTGGCATCCGAGTGGAGGTTCGCGACATCGGTCGCCACCACCACGCCCTTGGCGTTGGCCCACGGTCCCGCGCCGATGCGGTCCTTGGCGTTGACGCCCTCGGCGCTGAGATAGGCTTTCCACTCCATGCCGGTCGATCCGGCGGCTTCGGCGAGCTTCAGGCACTGGGCATCGGCCCCTTCGAGGCCACCGAGGTTGGCGCCATCGCCCAGACCAACGCTGGTGACGAAGAAGCTCATCTTGGCGTCCTGCGCGATCGCCGGGAAAGCGAAAACGGAAACGGCTGCGGCGGTGGCAGCGGCGGCAAGCAAGGCTTTGTGCATGAAAAGTCTCCCTGTCGGGGCGGAATAGCCCTGACACATCAATGCACAGGGAGCCGGATCAATCCCCCCGCTCACGGGTTGTTTACCGCCCGCTATCGTCCTCGGGGTCGATTTCCTGCACGTCGAAGCGGTCGGGATCGAATCCGAGCGCATCGAAACTCTGCTGCATGTGCGGCGGCAGGGGCGCCGAAACGTCGAGCAACTTGCCCGATTTCAGCGGCAACTGGATGCGACGCGCATGCAGGTGCAGCCCCTCGCCGAGCCCGGGCGCCGCTTCCCAGTTCTCGATGTTGAAGTAGCGCGGATCGTCGATGATCGGCGTACCGAGCTGCGCCATGTGCACCCGCAGTTGGTGCGTGCGGCCGGTCACCGGCTTCAGCGTCACCCACGCAAAGCGGCGGCTGGCGATCTCGGTGGTCGAATAGTAGCTCATCGAATGGACGGCGCCCGGCGTGCCGTTGTTGACCACCGCCATCTGCTCGTCGTCGGTCCCCTCAACCTTCTGCTTGGCGAGGAAGCACGAGATGCGGCCCTGTCGCGGCAGCGGATTGCCCGCCACCAGCGCCCAGTAAATCTTGCGCGCCGAACGCGAGCGGAACACCTCGCCAAAATGCGCTGCCGCCGCCTTGGTCTTGGCCACAACCAGCACGCCTGATGTGTCGCGGTCGAGCCGGTGCACCAGCTTTGGCGACTCGCCCTTCTTGTTGGTCAGCGCCTTCAGCAGCCCGTCCATGTGGCGCTTCTGCCCGCTGCCCCCCTGCGAGGCGAGCCCGTGCGGCTTGTTGAAGACGTAAAGGTCGTCGTCCTCGTAGAGGATGAGGTCGCGCAGAAACTGCGCGTCCTTGCTGTCCGGCTGGCCAGCCACCTTTTCCGGCGGCTCGCCGACCGGCGGAATGCGCACCACCTGCCCCGACACCAGCCGCGTCGAGGTTTTCACCCGGCCCGAGTCGACCCGCACCTGCCCCGAACGCAACAGCTTCTGCAGGTGGCCGAAGGTCACCTGCGGAAAATGCGTCGCAAACCAGCGGTCGAGCCGCATGCCGTCTTCGTCACGCGCGACGACCTGCTGACGAACGCCACTCATGCCGCAACTCCTGTACGCATCATCACCAACCCGATCCACAGCGCGAGGATCGAGGCCACAACCGAAACACCGATGTACACTGCCGCCTGCCAGAAATCGCCGCGCTCGAACAACGCAATGGCATCGAGCGAGAACGACGAAAATGTCGTGAAGCCGCCGAGGATGCCCACGGCGACGAACAGCCGTATCTCGTTCTGCGACGGCGGCAGGACACGCACGAACCATCCGACCAGCAGCCCCATCGCCAGCGAGCCGACGACGTTGATCAGCAGCGTTGCGAGCGGAAACGGCTGGCGCCAGAGATGCCCGACGAGCACGCCCGCGCCATAGCGCGCCATGGCGCCGATCGCGCCGCCAATGCCAACGAGGAGATAAGCCTGCATGGGCCGACTTCTACGGTCCGGCCCCGCAGAACGCTAGCCTTTCTTCGGCGCCTCGGCCGCGGGCGTTTCCGGCGCAGCAACGGCCTTCGGCGCCGGCGGCGTCCTGACTGCCGGCTTCGTTGCCGATGACACCAGGTCGTTCAGCGAATTGCCCGAGAGGCCCAGTTCCTGCAGCAGCGAGTCGATCAGCGGCGCCTGGCTGCGGTAGCGCAGCGCTGCGTCGACCGCCTGGTCGGCAATCCCGCCGCTGTGCCCGTTGGCGGAGCCATGGCCACCGCCGCCGTTCAATCCATCGACATGCAGGATCTTGATCCCCTCGATGTTCTCCATCGGCTTCACCGATTCCGCGATGATGCGCGGCAGCGCCTCGATCAGCGCCAGCCTTATGTTCATGGCGATCTGGTCGGGCGACAGCTGGTTGGCTGCCTCGTTGAGCGACAGCTTGCCCTGCGCTTCGGCGGCATAGGTGACTTCGGCCGCCGCGGCCTTGAGCTTCGCGGCCTCGGCCTCGCCTTCGGCCTGCGTGCGCGCGGCCTCGGCTCGGTTCTTGGCCGCTTCCTTTTCCGCCTGCGAGGCGACGACCATCCGGATCGAGGCCCGCTCGGCTTCCTGCGCCGCAGCGATCAGTTCGATCCGCTTGGCGCGCTCGGCGATCTCGGTCGAGCGCGCAGTCTCAACCTCTTCGGCCGCCTTCACCGCCAGCGCCCTGGCGCTGTCGGCCTGCGCCTGGGCTTGCGACGTCTCCTCTGACTTCTTGGCCACGGCCACGGCGCTGTCCTGTTCGGAGAGCGCGATCTGCTGGTCGGCGCGGATCGCCGCCTCGCGGATCTGCTGGCGCGACACCGTGCGGGCGGCCTCGGATTCGGTCGCGCGCTGGGCGCGCAGGCTCTCGATCTCGGCGTTCTGCAGGTCGACCCGGATGGCGATCTCGCGCTCGTTGTTAAGCCGCGCGTATTCGGTATCGCGGTGGATCTGGTACTGCTCGGTCTGCGCCTCGAGGTTCTTCTTGGCGATAGCGACCTGCGTATTCTGCTCGATGTCGTTGCGGGTCTTCTTCCGCTCCTCGATGGCCTGGGTCATCTTGGTCAGGCCTTCGGCGTCGAAGACGTTCTCGGCGTTGAAGAACTCGCGGTTGGTCTGGTCGAGCCCGGTCAGCGATACGGATTCAAGCTCAAGCCCGTTCTTGAGGATGTCCTCGGACACCGCGGCCTGCACCTTCTGCACGAAGTTCACGCGCTGCTCGTGCAACTCCTCCATCGCCATTTCAGCCGCCACGGCGCGCAGCGCATCGACGAACTTGCCTTCGACCAGTTCCTTCAGCGTCGCCGGCTCCATGGTGCGCCGTCCGAGCGTCTGCGCCGCGTTGGCGATCGACTCCATGGTCGGCTGCACGCGCACGTAGAACTCGGCCTGCACATCGACACGCATGCGGTCCTTGGTGATGAGCGCCTGCTCGGCGGAACGGCGCACTTCGAGGCGCAGCGTGTTCATGTTGACCTGGATGGTCTCGTGCAGCACCGGCAGCACCAGCGCGCCACCGTTCATGATCACCTTCTGCCCGCCGAAGCCCGTCCGGACAAACGACACTTCCTTGCTGGCGCGATGGTAGAGGCGCGCGACAATCATGCCGATAACGAACAGCGCCACGACGATGACCGCCGCCACGATGAGCACGTTGATGAGGTCGTTGAACATGCTGGTCATTCCTCCTAGTCGCCGATGCGGTGCACCCCGCGATAAACGTTTCTATCCTTACCGACAATAAAGACGCGATCCCCGGCGCCATAAGTCGTCCCGGCCTCGCCGGGCTCAAGCAGAATGTAGTGCGTGCGGCCGCGCAGGTCGGTGGTCTTGGCCTCCGCCGGCTGCCCCTTCTTCGCCTCGCCACGGATGATCGTCGCGTAGCTGCCGATGAGGTCCATCTGGCTCGCCGCCTCCGACTGGTCGCGCGGAAAGATGCGGCCGAGCCATCGCCCCAGATGCCGCGTCGCGAATGCGCCGGCGACCACCGCGGGAACTGCTGCAAGCCATGCGTTGAGCGTGCCGCCGAGCGAACTGGCGATGGCCTGCACCGCCCATCCCGCCAGCCCGAAGGCCGTCAGGAAGATGACAAAGAGCACAAGGATCGGCATGCGCCCGACGGAGAACCAGCTCAGCACCGCCGAGAGCGGCCCGAGCTCAACGCCATCGAGACCATCCCCCGGCGCGTCGAGGTCAGGAACGTCGACCTCCGGCAGCACGGATTCGATCGATGACGAGGGCGAGAACCCGATCAGCAGCGAGGCAAGCTCAACGGCCCCGATCGCCAGCATGACGATCAGTGCGATGGTGAACGGCGCAAAGTCCGGCGCGAAAATCTCGATGTCCCGTCCTCCCCTGCAGACCTTACATGGTCCATCGCGCCACAAATGCAACGTCAACCATACCGTGGCTGACGCGGCAATGAACGGTGCCGCGGAAAGAACATGTGGATGACCGGCCGAAAGCGCCCGGAGCCGCCCTACTCCCCGCCGTCCCCGTCCCTGCGCCTTGTCACGCGCCGGCTGTTCCAGAAGTCGAGGCGCTTGATGATCTCGCGCTCAAAACCACGCTCGTTGGGCTGGTACAGGTCAGGCCGCCGGTCGCCCGCGAGTTCGTCGGGGAAGAACTCCTGGCCGGAGAAGGCGTCCGGATGGTCGTGGTCGTACTGGTAGCCCTTCTTGTAGCCGAGCTCTTTCATCAGCTTGGTCGGGGCATTGAGGATGTGCATGGGCGGGTGCAGCGAGCCTGTCTGGATCGCCACCTGCTTTGCCTTGGCAAATCCCATCATGGCCGCATTGGATTTCGGCGCGGTCGCGACATAGGCGATGGCCTGCGCCATGAAGAGCTCGCCCTCCGGCAGTCCGGTGCGGTCGAACGCCGTCCACGCCGTGACCACCTGCACCATGGCCTGCGGATCGGCCATGCCGACATCCTCCGACGCGGCGCAGACGAGGCGGCGGAAAATGGTGTCGGGATGTTCACCGCCGACCAGCATGCGCTGCGCCCAGTACATCGCCGCCTGCACGTCGCTGCCGCGCAGGCTCTTATGGAAGCAACTGAGCATGTTGTAGTGCTCATCCTGCCCCTTGTCGTAGAGCGGCGCGCGCTTCTGCACGGTCTCGGCAAGCGCCGGAACATCAAGCGCCGTGCCCTCCGGCAGTGCGAAGAGATCCTCGCACAGGCCAATCAGATACCGGCCATCGCCGTTCGCCATCTCCAGCAAAGCGTCACGTGCTGCAGCGTCGAGCGGTAGTTTGCGGCCGACATAGTCCTCGGCGCGCGAAGCCAGTTGCTCAAGCTCCTCATGGGCGAACGCGTTGAGCCGCAACACCTGCGCGCGTGAGAGCAGCGCCGCATTGAGCTCGAAACTCGGGTTCTCGGTTGTAGCGCCGACGAGCACAATAGTGCCGTCCTCCATCACCGGCAGAAAGCCATCCTGCTGGGCACGATTGAAGCGATGAATTTCATCGACGAAGAGCAGCGTGCGGTTGCCCATCCGCCGTTCCATCCGCGCCTTGTCGAAAACCTTCTTCAGGTCCGCGACGCCGGAGAACACCGCCGAGATCTGTTCAAAATTGAAGCCCACCTCGTCAGCCAGCAGCCGGGCGATCGTGGTCTTGCCGGTGCCCGGCGGTCCCCACAGGATCAGCGAGCCGAGCCGCCCGGAGGCGATCATCCGGCGCAACGTACCGTCCGGGCCGAGCAGGTGCTGCTGGCCGATCACCTCGTCGAGCGATCGCGGCCGCAAGCGGTCCGCGAGCGGACGGTTGGTGTCGTCCGCCGTCTCAACCGGATC
>DAORUH010000130.1:0-8452 GCA_035433065.1 Devosia sp. | reverse complement strand
GACGGTGATCGATGTCGGAATCAACCGCATCCCGGCGCCCGAAAAGGGCGAGGGCAAGACGCGGCTCGTTGGCGACGTGGACTATGGCCCGGCGGCGGAGGTTGCTGGGGCGATCACGCCGGTGCCGGGTGGCGTGGGTCCGATGACGATTGCGTGCCTGCTGGCGAACACGGTGACGACGGCGTCGCTGATCAACGGGCTGGTGCCACCGAAGGATTTGACGCCGTAGGGGTGTTGAGTGCGGGCCCCACCCTCATCCGGCGCTGCGCGCCACCTTCTCCCATCAAGGGAGAAGGAGTCCCGACTGAGAATTCGCAGTCACGCCTTTTCCCTTGATTGGAGAAGGTGCCCGAATGGCGATTGAGGGTGGGGCAACAAGCGCCGCCCTCAGATCACCCCGGTCAGTCGAAAACTCTTCGCCACCGTGAAATCGCGCATGCCGACCGCGGGGGACTGCGGCGACAGGCGGTCGATGACGGGCTGGGGATTGGCGAGGCGGCTGGCGTCGATGACGACGCTGGTGAAGGGCTGGCGGAAGCCGGCGCGGGCGGAGGCCAGAAGATCAAACAGCATGGCGCGGACGTCGCCCCGGGCGGCGCAGGCGACGCATTCGCTGCCTGCAGCATGCTGGTGGAGCGAGGGTTCGAGGCGGATCACGGCGACATCGCCGGACTGCGGGATCGCCGCATCGGAGGTCACAATGGTGACGCCGATGGCGGCGTTGGTGGTGTCATACGGGGTCGTCATCAAGTCTCGCGTGAAGGGGTGTAGTTGAGGATGGGGCCGAGCCAGCGCTCCACCTCGCGGACTTCCATGCCCTTGCGCTTGGCGTAGTCGGCAACCTGGTCGCGCTCCACCTTGGCGACGCCGAAATAGTAGGCGTCGGGGTGGCTGAAGTAGAGGCCGGAGACCGACGAGCCGGGCCACATGGCATAGCTCTCGGTCAGTTCGACGCCGATGCGCTGCTTCGCATTGAGCAGGCTGAACAGCGTCGTCTTCTCGGTGTGGTCGGGCTGCGCCGGATAACCCGGGGCAGGGCGGATGCCGCGGTACGGCTCGCCGATCAGCTCGTCGGGTTTGAAGCGCTCGTCCGTGGCGTAGCCCCAGAACTCCTTGCGGACGCGCTCGTGCATGGCCTCGGCAAAGGCTTCGGCAAAGCGGTCGGCGAGGGCCTTCACGAGAATTGACGAATAGTCGTCATTGAGCCGCTCGAAGCGCTCGGAGACGGCGTTCTCTTCCATGCCGGCGGTGACAACGAAACCGCCGATATAGTCGGGCTTGCCGCTTTCGACCGGCGCGACGAAATCGGCGAGCGCCATGTTGGGCTTGGCGCCGGTCTTGGTCAACTGCTGGCGCAGCGTGAAGAAGGTCGCGAGGTCGTCGGTGCGGGTGTCGTCGCGATAGAGGCGGATGTCGTCGCCGACGGCGTTGGCGGGCCAGAAGCCGATGACCGCCTTGGGGCGGAACCAGTTCTTCCGCAGGACTTCCTGCAGCATCTTCTGGGCGTCGTCCCAGAGCTGGCGCGCGGCCGGGCCCTGCGCCTCGTCCTCGAGGATGGCGGGGAAGCGGCCCTTCATCTCCCAGGTCTGGAAGAACGGCGTCCAGTCGATGTAGCGCGCCAGCTCGTTGAGGTCGTAGCTCTCGAACACGCGGGTGCCGAGGAAACTCGGCTTGGGCGGCGTGTAGCTCGACCACTCGGGGCGGAAGCGGTTTTCGCGCGCTTTGTCGATGGTGATGCGCTGCTTTTCGAGTTCGCTCTGCGCGTGCTTTTGGGCGACCTTCTGGTACTCGGTCCTGATGTCGGCGACGTAGCCGGGCTTCTGCTCGGAGGAGAGCAGGGCCGAGACGACGCCCACAGCGCGGCTGGCGTCATTCACGTAGACGGTCTGTCCGCGTGAATAGTTCGGGTGGATCTTCACGGCCGTGTGGACGCGCGAGGTCGTCGCACCGCCGATCAGCAGCGGGATGTCAAAGCCTTCGCGCTCCATCTCGGCGGCGACATGCGCCATCTCGTCGAGTGAGGGCGTGATGAGACCGGAGAGGCCGATGATGTCGACCTCTTCCTTCCTTGCCGCCTCGAGGATGCGGGTCGACGACACCATCACGCCAAGGTCGATGATCTCGTAATTGTTGCAGGCGAGGACGACGCCGACGATGTTCTTGCCGATGTCGTGGACATCGCCCTTCACCGTTGCCATCAGCACCTTGCCGGCGGCCCGGCGCTGACCGGCAGTGCCGCCGTTGGCGATCTTTTCGGCTTCCATGAAGGGTTCGAGATGGGCGACGGCCTGCTTCATCACGCGGGCGGATTTCACCACCTGCGGCAGGAACATCTTGCCCGAGCCGAAGAGGTCGCCGACGACATTCATGCCGGCCATCAGCGGGCCTTCGATGACGTGCAACGGGCGCTCGGCCCCGAGCCGGGCTTCCTCGGTGTCGGCCTCGATGAACTCGGTGATGCCGTTGACGAGGGCGTGCGCGATGCGTTCCGCGACCGGCTTTTCGCGCCAGCTGAGGTCCTTGGCCTTGGCCTCCTGGCCGGCCCCGCCGCGATAGCGCTCGGCCAGCGCCAGAAGGCGCTCCGAGGCGCCCGGATCGCGGTTGAGGATCACGTCCTCGCAGGCCTGGCGCAGTTCGGGGTCGATCGACTCGTAGACGGCGAGCTGGCCGGCGTTGACGATGCCCATGTCCATGCCCGCCTGGATGGCGTGGTAGAGGAACACGGCGTGCATCGCCTCGCGCACCGGCTCGTTGCCGCGGAACGAGAAGCTGAGGTTGGAGACACCGCCCGAGATGTGGACGTGGGGCAGGGTCTTCCGGATTTCGCGGGTCGCCTCGATGAAGTCGACACCGTAGTTGTTGTGCTCATCAATGCCGGTCGCTATGGCAAAGACGTTCGGGTCGAAGACGATGTCCTCGGGCGGGAAGCCCACCACTTCCGTCAGCAGCTTGTAGGCGCGGGTGCAGATCTCGACCTTGCGGGCGAAGGTATCGGCCTGGCCCTTCTCGTCGAAGGCCATGACCACGACGGCGGCGCCGAAACGGCGGACCAGCCGGGCCGTTTCGAGGAACTTTTCCTCGCCCTCCTTCATCGAGATCGAATTGACCAGCGCCTTGCCCTGCACGCACTTCAACCCGGCCTCGATCACCTCGAACTTCGAGCTATCGATCATCAGCGGGACGCGGGCGATATCGGGCTCGGCGGCGAGCAGGTTCAGGTACTCGACCATCACCTTCGCGCTGTCGATCAGGCCTTCGTCCATGTTGACGTCGATGACCTGCGCGCCGTTCTGCACCTGGTCGCGCGCCACATCGAGGGCGGCGGTGTAGTCGCCGGCGGTGATGAGCTTCCTGAACCGGGCGGAGCCGGTGACGTTGGTGCGCTCGCCGACGTTCACGAACGGGATTTCCGGCGTGAGCGTGAAGGGTTCGAGACCGGACAGGCGCAACTGCGTCGCGATCTGCGGGATGACGCGCGGCCGGTGCCGGTGCACGGCCTCGGCGATGGCGCGGATGTGGTCGGGGGTCGAGCCGCAGCAGCCGCCGACGATGTTGACGAGGCCCTGCTGCGCGAACACTTCGAGCTGGCGCGCCATCATTTCCGGCGTCTCGTCGTAGCCGCCGAAGGAGTTGGGCAGGCCGGCGTTCGGATATGCGCAGATCAGCGTATCGGCGACATCGGAGAGTTCGGCGATGTGCGGGCGCATGGTGTCGGCGCCGAGCGCGCAGTTGAGGCCCACGGTCAGCGGGTTGGCGTGGCGCACCGAGTACCAGAACGCGGTTGGTGTCTGGCCCGAGAGGGTGCGGCCGGAGAGATCGGTGATCGTACCCGAGATCATGATCGGCAGATCGAAGCCGCGCTCGTCAAAAATCTGCTGGGCGGCGAAGATGCCGGCCTTGGTGTTGAGCGTGTCGGTGATCGTCTCGAACAGCAGCAGGTCCGCGCCGCCGTCGATGAGACCGTTGATCTCCTCGGTGTAGGCGGCGACGATCTGGTCGAAGGTGACCGAGCGGTGGCCCGGATTGTTGACGTCCGTCGACATGGACGCGGTCTTGTTCAGCGGCCCGAGCGCGCCGGCGACGAAGCGGCGGCGGCCATCTTCCTTTTCGGCGATCCGGGCGGCCTCGCGGGCGAGCTTGGCGCCCTCGACGTTCAACTCGTAGGCCAGTGCCTCCATGCCATAGTCGGCCATGACGATGGAGGTGGACGAGAAGGTGTTGGTCTCTACGATGTCGGCGCCGGCCCGAAAGTAATCGAGGTGGATGGCGCGGATGGCGTCGGGCAGCGTCAGGTTCAGCAGGTCATTGTTGCCGCGAACGTCCTTGTGCCAGTTCGCGAAGCGTTCGCCGCGATAGCCGGCCTCATCGAGCTTCAGCGTCTGGATCATGGTGCCCATGGCACCGTCGAGCACCAGGATTCGCTCGGCTGCGGCGGCGCGGAGCGCGTGCCGGATTTCGTTGCCCTTATCGGGGGTAGTCTGCATCGCCATGACCTCAAAAAAAGCCAGATCGCGTCGGCAAGTCATTGTCAGGCGCGGGATATAAAGATTTCTTTATATGAATTCCAGCCTTGTCACAAGGAATGGGTTTCTGCCTTTTAGGTGCACCGCAGGAAAGCAACGCGCGAGACCACCGAATGTCGCAGACGCCGATTCTCATGATCCCCGGACTGAACGCCACACCGCGCGTTTTCCATCCGCATATGGACCTGCTCTGGCAGCACGGCCCGGTGACCATCGCTGCTGCGCGTGAGGGGGCTACAATGGCGGCGCTCGCGGCGCAAATCCTCTCTCACGCGCCCCCCAGATTTGCGCTGGGCGGCTTTTCCATGGGCGGCTACATCGCCTTCGAGATTCTCCGGCAGGCGCCGGAGCGGGTGACTCGGCTGGCGCTGATCGACACCAGCGCGCGGGCGGATACGCCGGAGGCAACCGAGAACCGGCGGAGGGGCATCGAACTGGCCAGGGCCGGCAGGCTGGCGCTGGCGGCGGCCAATTCCTACGCGAACGCCGTGCATCCTTTGAACCTCGACAGCGCCGAACTCAGGGCGCTGCATCTCGACATGGCGCTGACCAATGGGTTCGAGGCCTATATCCGGCAGCAGGAGGCGATCATGTCGCGCCCGGATTCACGGCCAATGCTGACCTCGATCGCCATGCCGGTGACGGTCATCGTTGGTGACGAGGACAGGATCACGCCGCCCGAGGTGGCGCGCGAAATGGCCGACGGCATTCCCGGCGCGGCGCTGGCGGTGATCCCCGGTGCGGGCCACATGGCGCTGGTCGAGCAGCCGGAGCACGTCCGCGGCGCGTTGCGCGAGTGGCTGGAGGGATAGGGTTCCCGGCAATCCCTGCAATTTGAATCAAATTAACCTGCCAGAAACCATGCCGGGCACTCCCGCAGGCATCGGGGAACCCACTCCGCTAGACTGGACGAACTATCGAGCATGGGTGCCCACGTTGCCGACCAAATCCGCTTTCCCGCGTAAATTCGTGCGCCTTGCCGCGCTGTCGCTGTTTCTCGCGCCGCTGGTTGTTGCCTGCGGCAGCGGCTCCATCGGGGACTCAGGGGTCAAGCGGAACGCCTTTACCTCCAAGGAATTCGGCGTCGCCGTGTCGCCGCGCATGTCGAAGGCAAAGTTTCCGCCCCGTGGCGGCGGCCGCGAAATGCCGCTCAAGCCGTACAAGGTCGCCGGCAAGACCTACACGCCGGTCGCCGGTCCGGGGTATGTCGAGCGTGGCCGTGCCTCGTGGTACGGGCAGGACTTTCACGGCCGCCAGACCGCCAATGGTGAAATCTTTGGTGCCTACTATCTGACCGCGGCGAGCCCGGTGCTGCCGATCCCGTCCTATGCGCGGGTGACCAATCTTGAGAATGGGCGCTCGGTGCTGGTGCGCGTGAACGATCGAGGGCCGTACCTGCAGGGCAGGGTGATGGACCTCAGCTTCGAGGCCGCCAACGCGCTCGGTTACGTCAACAGCGGCCATGCCGAAGTGGAGGTGCGCTATGTTTCGGCCGCGCCGCTCAATGGCGACGATACCCGCATGCTGATGGCCAGCCTCAACACCCGCTCGCCGCTGGAACAGCAGATCGACAGCATGTCCGGCGGCAATTTCGCGGTAGCCGACGCCCAGCTGGCGCCGATTCCGGCGAACCTCTTCAGCTATGCCACCGACGGCCCCGTCAGCGGCGCGGCCGCGGCAACGGCGGCGATGGCCAGTGGTCAGCTCGCCGGCCCGGAACTGCGCAACGACGAGGGCGACGTGCTCACCCTGCGCCTGGGCGTGTTCCGCGATGCAAAGCAGGTCCGCAAGGTGACCGAGGCGTTCGCCATGCTGGGAGCGGTCGACGAGACCTCGACAGGGGACAAGGCGACGGTGCTCACACTGATTCGCCTGAAGGCCGGCGTGTCGCGCGAGGACGTGCTCGATCTGGCGCAGGAACTTGGCCTGAACGACATCATCCTCTATTAATCGAGCGGCGGTCCTGGGCCGCCTCGGAGAGGAAGCAGTGCAGGGTATCCGACTCACGCTGATCGGCGTCGTTCTGGCATTTGCGGCGCTCGCAGCGCCCGCGATGGCGCAGGATTTCGACACCAAGGCGAAGTTCGCGGTGCTGATGGACTACGAGTCCGGCACGATCCTGTTCGGCAAGGAACCCGACGCGCGGCTCGAGCCGGCCAGCATGGCCAAACTGATGACGGTGGCCGTGGTCTTCGACGAGCTGCAGCGCAAGCGCCTGTCGCTCACCGACGAGTTCTTTATTTCCGAGCACGCCTGGCGCGACGGCGGGGCCTCCTCGGGCGGCTCGACCATGTTCGCCGAGCTCAACTCCAAGGTGAGCGTCGCTGACCTCGTCCGCTCTGTCATCATCCAGTCCGGCAACGATGCAGCGATTGCGCTTGCCGAAGGGATTGGCGGCACCGAGCAGACGTTTGCCAAGATGATGAACCAGCTCGGCACCGAAATCGGGCTAACCAATTCGCACTTCGTCAACGCCACCGGCCTGCCGGACCCGGACCAATACTCGACGGCGCGGGATCTCGCGACTGTCGCGCGGTTCCTCATTGCGCAGTTCCCCGAATACTATCCGATCTTCTCCGAGCCCGAGTTCACCTGGAACAAGATACGCCAGCAGAACCGCAACTCGCTGGTCGAGATGGGCATCGGGGTGGATGGGCTGAAGACCGGGCATACCGAAGCGGCGGGCTATGGCACCGTGGTGTCGACCGCGGCGGGCGGGCGCCGGCTGATTGCCGTGCTGCACGGCCTCACGTCGATGAACGAACGTGCCGAGGAAGCCCGCAAACTCGTGACCTGGGGCACCCGGGGTTTCGAGGAAATCCCCGTCTATGCCAAGGGACAGGTCGTCACCTATGCCAATGTCTATGGCGGCACCGAGGGACAGGTGGGGCTGGTCGGCAAGGGCAACATCAACCTGTTCGTGCCCAAGGGCGCGCAGAACTGCCCGCAGGCGACCGTGACCTACAACGCGCCCATCCTGCCCCCAGTGGCCGAGGGCGCCGAACTTGCCAAGCTCAATGTCATGTGCAACGGCGTTGTGGTGCAGGTAACCCCGCTCTACGCCGCCTCGGCGGTCGGCGAGGGGGATATCGTGCGCAGGGCGACCGACGCCCTCAAGGAACTGGCGCTGGGCTGGCTGTAACCACCCCTCCCGCCCCGCAACAGGACTTCCGGCCGATGCTCGATGTGCCCGCAAAGGCGGCTCGCTTCATCACTTTTGAAGGCGGCGAAGGGGTCGGCAAGTCGACGCAGGTCAAACGCCTGCTGACGCGGCTCAACCGCAACCAGATCGACGCCATCCGCACCCGCGAGCCCGGCGGCACGCCGAAGGCAGAAGCCATCCGCGCCTTCATCCTGCAGGGACGGTCGGAGCAGTGGGGACCGGGCGCGGAGGCGGTGCTGTTCGCAGCGGCGCGGCTCGACCACGTCAACCAGCTCATCGGGCCGAACCTCGACGCCGGAAAATGGGTGCTGTCGGATCGCTTCCACGATTCGACGCGGGCCTATCAGGGGCTGACGGGCGGGGTGGACGACCGGCTGATCCGCGGCCTCGAAACGCTGGCGCTGAACGGCCGCAATCCCGACCTGACGATCATTCTCGACATGGACCCGCACGTCGCGTTCCAACGGTTGCAGAGCCGCGAGCTCGAAGGGGCGCTGCAGGCGACCGGCGATCGCTTCGAGAAAGAAGATCTCGACTGGCACACGCGGCTGCGGCAGGCGTTCCTCGACATCGCGAAGAACAATCCGGGGCGCTGCGTCGTGATACCCGCCGGGCAAAATGCTGACGCGCTCGAACAGGAAATCTGGGACACCATGACCCGGCGCTTCCCCGAGCTCGAGGAACAGGTCTGGTCGTGACCGAATACGAACAGCGCGAGCCGGACCAGCTCGAGGGCGTCCCGCTCCCCGAGATACGGACCCGCGTG
>DAORUH010000129.1:0-8573 GCA_035433065.1 Devosia sp. | reverse complement strand
GGCCGAGATAGCCCTTGGTGTCGACCACCGAGATGTATTTGCGCTTCTCGCCATCTTCGCTGCTGAGCGTTTCGAACGTGGCGATGGATTTGGGCATGCCGAAGAACGGGTGCCGCTGGAAGAACAGGTCGTCGATCTTGCCCGAGGGGCTGCGCACCAGCGAGACGGGCCGGCCGAAAATGTGCGGCAGCATGAAATCGCCGACCTGCGCATAGTAGAGCGCGAGATCGAGCTTGGTCGGCCCGGTCTTGCCGAAGAGGTTGCGGCCCGCATTGGTGATCGAGATGCTGGCGAGGTCGGCATCGGTGATGAGGCGTCGGCGCTCGACCGGTTCCTCGCTCTGGGTGAACTCGGGTTCGCGCAGGCCCTTGAACACGCCGTGCCGCACCGAGCCGTCGGCGGTGAGGTTGGCGTAGTGGATGTGGGCGGTGAGAACGGACCGCACCGGAATGACGTCCTTCGTCATCCGGTCGAGCTTGTGGCCACCCGCGGCGAGCGGCTTCAGGCGCTTGAGCAGGGTCTGCATTGTCGCCGCGTCGAACCCGGTGCCGACATTGCCGCTGTACTCGAGTTCGCCATCGACCCAGCGGCCGAGCGCCAGCGCGCCGAGCCCGCCATTGGCGGCGGACTCGGTGTAGCCGACGATGGGGAAATCGCCCGCGAGGACGGATTTGGTCTTCATCCAGGTCTTGCTGCGCTCCTGGATGTAGGGCGAGGTTTCGCGCTTGCTGAGGATGCCCTCCAGCCCCAGTTCAACGGCCTGGTCGTAGAGCACCTTGCCCTCGCCGCCGACGTGATCGGAGAAATGGATGGCCGACTGCGGACCGGTCACGGGGGCGAGGAGGGCGCGCAGCAGGTCTTTCCGCTCAAGCAGCGGCGCTTTGGTGATGTCGTAGCCATCGAGATGGACGAGATCGAAGGCGAAAAAGGTGAGCCGCTCGCTCGCCTTGTCGGTCAGCGCCTGCTGCAGATCGGCGAAGTGGGTGACGCCGGCGTCATCGACGACGACGATTTCGCCATCGATGATCGCGTCCTTGCAGGGGAGGGCGGTGAAGGCCCCGGCGAGGACGCCGTAGCGGTCGGTCCAGTCGATGCCGGTGCGGGTGAGGAGGCGCACCTTGCCGTCGCTGATGAAGGCCAGCGTGCGGTAGCCGTCATACTTGATCTCGTGGATCCAGCCGGTGTCGCCACTGGGTGGCGCGGTGCCCTGCGTCGCGAGCATGGGCTTGAACTTTTGCGGCATCGGCGCCTTCACCGCGCCGGTGAGTTTTCCGGGGGATAGCTTTGCGGGCTTTGCCGCCCTGCGCGGTTTTGCGGCGGCGGGGGTGGGGGCCTTCGTGCGGGCGTAAAGCTCCTCGATGGTGAGGCCGGACTTCACGCTTTCGGGGCGGGCCGTGACGATGTCGATGTCGCGATCGACGGAGTCGTCAGTCTCCTTGATGAGCAGCCAGTTGGACTTCTTGTCGCCGGGCCTGGGCTTCATGCGCACCAGCACGAAGCCTCCGGTGAGCTTCTTGCCATAGAGGCGGAACTTGAAGTCGCCCTTCTTGAGACCGGCGTCCATGTCGCCCATCGGGGCCCATTCGCCGGTGTCCCAGACGATCATCGGGCCGCCGCCATACTCGCCCTCGGGGATCACCGCCTCGAAATCGATGTAGTCGAGCGGATGGTCCTCGGTTTCCACCGCATAGCGCTTGTCGGCGGGGTTGAGGGAGGGGCCCTTGGGGACGGCCCAGCTTTTCAGCACCCCATCGTGTTCGAGGCGCAGGTCGTAGTGATCGGCGGTGGCATGGTGCTTGTGGATGACGAAGCGGTTGCCGGCCGGCCGGGCGCGCGCGCCGGCGGGTTCGGTGGTCTTGGTGAAATCGCGCTTCTGGCGATAGGCGGAGAGCGGGTCGCGGGCGGGCATGGCGCAAACTAGTGCGGAATGGCGGGGCGGTGCCAGCGCTTCGTTCGGGTGGCCCCCATTTGCGGCGGCGCGGCCTTGCGCTATTGAAATGCATCGGAGGGTTTGATGACCGCCGCCCCCATCGTCTTCACCGGCAAGCCGCTGAGTTTTGCGACGCTCGCGCGGATCGGCGCCCGCGCCGCGCATATCGAGGCCGATCCGGCCGCGCTCGAGCGGGTGCGCCGGGCCCGTACCGTCATCGATGACAGCATGGCGCGGCACATCCCGATCTACGGCTCGACCACGGGCGTCGGGGCGATGAAGGATATCGAGTGGACGCCCGAGCAGCTCGATGCGTTCAACATGGGGCTGGTGCGGGCGCATCATTTTGGCACCGGCACGCCGTTTCCCTCGTCGGTGGTGCGCAACGCCATGGCGATCCGCGTCAACACGGCGCTGACCGGACGGGTGGGGTGCACGACCGATCTGGTGGACGCGTATCTGCGCATGCTGGATCGCGACGTGGTGCCGGTGGTGCGGCGCACCGGCTCGATCGGCTGCGCCGATATCGGGCTCATGGGGCAGATCGGCGCGGTGCTGACCGGGGTGGGGGAGGCGGTGTACGAAAACCGCCGCCTGCCGGCCGCCACGGCGCTCGAAGAAGCGGGGCTGAAACCGCAGCGGCTGGCGCCGCGCGACAGTCTTGCCTCGATCTCGGTGAACGCGGTGGGCTTTGCCGCGGCGGCGGAAGCGACGCGCGCGGCCGCGGGCGCGCTGCGCATGCTGCTCGCCACCAGCCTCACCACGGCCGGGGCGCTCGGGGCGTCGCGCGATCCGTGGAAGGCGGTGGCGCATGTGGGCACCGAGCGCGAGGCGGAGATTGGGGCCTGGCTGTTCCAGAACGCGCGGGGCTGGGACTGGCCGAACGCCACGCACATCCAGGACCCGCTGAGCCTGCGGATGATGGCGCAGGTGTTCGGCACCGCGTTCGAATGCCTGCTGGTATGCGGGCGAACCGTGCTGGCGGCGACCGGCAGGACCGACGACAATCCGGTGGTGGTGGAGGGCGAGGTGCTGACCTCCGGCGGTTCGCTGCCGCTCGATGTCACGATCTTTCTCGAAACCGCGCAGATCGCGCTGGCGCATGCGGCGCGCAACTCGTTCAACCGCTGCGTGCTGCTCGGCAACGGGGCGCGGCGCGACCTGCCGATCAACCTCGTGCCGAAGGGGGCGATCGCCACCGGCTTTGGTCCGATCATCAAGCTGGCGGGGGAACTGTTCGCGCGCACGCTGTCGATGGCGAACCCGGTATCGGCGACATCGCTGGTGGTCGCGGCGGGGCTGGAGGATGAGGCGGCGTTCCTGCCGCTGGTGGTCGAGCGGTTCGAGCGGCAGGTTGAGGCCATCCGGCGTCTCGCGGCGCTCGAGGGGCTGCTGGCGGCGCAGGCGATGGACCTGCTCGGCGACCGGCCGAGCGGCGTGCCGCAGATGATTTTTGAGCGCGTGCGGCGGCATGCCGGGTTCTACGACGTGGACCGGCCATTGTCGGCGGAGGTCGAGGCGATCGAACTCGACATCGGCTCGGATTCGACGCTGGGTGAACTGATTTCGCTCGCGCCCGTGCCTGCACTGGACGAGTTTTTCGCGCTCGGCCCTGTCCGCTAGACCGGAAAACTTGGGCTTTTACGCCCGATCGGTATAGCCTTCCCATCCAACCTGGCCCGCTCCCCCAAGGGCCCGGAACAAGGAGAGTCCTCATGCGCTTTTCCAAGATTCTTCTCGGTGCTGCCGCTGCAATCGCCTTCACCGTGAGTGCCGCCAGCGCCCAGGTCGTGGTGTCGTCCAAGATCGACACCGAAGGCGGCGTGCTCGGCAACATCATCAAGCAGGTGCTCGAGACCAACGGCATCGCCGTCACCGACAAGATCCAGCTCGGCGGCACCCCGGTGGTGCGCGAGGCGATCATTGCCGGGCAGATCGACATCTATCCCGAGTACACCGGCAACGCCGCGTTCTTCTTCAACAAGGCCGACGATCCGCTGTGGAACGACGCGGCCAAGGCCTATGCGGAAGCGGCGAAACTCGATCTCGAAGCCAACAAGATTGTCTGGCTGACCCCGGCGCCCGCCAACAACACCTGGGCCGTCGCGGTGCGCAACGATGTGGCCACGGCGAACAACCTCAAGACCTTCTCCGATTTCGGCAAATGGGTCGCCGGTGGCGGGCAGGTGAAGCTCGCGGCCTCGGCCGAGTTCGTATCGTCCCCGGCGGCGCTGCCGAAATTCCAGGAAGTGTATGGCTTCAAGCTGACGCCCGACCAGTTGGTGACGCTGTCGGGCGGCGACACGGCGGCGACCATCGCCGCGGCGGCGCAGCAGACCAACGGGGTGAATGCCGCGATGGTCTATGGCACCGATGGCGGCATCGCGCCTTCCGGCCTCACGGTGCTGGAGGACGACAAGGGCGTGCAGCCGGTCTATGAGCCGGCCCCGATCATCCGCAAGGCGGTGCTCGACGCCAACCCCAAGATCAAGGACCTGCTGGAGCCGGTGTTCGCCAAGCTCGATCTCAAGACGTTGCAGGAGCTGAACGGCCGCGTGCAGGTGGGCGGCGAGGCCCCGGCCGCGGTGGCGACGGACTGGCTGAAGGCCAATGGATTCGCAAAGTAGAAGGACGTGATGAGGGGGCGGTGCCGATTGCCCGCCCCCTCGGCCGCCCCCGATCAAGTTTGGGGTCGTTCAGCCGGCGCGAGCTTCCCACTGGCACGGAGCGCGCCTAAGCTCGTGCCATGACCGATGTCGCTGCCCCGACTGCCGTCAGACCTTTCGCCGTGCTGGACAAGCTTGGCGTACTGATTGGCGCGATCGGGGCCGTGGGTGCGGTTTCTCCATTTGCCGCGTTCCGGGCCAATCGGATCGTGCTCGGCGAGGGCAAGTCGATCCTTGCGTCCCTGCCGGCGGTGGAGGGCGCTCTCGTCTGCGCCATCGTGGCGGGCGCTATTCTCATTGCGCTGTTCCGCACGCCTGGCATTGTCCGTCTCGCCGCGAGCCTTGTGGCGCTGGCGGCTATCCTGATCCTCATCGGGCATGCCGCGACCTATCTCACGCCGGAGGGGGATAAGCTGGCGCGCGTGTCGCCCGCTGCGGGTTTCTGGCTGCTGCTGTTCGCCTTCGCGCTGCTGGCGGCCGATGCGCTGACGCGGATGAAGCTGAAGCCCGTCCCGCGGATCGGCATCCTGCTCGCTGTCGCGGCGGGGATTGCGCTGATCCTTGTCAGCGGAACGTGGAATGACCTGTCGATCCTCAAGGAGTATGCCAACCGCGCCGATGCGTTCTGGCGCGAGGCGCAGCAGCATGTGCTCCTGGCGTTCGGATCGCTGCTGGTGGCGGTGGCGGCTGGCATTCCGCTCGGCATCCTGTGCTACCGCGCGCCGGGCGTACGGGCTGTCGTCCTCAATGTGCTCAACCTCATCCAGACCATCCCCTCGATTGCGCTGTTCGGGCTGTTGATCGCGCCGCTCGCGTGGGTCGCGGCCAACGTGCCGGGCGCGGCGGCGATCGGTATTTCGGGGATTGGCGCTGCGCCGGCAATGGTCGCGCTGTTCGCCTATTCGTTGCTGCCGATGGTGGCCAACACGGTGGTTGGGCTCGACAACGTACCACCCGCCGCTAACGACGCGGCGAAGGGCATGGGCATGACCGATGGGCAGCGGCTGGTCGGGGTCGAACTGCCGCTGGCGTTTCCGGTGATCCTCACCGGCATCCGCATCGTGCTGGTGCAGAACATCGGCCTTGCCACCATCGCCGCGCTGATCGGCGGCGGTGGCTTCGGCGTGTTCGTGTTCCAGGGGATCGGGCAGACCGCGATGGACCTCGTGCTGCTCGGCGCGATCCCGACGGTGGCGCTGGCGTTCGCGGCGGCGGTGGTGCTCGATGCGGTGGTGGAAATGGTGAGCGTGAGGGGTGAGCGCCGTGACGACTGATCCCACAGGCACCGGACACACCACATGATCCAGCTCGAAGCGCTCAGCAAAGCCTATCTCGGGGTGACGGTGGTGGATGCCGTGTCGCTGACCGTGGCGGATGGCGAGATCGCGACCATTGTCGGCACGTCGGGGTCGGGCAAGACGACGCTGCTGCGGATGATCAACCGCCTGATCGAGCCGACGTCGGGGCGCGTGCTGATCGACGGGCAGGACACGAAGTCTGTGCCGGCGCATGTCCTGCGCCGCCAGATCGGCTACGCCATTCAGGGGCACGGGCTGTTTCCGCACCGCACGGTGGGGCAGAACATCGGCACGGTGCCGCAACTGCTCGGTTGGGACAAGGCGCGGATTGCGGCGCGGGTCGACCAACTGCTGGAGCTGTTCCAACTGGCGCCGGCCGAGTATCGCGACCGGCTGCCGTCGGAACTTTCGGGCGGGCAGCAGCAGCGGGTGGGCGTGGCGCGGGCGCTCGCGGCAGAGCCGAAGGTGCTGCTGATGGACGAGCCGTTCGGGGCGCTCGATCCGATCATTCGCGCCAAGGCGCAGGACGACCTGCTGGCCATCCAGCGGCGCTTCGGGACCACCATCGTGCTCGTCACGCACGACATGGAGGAGGCCATCCACCTCGGCGACAGGATCGCCGTGATGGACAAGGGCAAGCTGCTGCAATACGCGCCGCCGCGCGAGCTGATCACGCAGCCGGCGGCGAAGTTCGTGGGCGAATTGCTGGGCACCGGCGAGCGGGCGTTTCGCCTGCTGTCGCTGCGCCGGATCGCCGAGATCGTCGAACCCGGTGAAGCAAGCGGCGCGCCCATCAGTGCGGAGCTGAACCTGCGCGACGCGCTCGACGAGGCGCTGTGGACGGGCCGCAGCGCCGTGCCGGTGGTCGATGCATCCGGCAAGACCATCGGGCGCATCACGCTCGACATGCTCACCCGCCTCGGTGCGAGGCCGCAATGAGTGTTGGTCTCATCGTCAGGCTGGTGGCTCTGGCGCTGCTCGTGGCGTTCGTCGTCTCGCCGCAGAGCTTTGCCTTCGTGTTCCAGCCGCTGACCAAGAATGGCCAGCCTGCGATCTACACGCAGACCTCGCTGCTCGACCTGACGCTGAACCACCTGCTGATCGTCGCCATCGCCACGGCGCTCGCCACGGTTGTCGCGGTCGGCCTCGCCATTCTGGTGACGCGGCCGTTCGGCGCGGAGTTCCTGCCGCTGAGCCGCAGCCTCGCCAATATCGGGCAGACCTTTCCGCCGGTGGCGGTGCTGGCGCTGTGCGTGCCGATCCTCGGCTTTGGCACCGGGCCGACGCTGGTCGCGCTGTTCCTCTATGGGCTGCTGCCGATCTTCGAGAACGCGCTCACCGGGCTGACGACGCTGCCGCCGTCTGTCACCGAAGCGGCGCGGGGCGTCGGGATGACCGGCACGCAGCGGCTGATGCAGGTCGAACTGCCGCTGGCGACGCCGGTGATCCTCGGCGGCATCCGGCTTTCGACGGTGATTTCGCTGGCGACGGCGACCATCGGCTCGACCGTGGCGGCGCGCACGCTGGGCGAGGTGATCATCGCGGGCCTGCTGTCGAACAACACGGCGTTCGTGGCGCAGGGCGGGCTGATCGTCGGCGTGCTGGCGGTGCTGATCTACGATGGCTTCAGCTATGTCGAGCGCGTGCTGATGCGGCGCACGGGGCAGGGACGGAGGGCGCTGGCATGAGTGTGTCTGCCGTTGCGCGGGATGTGGGCCATGGCTGATTTCGATCTGGCGCTTTCGGGCACCGTGGTGCTCGCCGACCGCATCATCGAGCACGGATACGTTGCCGTGCGCGACGGCGTGATTGCGGCAGTCGGCGAGGGGGCTGCGCCCGCGGCGCGGGAGCGGCATGAGCTTGGCACCGCACTGATCCTGCCCGGCGCCATCGATGCGCAGGTGCATTCGCTGAGCCAGCGCAACCAGGAGGACTTCATCTGGTCGACGCGGTCGGCCGCAGCGGGGGGCGTCACCACCATTGTCGACATGCCCTATGACGAGGGCAATCTGGTGTGCTCGGCGGTGGCGGTGGCGCAGAAGGTCGAGCAGGCGCTGCCGCAGGCGCGCGTCGATTTCGCGCTCTATGGCACCATCAACCCCGAGGAGGGGACGCGCCGCATCATCGAGCAGGCGGCGGCGGGCGTGGCCGCCTTCAAGTTCTCGACCTTTGGGACAGATCCGGTGCGGTTTCCGCGCATCTCGCCGCCGATGCTGGCGCGGTGTTTTGCGGCGGTCGCAAAGACCGGCCGGACCGCGGGCGTGCACAACGAGGACGACGAGACGGTGCGCGCCGCGATGGAGGCGGTGAAGGCGTCGGGCATCACCGACTGGCGCGCCCATGCACAAAGCCGCCCGCCGCTCGCCGAACTGCTGGCGACGCTGCAGATCTATGAGACGGGCGCGCAGACCGGGTGCGATGCGCATGTCGTGCACTGCTCGCTGTCGCGCGGTTACGACATCGCGGCCGACTATCGGGCGCGCGGCTTTCACGCCTCGATCGAGTGCTGCATTCACTACCTGACGCTGGACGAGGAAAACGATGTGCGCCGGCTGGGCGGCAAGGCCAAGATCAACCCGCCGATCCGCCCGCGCGCCGAGGTCGAAAAGCTGTGGCGGCAGGTCGCTGCGGGGAACGTCACGCTGGTCTCGACCGATCACGTGAGCTGGTCGGAGGACA
>DAORUH010000128.1:0-8592 GCA_035433065.1 Devosia sp. | reverse complement strand
GGGGAGCGGACGCGGCTGGCGGTGGCGGTCAACGATCTTGTGCGGCGCGGGGAGCTGAAGGGACCGGTGGCGTTCAGCCGCGACCATCTCGATGCGGGAGCGATGGCGCATCCGAACATCATGACCGAGAACATGAAGGATGGGTCGGATGCAATCGCGGACTGGCCGCTGCTCGACGCCATGCTGCTGTGTGCATCGATGGCCGACCTCGTGGCAGTGCACTCGGGCGGCGGGGGTTATGCGGGGTACATGACGTCTGCCGGTGTTACGCTGGTGGCGGATGGAACCGATGCGGCCGACGAGCGGCTTGAGCACGCGCTGACCAACGACACCTCGCTGGGGGTCATGCGGTATGCGGACGCCGGGTACGAGGTGTCGCGGGATGAGGCCGCGCGGGCCGGGATTGAGTGGTTTGGCCTGGGGTAGGCGCGGTTTGGGATGAGCCCGGACTGCGTGGTTCGACAGGCTCACCACGAAGTCCTTGGAGGGCCTTCGGCGGGCGTGGCGGGACTGCGTGGTTGGGCGGGCTCACTGCGAAGTCATTGGAAGGCCCGCGGCGGGCGTGGCCGGACTGCGTGGTTCGACGGGCTCACTGCGAAGTCATTGGAAGGCTCACCACTAAGTCCTCATGCCTGCCGGTCTGGCAGTAGCCTTCGTGGTGAGCTTGTCGAACAACGGGGGCGTGCGTCGCTAGATGGCGAACGCCTTGGCAACGGGGGCGGAGACGGCGCCGGCTTGTTCGAGCTGGTGGGCGATGCGCAGGGCGATGTCTTCGCGCCACGGGGCGGCGATGATCTGGACGCCCATCGGCAGGGTGGCGCCCGGGAGCCAGACGGGGACGGTCACCACCGGCAGACCGATGAATGAGAAGGGCTGGGTGAAGACGCCGAGATGCGGGCGCAGCGCCATTTCGACGCCGCCCAGCTTTGCCAGCTTCTGCCCGATGTGGGGCGCGTGCATCGGCGTGACCGGGGCGAGGATGGCGTCGACGTCGGCGAACAGCGCCAGCACTTTTTCGCGAAAATCGCGGCGGAGTTTTTGCGCCTTGCCGGTCCATGCGGCCGGGAGCATGGCGCCGGCGAGCAGCCGGTCGCGCACCTCGGGGTCGAAATCGTCGAGGCGGGTGCGCAGCCGCTCGAGGTGGAGCGCCGCGCCCTCGGTCATGGTGATGAGGAAGGCCGCGGCACGCGCCGCCGCGGCGTCGGGGATGGTCACGACACGCGCCGCGTCGAGCGCCCGCGTCACGTGCGCGACATGCGCCTGCACTTCGGCGTCGCCGGCAAAGTAGCCGCCGGCGATGGCGATGCGGATGCCGGGGATAGGGTGCTTCAGGCGGGCATCGGTCGGCTCCATCGGGCGCTTGGTCTGCGCGGGATCGTCGTCGTCAAACCCCTGCATCGCGTCGTAGGCGAGGGCGAGGTCGCGCGTCGAGCGGGCGAGGGGACCGAGCGTGTCAAAACTTGCGACGAACGGATAGGTGCGCGCCCGGCTCAACCTTCCGTAGGTGGGCTTCAGCCCGAACAGGCCACAGAACGAGGCGGGCACGCGGATCGAGCCGTTGGTGTCGGAGCCGAGCGACAGCGGCACGAGGCCGGCGGCGGTTGCCGCAGCCGAGCCAGCGGAGGAGCCGCCGGTCATCCGCTCGGTGTCGTGCGGATTGCGCGAGGGACCGTCATGGGCGTTCTCGCCGGTAAAACCGTAGGCGTATTCGTCCATGTTGGTCGCGCCGACGAGGATCGCGCCGGCGAATTCGAGGCGCTGGATCAGCGTGGCGTCCTTGCCGGCCGGACGGTTGGAGCGATTGATCTTCGAGCCGGCGCGGGTAACGACGCCCTCGATGTCGTAGAGGTTCTTGGCCGCGAACGGTACACCGGCGAGCGGCGGGGCCTTGCCGCCTCCGGCAATGGCGAGGTCCACCGCATCGGCGCGGGCGAGGGCGCGCTGGGCGGTGATATCGGTGAAGGCGCCGAGCGTCTCGTTGTGCTTCGCGATGCGCGCCAGCGCGGCCTCGACCACGGCGCGGGCTTTGACCTCGCCTTTGCCTACGGCGGCGGCGATGGCTGCGGCGGAGGCTGTCGGCTTCATGGGCGGTAGACCGGCGCCGGCTCGGTGTCGTCAGCGAGCTTCACCTGTTCGACCAGCGCCGCCATTTTCGCGGCGGTCTTGAGCTGGCTCCGGACCCCGTCGCGCTGTGCGGCCGGAATCTTCAGCTGCAGCATCTCTGCCGCCGCTGCGACCAGCGCCTCCGCGTCGAATGGTTTGAAACTCATCGGTCTGCGGCCCCCTCAGGACGACCCGGCGTCCCTATCATGCGGTGGGCTCCGGCGACAATCCACCTGCGGGGGGTGATGGCTGAACCGGGCATTCAGGCGGGGTTCAAGCCCCGGGGCTCAGCCTCTGCGCCAATCCAGAACTGACCGCACGATCACCGCCAACACGGAGAACGAAGATGCTGAAGCACTCTCTTCTTGCCATCGTTTCACTCGCAACGATTTCCTTCGCGCCGCTTCCGGTCAGCACCGGCCCGGCAATGGCCGCCATCATCGACGGCCAGTGCACCGCCAATTGCACGCCGCCGGGCGGCGGCGAGTCGACGTTCTCGTGTACGGATGAGATGGGCTTCCTGCGCCGCGTGCATGAAGAGCAGCTCGACGGGATCGACAACCCGCTCAATGTGTCGGTGACGCCGATCTGCGTCGGCGTGAGCTATGGCGTGATGCACAGCGACGGCAACGCCGGGGCGCTGCGCCAGTCGATCGCCAGCAACGGCGCGATCATGCAGGCGCTCAAGGGCAAACGCTTCCTCTCCGACGATGTCGTCGGCATCCGGATGACGGGCGAGGACAAGGTGATCCTGTACGTCCACCAGTTCCATCATCGCTGAGTTTCGGCCTCACAGCGCATGTGGGACCGCCTGGCGGGGTGCGAGAGCATCCGGCCTTTTTCCTGCCCGCAAATGATCTTGCCGATGAACTGGACCTGAACGGCGGCATCACCCGGAGTTCAAGGCCGATCGGCGAATGTGGGGACAACGAATTCAACCCCCACACCGATGGGAGCCTGAAATGAAGAAGAACCACGAAAAGCTGCTGATCGCGACCCTTGCCGGTCTCGTCATCACCGCGGCGGCCGCGTTCGCCGTCTCGCCCGCGCTCGCCGCCGGCTACTCCGTCGACGGTCCGGCGCGGGTGACCGGCGTCGCCAAGTACGACACGCTCAACCTGCGCAAGTGGCCGGCCTCGTACTCGCAGCTCATCGGCAAGCTGGCCCCCAAGTCGCATGTCTGGGTGGTCCGCTGCATCGAGCAGCCGGGCACCTCCGACTGGTGCCTCGTCGAGCGCGGCTCAAAGAGCGGTTGGGTGAACTCGCGTTTCCTGCGCCTGCTCGATGAAGACTGGGACATCTGATTTTCCGGCGCCATCCGGCGCCCTGCCTATGCCTCCACCCATGCACTGACTTGACGACGCCTACCTCCGACTGAGTTGACTTTCACGGCCCGGTATTGTCCCAAGCGACAAACCGGGCCGTTTTTTCATGCAAGCCAATCCCATTCTCGTCGAGCAGACCCGCGGCACGTGGGTCGAAAACCGTCACCGCGGCGCCTTCGTGGTTGCCGATGCCGAGGGCAATGTCATTGCCGCGGCGGGGGATGTTTCCCGGCCGGTGTTTCCGCGCTCCGCCGTCAAGTCGATCCAGGCGCTGGCGATGTTCAGTTCGGGCGCGGCATCGCAGTTCGACCTCAGCAGCGAGGAACTGGCGCTCGCCTGTGCCTCGCACCACGGGGAGGACGTGCATGTGAGCGGCGTGACGGCGTTCCTCGGGCATCTCCATCTGGGATCGTCCGACCTCGAATGCGGTGCGCATCAGCCGAGCAATGCGGCGGCGCGCGATGCGCTGCGGGCCGCGGGGCAGAAGCCTTCGGCGCTGCACAACAACTGTTCGGGCAAGCATTCGGGCATGCTGTCGGTGGCGCGGGCGCTGGGCGTCGATACGGCTGGCTATGTCGGGCGCGAACATGCGGTGCAGCGCGAAGTGCGGCGGGTCATCGAAGCCGTGGTGGGCGACGAGCTGCACGTTGACCGGTGCGGCACCGATGGATGTTCAATCCCCACCTGGGCGGCGCCGCTCAGCGGCTTTGCGCAGGGGTTTGCCAGGATGGCGACGGGCAGGGGGCTCGACCCGGACATGGCCGCGGCCGCCGAACGGGTGTTCGATGCGGCGACGTCGCACCCGCTGCTGGTCGCGGGGTCGGGGCATTTCGACACGCTGGTGATGGAGGCCTTCGGCGGCCGGCTGATGCAGAAGGGCGGGGCCGAGGGCGTCCAGTGCGGCGCGATCCGCTCCAAGGGCTGGGGCTATGCGCTGAAAATCGACGACGGCAACATGGCGGCGTCGGTAACGGTGGTGGCCGAACTCATCGCCGCGCTCGCGGATCCGGACGAACGGCAGCTGGCGGTGCTGGCCCCGTTCCGGCGGCCGGTGATCAGCAATGCGCGCAAGCTCGCCGTTGGCGAAATGCGCGGCTCGGACGAGCTGGGCGAGGCGCTGCGGACTTAGGCAGCGCCCCCGCCGGGCTCAGTCGAAATCGAACAGGTTGTCGAGGAACGATTCCCGGCGCTTCCGGGGTTTCTGGCCGTGGTGCGGGTCGTGGCCGCGATCGTCGTAGCGCCGCTCCTGCTGCGGGCGGTAGAGGTTCTCCGGCTGGACGGAACGCTCCAGAATCTTGTCGAGTTCGCCCCGATCCAGCCAGACACCGCGGCACCGCGGGCAATAGTCGATCTCGATGCCGTTGCGCTCGGACATCATGAGATGGGCGCCGTCGACGGGGCAAAACACTGGCAGGTCTCCATTTTTCGCGGTTGCTGGCCACAGGTGGGTAGGCGCGGCCGCGGATCAAGCCTGCGAAGGCAGGGGCAAGGCGTCGCAGCGCTTGAGATGCCGAAGTTGCCCGCTATAAGGGGAGACCAGCATAGCCGAGGCTCATTTCATGCTCGTCGACGACAAGGTCTATCTCGGACAAAGCACGCGGCCGGAATATCTGGCGCTGAAATACGCCAACCGGCACGGCCTCATCACCGGCGCCACCGGCACCGGCAAGACGGTGAGCCTGCAGATCATGGCCGAGGGCTTTTCACGGGCCGGCGTGCCAGTGTTCTGCGCCGACGTGAAGGGCGACCTGTCGGGCATCGCCGCGGTAGGCGAGCCCAAGGACTTTCTGCTGAAGCGCGCCGCCGAGATGGGCTTCACCGACTACACCCAGGACAAATTCCCGGCGATCTTCTGGGACCTGTTCGGCAAGCAGGGCCACCCGGTGCGCACCAGCATTTCGGACATGGGGCCGCTGCTGCTGTCGCGCATTCTCGATCTCAACGACACCCAGGAAGGCGTGCTCAACATCGCCTTCAAGTTTGCCGACGATAACCAGCTGCTGCTGATCGATCTCAAGGACCTGCGGTCGCTGATGGTTGCGATCGGGCAGAATGCCAAGGAAATCTCGCTGCGCTACGGCAACGTGGCGACCGCTTCGATCGGCGCCATCCAGCGGGCGCTGCTGGTGCTGGAACAGCAGGGCGGCGACCAGTTCTTCGGTGAGCGGGCGCTGTCGATCTCCGACCTGATGCGCACCGCGCCGGATGGCCGCGGCGTCGTCTCGGTTCTCGCCGCTGACGAGCTGATGCGGTCGCCACGCGTCTACGCGACGTTCCTGCTCTGGCTGCTGTCCGAACTGTTCGAGGAACTGCCGGAAGTCGGCGACCCGGAAAAGCCGCGGCTGGTGTTCTTCTTCGACGAGGCGCACCTGTTGTTCGACGACGCGCCCAAGGCGCTGGTCGACAAGGTCGAACAGGTGGTGAAACTGGTGCGCTCGAAGGGCGTCGGCGTCTACTTCGTGACGCAGAACCCGGTGGATATTCCGGAGATCGTGCTCAGCCAGCTGTCGAACCGGGTGCAGCACGCGCTGCGCGCCTACACCCCGCGCGAGCAGAAGGCCGTGCGGGTGGCGGCCGAGACCTTCCGCCCGAACCCGGCGTTTTCGACCGAAGTGGCGATCACCAATCTGGCCGTCGGCGAGGCGCTGGTTTCGGTGCTTGAGGACAAGGGCGTGCCCTCCATGGTCGGCAGGACGCTGATGCGGCCGCCGTCCTCGCGCATGGGTGTCATCACGCCGGACGAGCGCCGCGCGCTGATGGCGGCGTCGCCGGTCGCCGGCCTTTATGACCGGATCGAAGATCGCGAGTCGGCGTTCGAGGTGCTCGAGGCCCGGGCGAAGCGCCAGGCGGAAGCCGAATCGCGGACGCAGGCGGATGAGGAAACCGCCGCCCGGCGCGAGCCGGCGAAGCGAAAATCGACACGCGCCACGCCAATGGAGGCCGCGATCACCTCGATGAGCCGCTCTGTCGCCAACACGCTGGGCCGCGAAATCGTGCGCGGTATTCTCGGAAGCCTGAAACGTGGCTGGCGCTGACATCGCGGGCCGCAGGCCCGTGCTCGCCGTCTTTGCCTCGGAGCAGGGCGCGGGCGATCCGGAGCGCGCCTCGATCATGTCGGTGGCCGGGAGCCTGCTGGCCCGGCGCGGCGCGAAGATCATCTGTCTCGCAAACGGCCCCACGCTGCCGGTGCCGCTGGTGACCAGCGCGCGCGCCGCGGGCGGCGAGGTGCTGATCGTCGCCGACGAGACGACGAGCATTCCGCCGGCGCTGGCGGGCGTGCCGGTCGAACGGATCGCGGACGAGGAGGAACGGCTGCAGCGGGTCGCGAGTCTGGCGCAGTGCTTCGTGGGACTGCCGGGATCGCTGGCTTCGGCATCGGACCTCTACCGCGCCTGGGTGCGGGCCGGTGGCGGGGATTCGCGCAAGCCGGTGGTGCTGCTCAACCGCAACCGCGCCTTCGAGCCGGTGTGGGGCATGGTTGCCGACGTGGTCTCGCATTCGGTGAAGCGGCATGACCGCGTCGTGGTGTTCACCGACAATGTCGAGGACATCTGGAACAAGGTGTCGTGGGCGCTGGGTGAGGTCGCGGGGTGAGCGTGGTTGAGGTGGTGCGCGGTGATCGCCTCGCCTCCCACCCTAGCTCTGCTACGCGGCTTTGCCGCTAGCGGCGCTACCCTCCCGCGAGGGGGAGGGTAAGGGGTCGCGGGGTGGTGCCACGCCTTCGTGGTTCGGCAGGCTCACCATGAAGGCTGCAGGGCTTTGAGGCTGGCTGCTTTGAGGCTGGCTAACGAAAGCCCGCCCGCGAGTGTCGCGGACGGGCCTGAATAGGATAGCGCTGACGCGCGGACCTTACTTGGTGGCCGCTTCGTACAGTTCGGCGACGTGATCCCAGTTGATGAGATTGTCGACGAAGGCCTCGAGGTACTTCGGGCGGGCGTTGCGGTAGTCGATGTAGTAGCTGTGCTCCCACACGTCGACGCCGAGGATCGGCGAAGCGCCGTGGATCAGCGGGCTCTCGCCGTTCGGGGTCTTCGAGATGGCCAGCTTGCCGTCTTTCACGGCAACCCAGGCCCAGCCCGAACCGAACTGCGTCGTGCCGGCGGCGATGAAATCGGCCTTGAACTTGTCGTAGCCGCCCAGATCGGAATCGATCGCCTTCTGCAGGGCGCCCGGAATCGACTTGCCGCCGCCATTGGGCTTCATCCACTGCCAGAAGTGGATGTGGTTGTAGTCCTGGCCCGCGTTGTTGAAGATGCCGGCATTCTTGCCGTAGCTCTCGCGCACGATGTCTTCGAGGCTCTTGCCCTCAAGCCCGCTGTCCTTCAGCAGGTTGTTGAGATTGGTCACATAGGCCTGATGGTGCTTGTCGTGGTGGTATTCCAGCGTCTCCTTGGACATGTACGGTCCAAGCGCATCGTAGGCATAGGGGAGGGGGGGAAGTTCGAAAGCCATTTTGGACGCCTCCTTATGGGGTCTTTTCGCCGGGGGGCAGGGTAGAAGGGGTTCTCATATAGGCCGTTTGGGTTGGCGCGCCAATCCGCCTTGGCGAGTGGTTTATGCCAAACCCGTCGCCCAAAGCGCAAAGGCGTGGCACAGCGCGGTTTCCTTGAGCCGGTCGAAACGGCCGGACGCACCACCGTGGCCGGCATCCATGTTGGTCTTGAGGTACAACGGCGCATCACCGGTTTTCGTTGCTCTCAGCCGGGCTACCCATTTGGCTGGTTCCCAGTACGTGACCCGCGGGTCGGTGAGACCGGCAAGCGCGAAGATCGGCGGATAGTCCTTTGCCGCAACCTGCTCGTAGGGCGCGTAGGACGCGATGCGGGTGTAGTCGTCGAGGCTCTCGATCGGGTTGCCCCATTCGGGCCATTCGGGCGGAGTGAGCGGCAGCGTGTCGTCGGCCATGGTGTTGAGGACGTCGACAAACGGCACCTGCGCCACGATCCCGGCCCACAGGTCCGGACGCAGGTTGGCGATGGCGCCCATCAGCATGCCGCCGGCCGATCCACCCTCGGCGACGATCCGGCCCTTGCTGGTATAGCCGTCGGCGATCAGCTTTTCCGCCGCCGCGATGAAGTCGGCAAAACTGTTGGCCTTGTGCTCGCGCCGGCCGAGCCGGTACCAGCGATAGCCCTTCTCCATGCCGCCCCGGATATGGGCGATG
>DAORUH010000127.1:0-8639 GCA_035433065.1 Devosia sp. | reverse complement strand
TCGCATCGCTGCTCGAGCATGCCAAGCCCGGCCCGATCGAGCAGCTGTGGCGCCATCCGATGCATCGCCGCGAGTTCGGTGCGCATGCCACCAACGTGCTACGCGGCCTCGTGCTCGAAGCCAAGGGCTACAAGGTGCGGGTGACCGAGTTCACCGGGCTCGAACACACGTTGAAGAACGAGCTGATCCTCGCGACCCGTCACCAGCAGAGCAATCCCCTCGCCCACCGCAAGCTCGACCAGCTCGTCGAGCAGCTGGGCGTGCGGCCGGGCCTGCTGGATGTGATCGACTGACGAGCCCGCGTCTCCGGGTGTGCCCACCGTGGGGAGCGACATCATCGGAAGATTCTGCCGCACTTCCCCTTCGACAGACCTATCGAATATACTCATAGTAGTATTACGCCTTCTACATTGCATCCTTCGGGTTGCTTTTGCTACTCTAATGCAAGCACTGGGGAGTGCTGCTTGGGATTGGGTAGTGGGTCGAGGCAATGAATTGGGGAAGTGGGATTTTCCGCCTGTGGTTCGCGGGCGCCATGCTCTGGATTGCCTATTGGGCGAAGCGCTACGTTTGCATCATCGGCGACTGCGAGGGGCCGACCGACTTGATCGTCGTCGCGCTGGGAGGGGCTGCCTCCATCTGGATAGTGCGAGGGTTTCTCAAGCCCAGGCCTGCCGGTGACGAAGCGCCCTCGACCCCGCGCCGGCCCAGGCGCCAGGGGTCGACGTAGTGCCGCCGATCGACAGTCGCCGATATCGCCTCTCACGAGATAGCTCTTCACCTCCGGTTTCCAACACCGACTGGATGTGAAGGGGCCGGATCCTGTTCCCCGGTCCGGCCAGCCGTCGGCCACCCCACTGGTCGACGGCTACAATTTGGCCGAAGCCGGCGCGCTCACAACTCAGCGTCCATGTCCCGCCTGATGTCCCCGGGCGCCCGTGAGCGGGAGGCGGGCAAGCTGGCTCGACAGGTAAACGATCCGTGCTTCGGAGGAGAGCCACTGTCGCGCCGTCCATTCATCGGTGAACACCCGCAATCGGCGGCGATCGCCGATGCGGCTCTTGAGGAGAACGGCCATATCAAGCAGCAGGGGATCGGGGTCATGTCCGAGGACGATCGCGATGGGTCCCGCGGTCGTCCTGCCGGCCAGGCACGTCGTGGCGACCATGGTCTGCAAATCGTCGCTGCTGAGCTGGATGTCGGCTCGGCTCAAGTCCAGCAGCTTGCCATAGCCGACGGCGCGTTCCGACCACATTGCCGCCCCCAGGGCCATGGCGAAAGACAGATCGTACACGCCCACGCCGCGAACGGTGACCAGGCGTGCCGCCCTGTTGATCGTCCAACCCAACGTACCCATGACGCCCACTCCCTGACTCAATCGCTCCTGCAGCCGGTCGCCCCCTCTTCCCCGGGCACATACTGCAATTTGTCGGGAGTCAGAGTCATCATGTTTCGTCTTCCGGCGGGAAATTGCCTCCTGATGTCACCAATATTGCCTATTTTGTTATTTTCTTCCTGAGCACAATTTTCAGCGACGCTGTGGCGACATTGATCGACAGGCCGCGTCGGCCTTGCTGGGCGTTGCTCCCTTCGATGACGACAACGGAGAGGGTGGGCAGATCACCCCACCACGCACTTCGCCGGCGGCGGCATGCCGTCGAGGACGTAGAAGATGTTTTCCACCGCCTGCACGGCGACCCGCTCCAGCGACTGGCGTGTCGAGCCGCCGATATGCGGGGTGAAGACCACGTTCTTCTGCTTCCATAGCGGATGGTTGGGATCGGGCGGCTCGACGACGAAGGTGTCGAGCGCGGCGCCGGCGAGATGGCCGCTCTCCAGCGCCGCCACGAGGGCCACGTCGTCGACCAGCGGGCCGCGGCCCGCATTCACCAGGAACGTGCCCTTGCGCATGCGGGCGAGCGCCGCCGCGTCGATCATGCGGTCGGTCTCGTCGGTCAGCGGACAATGCAGGCTGACGATGTCTGCCCATTCGAGCAGCTCGCCCAGGACATCGACGCGGCCGACGCCCTCGGGGATCGCATCGGGCGTGAGGTAGGGATCGTAGATCCGGATTTCCAGATCGAACGGCCGGCAGAGCGCGACCAGCGAGGAGCCGACGGCGCCGCAGCCGACGATGCCGAGCTTCGAGCCCGACAGTTCGCGCCCCATGAAGGCCGATTGCGGCCAGGTGCCCTGCCGCAGCGCGGCGTCGAACGGCATCATGTAGCGCAGCACGGAAAGCATCATGCCCAGCGCCAGCTCGGCCACCGACCGGGCATTGGCGCCGTGGGTGCGCAGCACCGCGATGCCGCGCGCGCTGGCCGCCGCGACGTCGATATTATCGTAGCCGACCCCGTGCTTGGACACGACGCGCAGATCCGGCGCCGCGTCGTAGACGGCCGGCGTGATCTTCGTGGTCCGCACCAGGATCGCATGCGTCGGCGCCTCCGACACGGCCGCGATCATCTCGGCCTCGGTGGCACGCGTCGGCAGCATCCGCACATCGGCGCCCCGCGCCTCGAGCAACGCCATCGCGGCGGGCGCCAGCACGTCGGAGTTGATGATGATTCGCGGAGTGTTTTTCATTGAGGCCGCCTTTCCGAGGCAATGTCGGGGATCAGGTTTGGCGGGATTGAATGATGGCGGCAGGAGCCCGCTCAGACGATCTCGCGCACGAAGGAAATGAAGCGCTCCGCGTCGAGCACGATGTCGGCGTTGTTCGGATTGCTCTCCGACCAGACGGTGGCGACGCTGTCGCCGACGGCGAAGTAATAGTCGAGGTCGCGCTGACTGGCGATCCGCATGAACATCGATCCGTGCACGCCACCGCGCGGAAAGATCTCGATCAAGGTCGCACCGGGGCGGCAGAAGAGGATGTTCGTCAGCCCCGCTCCGTGCGGCGCCAGAACGACCCGGGCCTTTCGGAACTTCTCGATCTGCGCCGCCAGCGGCATCTCGCCCGGCCGGATGATCTCGAAGCCGAGGTCCCGCAGCGCCGGCAGGATCGCCTCCTCGTTGAGGAGACGGCGCATCGAGGATTCGTTGCGGGAGACATACAGGAGCCCCGACGCCGACGGATCGGGTGGCGCCGCTTCAGGCACGATCGAGCGAAGATGATCGGAAAAGTCGCGCACGATCCTGCCGACGCGCTGCCCGCCGAATACGATACCCGTGGCATTCAGGCTGGGCCCCCGCACGAGGCGTGCCTTCTTGTGGATCCGCATCGGCGGGTGCGCCGGGAGCAGGTATACAGCCTCGCGCTGGAAGGAGAGCTTGAGCTTCGGCGCAACGACCTGAGCGGGGCCGGCGCCCACCAGGTCGCGCAGGGCGGACGATCGTTCGCAGACGTACATCCTGGCGATGCTGTCGGTCCAATACCGGCAGTAGTTCTTCATCCGCGCCGACGCGAGCGGCAGCACGGCCCGCTGCGGATCCAGGACGACGGCGTGGTCGAATTCCTCGGCGGAAGGAAACTCGTAGGACCGGAAGACCGGCTCAAGAACGACCTGGTTGTGCACGATCGTGTTGCCCGACCGCACATCGACGTAACTGTCTGCGCAATGGAAGGAGTAGATCGGTCCGGTCTCGAACCCCTTCTCGAACACTGGCTCACGATCCGGAAAGGAGCCTCTGATGTGGGTGTGATCCTTCCACGCGGCCGATTCCAGCACCTCGAGGGTAATGCCCTTGGACACCTCGTGGCATCCGACCTCGGCCTTCTTGATGCCGGGGAACAGCTGACGGGCCTCGCTGGCGGAAACCTGGCGCGTCATGCCAGCGGCTCGTTCGCCACGATGTACTCTGTAACCATCGGGCGAGTTTCTACCGCCCGGCCGGCCCGCTCGACAAGCAGGCCCGGTACGCCTTCCTGATCAGCAGTAGGGCGCCGTGCGGGTGCGGTAGCCGTCGTAGTACTGGCTGCCGCAAACGACCTGCTGCTGCACGACGTCGTCGCGATAGCCGTTCTGGCCGCGATTGACGACGGTAACGGTCGTATAGCGCCGGCCGTCGGCCTGGTTGTAACGACCCTGGTTCTGGTAATTATAGGACGGCTGGTTCTGGTAGTAGTAATTCGGCGCCGGCTGACCGTAGGCGTAGCGCGGCGGCGGCGGTGCATAGCCGTTATTGTAATAGGTCGGCGCAGGCTGATAGCCGGTCGGGGGACCGTAGCCATCGCCCTGGCAAGCTGCGGCGGCCATGCCGATGCCCCCAACAAGCACAAGCCTCGCAAAGGTCGTCAGCATATCTCCACCTCCAGCCCACATAGGGGCACACGAACATCATCGGAAGCGCTGCGGGCCAAACCAAGGCGGAATTGGCCATTTATTGCGACCGATAACGCTCCACCCGCCCCGGAGTTGCGGGCGCGAAATTCAGTCCGAGAGCGGGCGGCCCTGCACTCGTGCGTTGCTGCGCCACGCCGAGGGCGCGGCGCCAAAACGGTCACGAAACCAGCGTGAGAAGGCGCTGAGCGAGGAGAAGCCCGCCATGTCGGCCAGCGCGCTCAGCGGCCGGTCGGTGTTCGACAAGGTGCGGGTCACGATCCCGGTGCGCACGCCCTCCAGGATGTCGCTGAACGTCTGCCCCTCCTCCGCCAGCCGCCGGTGAAGCAGGCGGCGGTTCATGTTCAACTGCCCCGCCACCAGGTCGGCGGTGCAGCGCCCGGTCGCGAGTTGCAGCGAGATCAACTCGCGCGTCTTGTCGGAGAGCCGCGTGTTGGGCCGCGCCAGCAGGGCGTCGAGATGCTGCCGCGCATAGCGCGCGAGCGCCGGGTCGGCGGCCGGGATGCGGCGATCGAGGTCGCGGCTGTCGCAGACGATGCCGTTGAAGTCGCGCCCGAACTCGACCCTGCCGCCGAACAGCCGGCGATGCGTGTCGCCGCGGCGGGGCGCCTCGTGGATGAAGGAGACGGACGGCCGCCAGTGCGGACCGATCAGCGACTGCAGCACGCGATACAATACTCCGACCGAAAGTTCCGTGCCTTGCCGCAGCGGCACCGGCCGCGGCACGCGGATCTCGACGATGGCCAGGGCAAGGCCGCCGCTCTCCTCCAGCCGCAGGCCGAGCGATTCGTTGTGCAGCGGAATGTAGCGCATCAACGACAGGAGTGCGTCCCGCACCGTCGGCTCCTCCCGCACCAGCAGCCCGATCGGCCCGAGGATCGACAGCGACCGCGTCTCGGCGAGGCGCAGCCCGAAATCCTCTACATCCGCAGCGCGTGCCGAGTTCTCCAGCAGCCGGCGCAGCCCGCCGGCCGGCACCTTCACGTCCGGATCGTCGAGGCAGCGCCGGTCGATGCCGGCCTCCTTCAGCAGGCGCAGCGGGTCGAGCCCCAGCGACCGGGCGAGTTCCGGATAGGAGGTGAGACAGGCGCTGCGGATGAAGTCGGTCACGGTTCGGTCGCGGCAGACGGGTTGAGCATCCTGCCCGAACTGTCAATTCCGTGTCCCCGATTGTCAAATGCCCGGTCTGGCATGCGGCTATCCTCGGGAAAATTCCCGGAGGAAACATGACCTATCAATCGATCGGCGTCCGCAAGCTCAGCCCCACGATCGGCGCCGAGATTTCCGGAGTCGATCTCTCGCTGCCGCTGGGCAACCAGCAGTTCGACGAGGTTCACCGGGCGCTGATGGACAATCTCGTGATCTTCTTCCGCGACCAGAAGATGAGCATCGAGAGTCACAAGGCGTTCGGCCGGCGGTTCGGCCCCCTGCACGTCCATCCCAACGCACCGATCGGCCTGCCCGAGCATCGCGAGATCCTGGTGATCAAGGCCGACGAGAACTCGAAGCGGGTCGCCGGCGAGGAGTGGCACAGCGACGTGTCCTGCGATCCCGAACCGCCGATGGGCTCGATTCTGTATCTCACGGAGGTGCCACCCGACGGCGGCGGCGCCACACTGTTCGCCAACATGTATCGCGCCTACGAGACGCTGTCGCAGCCGATGCAGAAGATGCTCGTCGGCCTCACGGCCATCCACGACAGCGCCAAGGCGCACAGTTTCCGCAACAAGGCGTCCGACCGTGCCGACATGGCGTTCCCCGCCAGCGAGCATCCGATCGTGCGGACCCACCCGGAAACCGGTCGCCCCGCGCTCTATGTCAGCCGCGGCTTCACCGTCCGCATCCCGCAGTTGAAGCGCCACGAGAGCGACGCGGTCCTGGAGATGCTCTACCGCCACATCGAGACGCCTGAGCTGCAGTGCCGCTTCGACTGGCAGGCGAACTCGGTCGCCTTCTGGGACAATCGCTGCACCCAGCATCACGCGCTGTTCGACTACTTCCCGAACCGGCGCTACGGTCACCGGGTCACCATCTGCGGCGACAAGCCGTTCCACTGGGGTTGACCATGAAGCGCCGACTGTTCCTGGCCGCCGCCGCAATGCTACCCGCGGCCGCGGCTGGTGCCGACGCCTATCCGTCGAAGACCATCCGCGTTGTGCTGCCGGGACCGCCGGGGGGCCTGCTCGACGTCGCCGCGCGCGCCTTGTCCGAGGCCATGCAGCGCGAGCTCGGCCAAACCTGGCTGATCGACCCGCGGCCCGGCGCCAACGGCATCCTGGCGGCACAGCTGGTGCTCGGCGCGCCGGCCGACGGCTACACGCTCTACCTCACCGTGTCGGGCCACGTCGTGCTGAACCTGCTGATGCGCGCGCCCTTCGACGCCATGGCCGACTTCAGGCCGATCGCCATGGTGGGCGTGAGCAGCGCGCTGATCTGCGTGCCGCCAACCTCGCCCGCCAATACGATCGCGGAGTTCGTGGCACTGGCGCGGGCCAATCCGGGCAAACTCAACTATCTCAATCCGGGCAACGGCACCGGCGCGCACCTGATCCCCGAGCAATTCCGGATCAAGTACGGCATCGACATCACGTCGATCTCCTACAAAGGCCTGCCGCCCGGCGTGCAGGACCTGCTGGGCGGACGCCTCGATCTCGGCGTCGTCAGCACCGTGCTGGCGGGGCCGCACGTCAAAGCGGGCCGGCTGAAGGCGATCGGGGTGGTGGGCCTCAAGCGCGACCGCGATCTGCCCGACGTCGCGACCATGGAAGAACAGGGCGAGGGCGACCTGCAGGTCCAGTCGTCGATCCCGATCCTCGGGCAGAAGGGCCTTCCCGATGCAATCGTCGAGCGGCTGAACAAGGCGGTCAACAAGGCACTGGCCGATCCCGAGGTCCGCGCCCGCCTCGCTCACGCCAACATCGATCCGATGCCCATGACTCCCCGCGAGCTCGACGAGGCGATGCGCCGCGAGCATGAACGGCTCGGCAAGCTCATTCGCCAGCTCGGCATCACGGCCGACGGTGTCTAGGCCCGGCTGCTGCGCCACGCCGCCGGAGACTGGCCCATCCTGCCACTGAAGGCGCGCGAGAAAGCGGCGACGTCAGAGTAGCAGGTGGTGACGGCGATATCGGCGATGGGGAGGTCGGTGTCGCGCATCAGCTGCTGCGCGACCTGGACGCGGACCTCGGCGATGAGATCGCGGATCGAGGTGCCGCGTTCGGCGAGGCGACGATTGAGCGTGCGCCGGCCGAGGCCCAGGGCGGAGGATACGACGTCAACGCCGACGATACCTCGCGCCATCCCGCCGATGATCGCCCGCCGGGCGAGGACCGCGATGTCGAGTTCCTCGCCTGCCGCCGGACCAAGCGGCGACGCGGCCAGTCCCTTTGGCGTCGGCGCGGGCCGCCGCGGCAGCCAGGACGGATCGAAATGCACGGCGCTCTGTGGCGCGCCGAAGCAAAGCGGCGCCAGGAAGAATTCATCGTAGGGCCGGCGGTCGGCCGGCGCGCGATGGGCGAAGGTCACGCGCAGCGACGTCCAGTTCGGGCCCCCCAGAAATCGCAGGATGTTGACCAGCACCGCCAGCGAGAAGTCCTCGAGATGCAAGGTACCGCGGTGGTGATAGGCATAGGGCGTGATGCTGAAGCAGGCGCCGTCGGGACCGGTCGAGAGGGCCGGCACCAGCGCCTCGCCGTTCAGATGCAGGTTCATCGTGAGGCCGCGCAGCGCCCGCTCGACCGTGAGGGCGCCGCACAGCAGGCGGGCCAGCGGTGCGCCCAGCGCGGCCGGCCCCACCGGCTGGGCGAGCAACAGCCCGAGATGCGGACAGTCCGCGGCCTCGCCGCAGCGCGCCACGAGATCGAGCAGCCGGTCGACGGGCCAGCGATTGTCGGGATGGCTGAAGCAGTCAGGCGGCAGGCCGGCCTCGGCGATCAGCGGCTCCAGCGGAACCCCGAACCGCCCCAGCAGCGCTTCCAGACCGAACATCGGCCCTACACGCATGGTGCGAGCTGCAGAGTCGCTGCGGCGGGCGGGCGGGCCGAGTTCTTCGGAGGTCGCGAGAATGGTCACGTTGCGCGGAAGATTGCACTTTTGGCGCAAACTGTCATGGCCTCCCGCAAGACGCTTTGGCACACCACCGAGGCGAGATCGTTCCCCTCGAATTGGCCGGAGAAGCCATCGTGTATCGGATGTTGGCGGCTGCTGCGCTCGTCGTCCTGGGTGTGCCCGCCTGTGCGGGTGCGGCGACGGCGGAGCCGGCGGCCGCCCACACTGTCGCGGCGACCGATCCCAACCCCTGGCGATTCCAGATCGCCAGCTACGGCTGGCTGATGAGCGTGAGCGGCAGCACGACCT
>DAORUH010000126.1:0-8702 GCA_035433065.1 Devosia sp. | reverse complement strand
CGTGGACGCGGATCGGGTGCACGGCTAGAACTGAGTCCCGAAGGGTGGCGCCGGCACGGCCCGCTGGATCACGGTCCTGCCGCATTCCGCGGCGAGAAGCGCGCCACACACCCACGGGGGACAGCATGATTTCGAGAGTTCTGATTGCGGGGCTGGCGGCTTTTTCTTTGAGCGCCTGCACGTCCATCAATCCTTTTACCGGCAACACGCAGGTGTCGAACACCGCGGGCGGTGCGGTGATCGGCGCCGGCGGCGGCGCCATTGCGGGCGCCATCATCGGCTCGGCGACGGGGGCTGATCCGCGCGTGGCCGCCTTGATCGGCGCCGGTATCGGCGGCCTCGGCGGCGCGGCGATCGGCAACTACATGGATCAGCAGGAAGCCGAACTGCGCGCCCAGTTGCAGGGCACTGGCGTCTCGGTGACCCGCGTCGGCAACCAGATCATCCTGAACATGCCGTCCAACATCACCTTCGCGGTCGACAGCGACAAGGTGCAGCCCCAGTTCAACGACACGCTCACCTCGGTCGGGCTGGTGCTGCGCAAGTTCAACAAGACGATCATTGACGTCTACGGCCACACCGACTCGCAGGGCAGCGACTCCTACAACAAGGAACTCAGCCAGCGCCGCGCGGTTTCGGTCGCGACCGTCCTTGCCAATCAGGGGGTCGATCAGCGCCGTTTCTATATCGACGGGCGTGGCGAAAGCGATCCGATCGCCTCCAACGCCACCGAGTCGGGGCGCTCGCAGAACCGGCGCGTCGAAATCCAACTCTCGCCCATCTCGCAGGGCTGACGCGCCAATCAAACGCATCGCAGGGCCCGGAGCGATCCGGGCCTTTCTTATGTCCGCTACAGCCCGATCAGGGCGATCCCGCTGCTGTCATTCTCGACGCCCAGCCGTACTTCCGCGATCGCGTCATCGATCTCGTCCGGCGCGAAGCCGAGCGGGCCAGAGTCGAGGGTGATGCTGCTGATCCCCGCCCGAATCTCCTCGAGCATTTCGACCTTTTCGCGCGCGGTGAACAGGGGGTGACGCGCGATCTGCATGGGAGAGAGGCCTGGGCCGGCGGAACGGCCGTCCGCGGAAGCAAGAGGCATCGAATCCTCCTCACGGTGCTTTCAGCACCGCCAATCAATGCGCCTGCCCGCCGGAGGTTCCGTCAGGCGTGGACGACGATCGGCGTGCCGACCGGGCAGCGCGCATGCAGGTCGATAATGTCCTGATTGATCAGCCGAACACAGCCGCTCGAGACCGCGGTGCCGATGGTGTAGGTCTCCGGCGTGCCGTGCAGCCGGTAGATCGTGTCCCGACCGTCCTTGTAGATATAGAGAGCCCGCGCCCCCAGCGGATTGTTGATTCCGCCGGGCATGCCGTTGGCGAACTCCCGCGTTTCCGGCTGCCGCTCCTGCATGGCGCGGGGCGGTGTCCAGGTCGGCCATACCGCCTTGCGGCCGACCTCGGCGCGTCCTGACCAGCTGAACCCCTCGCGCCCGACGCCAACCCCGTAGCGGATGGCGCGGCCACCGTCCTGCACGAGATAGAGGAACCGTTCCGAGGTTGCGACGACGATCGTTCCGGGCCGCTCGCCGGTCGGGTCGGCAACTTCGCTGCGGGCATAGCCCGCCCGCAGCCGCCCCAGATCGACCGCCGGAATGGCGATGCCGTCGTCCATACGGGCAGAATACATCTGGTAGGCCATCGGATTGAGCTGGTTGGGCAAGGCAATGTCCGGCATGCCGATGCGCCGGCTGCCGATGGTCGTCGAACACCCCGCAAGTGCCAGCCCGGCCGCCGCCGTGGCGCTTGCAAGAAAGGCCCGACGCGATACCGCTAGACTGTCGCTCATTGAACCACCCACCGAAATGGCCCCGCCCAGGGGGGAGCCGGAGCCATCAACATCATCAACACATGCCGTCCTGCGGAGTTGCTTATAGCGCGGGCCGGACGTGCCGATCCATCACGATCGCTTCAGGAGCCTGCCCGAAATCTGTCCCCCATCCGCCCCGGTGGGGTATCCTCGGCGCCGGCTTGAACAAGCATATGTCGTCCGCACCAAAGGCGCTTGAGGCACGCACATCAGAATAGTCCGGAGGCTTCCGTCCGCGATTCCCCCATTGGGGCGAGTGATCTTGCGCGGCACCGGCGGGAGAGGTTAGCTGATGATCTCAAATGTACATGTGAATATCGTATACCGGAGCATGCAACAACTTTGTCCTCTGGACGTTATTCAGCAACAGGAATAATCTTGTCGGAGTTGCTCCGCAGCCATTGCGCCAGGGGCAAAAGCGGCGTTCATTTTTTTAATCTATCGAAGACACTTCTAGGAGCATTAGTCTATGGAAACCCACGATCAACGTCAGGCTGAGCTGATCGAACTCAGCAGTGGGATCGTCGCAGCCTATGTGGGGCACAATGCCCTCTCGGTTGCCGATCTGCCGAAGTTGATCGCCGACGTGTTCAACGCGCTCAAGACGCTGGGTTCTCCCGAGTCTGCCGCGGAGCCCGAGCCGCTGAAGCCTGCGGTCACCGTTCGCCGTTCAGTCACGGCTGAGCACCTGACCTGCCTCGAGGACGGCAAGCGCTTCAAGTCCCTGAAGCGTCACCTGATGACCCATCACAACCTCACGCCGCAGCAGTACCGCGAGAAGTGGAACCTGCCGGCCGATTACCCGATGGTCGCTCCCAGCTACTCTGCAACGCGCTCGACCCTTGCCAAGAGCAGCGGTCTTGGCCGCAAGGCGCCCCCGGCCCGCAAGGGCCGCAAGGCCGCCGCGCAAAGCTAGGCCGATTCGACATCGCGAGCGCCGGGGCGACGGGATCCACCGCAGCTCTGGCGCTCGGTCTATTCCGGGCCGGCGAATCGCACTGCCACGGCCGCGGCGCCCCAAAGCGCCCGCAGGGCAGGGGGCCGAGAGCGGCGCATCAGGAAGAGCGTGGGGGTGGATGGTGCTGTGAGAGAGGATTGAACTCTCGACCTCTCCCTTACCAAGGGAGTGCTCTACCACTGAGCTACCACAGCATCGAAGCGCCGGGGGCATCCCCGCCGCGAACCGCGTGGGACATGCCATAGGCCCCACCCCGACGCAAGGCCAAAATCGGCCGAAGCCGTAACCGGCCCTGCGCCCCTCAATTGGTTAACGAGTAGATGTCAAAATCGGATGAAGCCAAGGCACGCGAGCAAAGATTGGCCGCAAAGCTTCGGGAAAACCTGAAGCGCCGCAAGGGGCAGCTGCGGGCGCGGGACGGATCGGGGACAAATGGACCCGGTGCCGCCGATGCGCCCGGGGGGAAGGACGGCAAGGGAACCTGAGTGCGGGTCTCAGCCAGCTTGAACCGGCATCGCGCCTCGGCTAGCAACGCGAAAGGGGACGGCGTCGTCCTCGCAGGGAACACGATATGGATCGCATCCGACTGGTGGGTGGCAACGAACTGAGGGGCGAGATCCCCATTTCGGGCGCCAAGAACGCGGCGTTGCCGCTGATGATCGCCTCGCTGCTGACCAAAGATCCGCTGATCCTCGAAAACGTGCCGCGGCTGGCCGACGTCAAGCAGCTGGAGCGTATTCTCGAGAACCACGGCGTCGATATCGCCGTCCACGGCCGCCGCGCCAACGAACATCTCGATGGCCAGCGCATGACGCTGCAGGCCACCGAAATCGTCGACACCACGGCGCCCTACGAACTCGTCTCCACCATGCGCGCCAGCTTCTGGGTCATCGGCCCGCTGCTGGCCCGCGCCCACGAGGCGCGTGTCTCGCTGCCCGGCGGCTGCGCCATCGGTACCCGTCCGGTGGATCTGTTCCTCTACGGGCTCAAGGAGCTCGGCGCCGAAATCGATATCGACGAGGGCTATGTTGTTGCCCGCGCGCCGCGCGGGGGCCTCCGCGGCGCCCACATCAATTTCCCCAAGGTCACCGTCGGCGCCACCCACGTCATCATGATGGCCGCCACCCTCGCCAAGGGGCAGACGGTCATCGAGAATGCCGCGATGGAGCCCGAAATCACCAACGTGGCCGAGTGCCTCGTGGCGATGGGCGCGAAGATCGACGGCATCGGCACCCGCACCCTCACCATCGAGGGCGTCGATGGGCTGCACGGCGCGACGCACGAAGTCGTTCCCGACCGCATCGAGGCCGGCACCTACGCGATGGCGGCGGCGATGGCGGGTGGCAACGTGTTCCTCAGGAACGCCCGCGCCCACGATTTCCAGTCGGCGCTCGATGTCCTCGCCGCCACCGGCGCGCACGTAACTGTCGAGAACGGCGGCGTCCGCGTCGCCCGCAATGGCAACGGCATCATGGCGGTCGATATCGAGACCGACCCGTTCCCCGGCTTCGCCACCGACCTGCAGGCGCAGTTCATGGCGCTGATGACGATGTCGAACGGCGTCTCCCACATCAAGGAGACGATCTTCGAGAACCGCTTCATGCACGTGGCCGAACTCGCCCGCTTCGGCGCCGACATCAAGGTCGACGGCCAGACGGCGACCGTGACCGGCGTGCCGACCCTCAAGGGAGCGCAGGTGATGGCAACCGACCTGCGCGCCTCGGTGTCGCTGGTGATCGCCGGCCTCGCCGCCCGTGGTGAAACCGTCGTCAACCGCATCTACCACCTCGACCGCGGCTTCGAGCGCCTCGAGGAAAAGCTGAGCGGCTGCGGCGCCGAAATCGAGCGCGTCACCGGTTAATCGCGCAGTCGGCGTATCCTCTCCCGCGCAGCGGGGGAGGGGGCCGCCGAAGGCGGTGGAGGGGCGGCCCCACGCTCCAACTCAACACCCGCAAAACGCATTGCCCCTCCGGCGCCAAACTTGTAGATCGGGCACGGAGCGCCAATATCTCGGGCAATCCCATCCCGTTCGGACTCGCACAAAATGCCCGACCTGAAACTACTCGCCCTCGATAGCGAAGACCTTGGGGTCATCGCCGCCACCACGCAGGATGCCGTGGTCCGCGTCGCCGACATGGGCTTCGCCAGATCCGACCGCCGCTTCGCCATGCTGATGAACCGCTACGCCTGGGAAGAGCCCGGCAAGCAGGGTCAGCGCAGGCGTGCCGCGCTGCACTTCGATCGCGTCAACTCCGCGCAGGTCGCCGGCATCGATACCAATTCGGCCGAAGGGGTGCTCGAACTGCTGACCATCGCCTACGAACAGCCCAATGCCGAAGACCCCTCGGGCACCGTCGAACTCCGCTTCGCCGGCGGCGGCACCGTGCGCCTCGGCGTCGAATGCCTCGAAGCGCGTCTGCAGGATCTTGGCGCCGCCTGGGCCGCCAAGCTGAAGCCCGAGCACGCCGCCTGATGCCGGTCCGTCTCGACAGCCGGGACGCTGGCTTTGCGCAGGCGTTCGAGACCCTTCTCAACTCCAAGCGCGAAGCGTCCGAGGAAGTGGGCGACGCCGTCGCCGCGATCATCGCCGACGTGCGGGCCCGCGGCGATGCCGCCGTTCTCGAACTGACCGCGAAATTCGACCGCTTCCCGGTCACGCGCGAAACCCTGCGCTTCACCGAGGCCGAGATCGATGCGGCCGCCGCCCGCATTCCGGCCGAAGTGCGCGAGGCGCTGCAACTCGCGCACGACCGCATCACCGCGCACCACGAAAAGCAGAAACCGGCCGATCAAGTCTATCAGGATCATCTGGGCGTCACCCTCGGCACCATCTGGACGGCCGTCGAGGCCGTCGGCCTCTACGTGCCCGGCGGGCTCGCCGCCTATCCGTCCTCGGTGCTGATGAACGCCATACCGGCCAAAGTCGCCGGCGCCACCCGCATCGCCATGACGGTCCCGACGCCGGGCGGTGAGGTGAACGACGCCGTGCTCGCTGCCGCGAAGATCGCCGGCGTCACCGAAATCTACCGCGCCGGCGGCGCGCAGGCCGTTGCTGCTCTGGCCTACGGCACCGCTTCCATCGCGCCGGTCTCGAAAATCGTCGGCCCCGGCAACGCCTATGTCGCCGCCGCCAAGCGCCAGGTTTTCGGCACCGTGGGCATCGACATGATCGCCGGTCCGTCCGAAGTGCTGATCATCGCCGACAGCTCCGCCAACCCCGCTTGGGTTGCCGCCGACCTCCTCGCACAGGCCGAGCATGGGGGAGGGGCCCAGTCGATCCTCGTCACCACCGATGCCGCGCTGGCCGATAGCGTCGCCATCGAGGTCGAGCGCCAGCTCGCGCTCCTGCCGCGCGAAACCATTGCCCGCGAGGGCTGGGAAGAATTTGGCGCGATCATTGTCGTGCCCACGCTCGACGTCGCCGTCGAACTCGCCAACCGCATCGCCTCCGAACACGTCGAGATCGCCACGGACGATCCGCAATCACTGCTGCCGCGCATCAAGAATGCCGGCGCCATCTTCCTCGGTCACCACACGCCCGAGGCGATTGGCGACTATGTCGGCGGCTCCAATCACGTGCTGCCAACCGCCCGTTCGGCGCGTTTCGCCTCCGGGCTCGGCGTCCTCGATTTCATGAAGCGCACCAGCGTGCTGGGCTGCGATCCAACCTCGCTCGCCGCGCTTGCGCCCGCTGCCGTGACCCTCGCGAACACCGAAGGGCTCGACGCCCACGGCCGCTCCGTCTCCATCAGGCTCAACCGCTAGCGATGCGCAGCCCGCGCGATCTCGATCCGAAGACCGACCGGATCGCTGCCATCACGCTCGACCCCAACACCATCACCTCGATCGATCCCGACGAGGTGCATGAGTGGCGCATCGCCATCTACGATCTCGTCGAAGAGAATCGCTTCCGCCCGGCGCGCGTCACCGCCACCGGCCCGTTCGCGCTCCACGTCTCGATCATCGGCAACTGGATCGTCCTCGACGTCCGCAATCCCGATACCTACGAGCCGATCGCCGCGCACTACCTGTCGCTGACCCCGTTCCGCCGCCTGATCCGTGACTATTTCCGCATCCGCGACAACTACTACGAGGCGATCAAGACCTCGCAGCCGTTCCAGATCGAAGCCGTCGACATGGCGCGCCGCGGCATCCACAACGAGGCGGCCGAACTGCTGCGCAGCCGGCTCGACAACAAGCTCACCATGGATCTCAACACGGCGCGGCGGCTGTTCACGCTGATCTGTGCCGTGCAGCCCTTCGCGAGCCGCATCGACGAGCGCGAGAGCAACCTGCCGTCGGTGCTGTTCGTGTGCTCGATGAACTCGGTGCGCTCCCCCATCGCCGCAGCGCTCGCCCGCCGGTTCTATCCGGGCCGGCTGATCGTCCGTTCGGCCGGCGTACGCTCGGGCAAGGCCGACAGCTTTGTCCACGAGGTGATGGAGGAGATCGGCATCGACATGTCGGTGCACACGCCCCACACGATGGACGAACTCATCGCGACGCGCTTCGATCTCGTGGTCACGCTGTCCGGCGACGCGCAGGAGGCCGTGGCCAACCGCGCCATGGAAATGACCGCCACCGAGCACTGGCCGATGCCCGATCCGACAACCGTCGAGGGCAACCGCGAGGCCGTGCTCAGCGCCTACCGATCTCTGCGCGACAGCCTGCAGCAGAAGGTGCGCGAGCGGCTCGAGCCGCTGGTGGCGGGTGGTTCACAAAGCACGCCGGTTCCACTATAGCCGGAGACATCCGCGCCCCAGTGGCAGCGCGCAGGGAGACGTCCACCACATGGCAAGCAGGCCGGAACTCATCCTGGCATCCGCCTCGCCGCGCCGCCTCGCGCTGCTCAACCAGATCGGCATAGAGCCGGAGCATCTGGTGCCGGCCAATATCGACGAGACGCCGGAAAAGGACGAACTGCCGCGCAAGCTCGCCCAGCGCCTTGCGGACCAGAAGGCGATCCACGCCCAGTACAAGGCCCGTACCTCGGGCTTCGCCGACAACGCCATCGTGCTGAGCGCCGATACCGTCGTCGCCGTCGGCCGCCGTATTCTGCCCAAGGCCGAGACCATGGAGGAGGCATCCGAATGCCTGCGCCTGCTCTCGGGCCGTTCGCACCGCGTCTTTACCGCCGTCTCGCTGCTGACGCCCTCCGGGCGCATCCGGCGCCGGCTGGTTGAAACGCGCCTCCGCTTCAAGCGCCTGAGCCCGCGCGAGATGGAGAGCTACCTCGCCAGCGCCGAGTGGCGCGACAAGGCCGGCGGCTACGCCATCCAGGGCATTGCCGGGGCCTTCGTCGTCAAGTTGTCGGGGTCCTATTCCGCCGTTGTCGGCCTGCCGCTCTATGAGACGGTTGGCCTGCTCTCCGGAGAGGGCTACCCGGTGCACTTCAACTGGCTCAACCAGTCGACGCTGACCGGCGTCTAGACGGTCGACTCGCGGCCCGAACAGGTGATGAGGATCAGATGTCCGGCAATGTCGTCACGCTGAAGCCCACCCGTCCGTGCCCCATCTGCGGCAAGCCGTCGAGCCAGCAGCGCCATCCGTTCTGCTCGAGCCGCTGCGCCGACATCGACCTCAACCGCTGGCTGAGCGGCAGCTACGTCATTCCCGCAAGGCCTGGCGAGGACGATGATTCGGACGACGACGTGTCGAAATCTGACGGCGGCGACGACACCGAACTCTAGCCGGGCCCGCCGCCACGGGCCCGAGTCCCGGCCGCGGCAAAACGGCGGCAATCGCCACCGACAAACCCGCTTGCACGATCCGGAATCGCCCCCTATAAGGCCCGGGCTTCAGGCGCAACGCGCCCCGGGGCCCGGGTAGCTCAGTTGGTAGAGCAGCGGATTGAAAATCCGCGTGTCACTGGTTC
>DAORUH010000125.1:0-8724 GCA_035433065.1 Devosia sp. | reverse complement strand
GCATGCGCGTCGCCAGCAGCGACTGGTGCGCGTCGCGCATCGTCGTGTCGGTGAACAGCACCTTCTTTTGCGACTTCAGCCAGTTGGCGAGCCCGCGTGGGCCCTCGCGCTCCAGTATCTGCCGCGTGCCGTCGGACGAATGCAGCGGCGCGTATTCGGGCACCAGCGGCGCGGCAGCGTCGGCCGGCGGGCGCGGACGGTCGCGCACTTCGGGGTGCCCGTTGACCGTCACGTCGGCGATGTAGGTGAGGAGCTTCGTCGCGCGGTCCTGCCGGCGGCGGATGTTGAACAGCGCCGGCGTCGTATCGATGAAGCGCGTGGTGTAGCGGTTCTCGATGAAATCCGGATGCGTGATGATGTTTTCGAGGAACGCGAGGTTCGTTGAAACGCCGCGGATGCGGAACTCGCGCAGCGCGCGGTGCATGCGGGCGATGGCTTCCTCGGGCGTCGGCGCCCAGCAGGTGATCTTTTCCAGCAGCGGGTCGTAGTAGCGGGTGATGATGGCACCCGAATAGGCGGTACCGCCGTCGAGCCGCACGCCAAAGCCGGTCGCTTCGCGATAGGCGGTGATGCGGCCGTAGTCCGGGATAAAATTCTCTTCCGGGTCTTCGGTGGTGATCCGGCACTGGATGGCGTTGCCGTTGAGCTTGATGTCTTCCTGCTTCGGCACGCCCGATGCCTCGGTGCCGATCACCTCGCCTTCGAGCAGGCGGATCTGCGCCTTGACGATGTCGATGCCGGTCACCGCCTCGGTGACGGTATGCTCCACCTGGATGCGGGGGTTCACTTCGATGAAGTAGAACTTGTCGGTATCGGCATCGAGCAGGAACTCGACCGTGCCGGCGCCGCGATAGTTGGCGGCGCGGCCGAGCCGCATCGCGGCTTCGCACAGTTCGGCGCGCACGGCGTCGGAAAGGTAGGGCGCGGGGGCGCGCTCGACCACCTTCTGGTTGCGCCGCTGCACCGAGCAATCGCGCTCGAACAGGTGCACGAGGTTGCCGTGGTCGTCGCCGACGAGCTGCACCTCGACGTGCCGGGCGCGCTCGATCAGCTTTTCGAGATACATCTCGTCCTTGCCGAAGGCGGCCTTGGCTTCGCGCTTGCCCTCGGAGACTTCGTGGCGAAGGGACTTTTCGTCCATGATGCGGCGCATGCCGCGTCCGCCGCCGCCCCAGCTGGCCTTCAGCATCAGCGGATAGCCGATCTCGGCGGCCATCTTGGCCACCTCATCGAGATCCTCCGGCAGCGCGTCGGTGGCCGGCACAACCGGCACCTTGTTGGCAATCGCCATGTTGCGCGCGGCGACCTTGTTGCCGAGGTCGCGCATCGTCTGCGGCCGCGGGCCGATGAAGGTGATGCCTGCGGCCTCGCAGGCCTCGGCGAATTCCGGGCTCTCCGACAGGAGGCCGTAGCCGGGGTGGATGGCGTCGGCGCCGGAAATGCGGGCGACGCGGATGTATTCGTCGATCTGCAGATACGCTTCGACCGGGCCCTTGCCCTTGCCGATCAGGTAGGCCTCGTCGGCCTTGAAACGGTGCAGCGCCAGCTTGTCCTCTTCGGCATAGCAGGCGACCGTCTTGAGCCCGAGCTCATTGGCGGCGCGAAACACGCGGATGGCGATTTCGCTGCGGTTGGCGACGAGGATCTTCTTGATCGACATGAGGGGAGTCCCGGCGTGAAAAGGCAGGCGCAAAAAGGCAATCTCAGCCGCGCACGGCCAAGGATGTGGTCGTTAGTTCTGGCTCAGATGCCCGGCGAGATGGCTGACATCGTAGCCAGCCTGACCCGCCGCCGCGATGATCTCGTCCGCTGGCAACTTGCCCGCCTGGGACAGCGCCCACAGCGTCGTCGAGCGGGTGCCCGACCGGCAGTAGCAGAAGACAGGACCGGCGCTCCCCTCGAGCACCTTTCTCGTCTCCTCGACCATGTCGGGCGAAACGCCCTCGCGGCCGAGTGGAATGGTCACGTATTTGAGGCCGGCCGCTTCCACCGCGGCGCGAATCTCCTCGCTGCTCGGCTGGTCCGGCGCTTCGCCGTCCGGCCGGTTGTTGACGACGGTGGTGAAACCGGCGGCCTTGATGGCCGCAATGTCTTCGGGCCGGATTTGCGGCGAGACGCTGACGCGATCGTTGATCCGCTTCAGTTCCAAGGCGTTACTCCCGTGCACGGCCCAATTGACCGGCCTTTATATCCATGTGGCGGAACGGGACGCAACCTGAACGAAAGGCGCGGGTCCGATTGCGGTCAGGTGAGGCTCTGCGGCGGTTCGGCTGGCGGGGTCGCCGCGGGCGGCTCCGGCGCCGGGTTGCTGGCGGGTTGCCGCTTTGCCGGGGCGGCGTCCTGAGCGGGCGCATCGGCGGCGGCGCCCTCCGGCGCGGTGGCCGAAAGCCCCGCCCACGGCCGCCACACCTCACCCTTTTCGGCAATGAAGCGCGCTGCGATGCTCTCGACGGTGGCGCCGGGCTCGGTCAGCTGCTGCAGCATGGTGTTCATTTCGGCGAACGGCATCTTGGCGCGCTGGAAGTAGGCGGCAACCTGCGGGGCATCGACATAGACCCACTCGGCCAGCGCGGTGATCACCGGATCGGGCGCGAACCCGGTGGGCAGCGGCGCGGCGCAGGCCGTCCGCCCCATGCACAGGAAGTTGTCCTTGTTGTAAGCCGCCAGCGCGATCTCGCGGAAGGCGAACTGCGACAGCACGGCGTTGGGCTGCCAGTAGTAAAAGACGATGGCCTCGTTCCGCCCCACCGCTTCGGCGATCAGCGTGTCGAGCTCGAACCGGTTGGCCGGTTCGATGACGTCGAACACCTGGTCCAGCCCATTGGCGCGCAGCATGTTGCGGTTGACGATGTTGCAGCCCCAGTCGAGCGGACAGCTGAGGAACTTCGGTTTCGCCCTGCCGCCCATTTCTGCGGCGCGCGCCTTGAGGCCCTCGATGGTGGTGATCTCCGGCCAGCGCTCGGCCGCATAGGCGGGCACGAACCAGCCCTCGAACACCTGCTCGGCATAGCTGGTCCCGGCCTGGCGCACTTCCTGCGCCTTGATCGCGGCATTCCAGATTTCCGAGATCCGGCTGATCCACATCTCCGGCGCGACGGCGGGCTGGCCAGTGCCGCCCATCGATGCGCCGATGGTCGCCATGTCGCCCTCCTGCAGCCGCACGTCACAGTTGAAGGCGGTCTTGAGGACATCCGCGTGAATCGCGGCGAGCAGCGCGGCGCTCGGCCACTGCAGGCGCGCCATGGTGATCGGCTTGGTGCCGCAGGGCGGTGGCGGCGCAGCCTCCACCGGCGCCGCGGCCTCGGGCGCAGCTTCTGCTGGCGGTGTGGCCTCCTGAGCGAGCGCACCCGTACCGGCAATGGTCAATGCCAGCAGGGTCGCGGCGAGCCGCCTTGGGAACAGCGAGTGGTGGTTTTTGGAACGCATCGGGCGGCTGCGAATATAGAACGGGCGGGCGGTTAAGCAACCTCGGTCAGGATTTGACCGATCGATCAAATCCGGATGACTCCCTTCCCCGAAATATGCAATATCGCCCGCAGCGGGGCGCTTTTCCGGCGCCCCCGTTGTTTGTCGCATCGCTTTCGAACACCCGCAACTGAACGGGTGCGGAGCGGTGAGATCATTGCAGAGGGACATCCATGAACAAGACCATTCTCAGCCTGGCCGTCGCCGCCTCGGTGCTCGGCCTGGCCGTTCCGGCGCTCGCCGCGGACGTGAAGCTCGGCATCCTTGGCGACCTGACCGGTCCGATCGAAAGCCTTGCGCCGCCGATCGTCGCCGGCGCGCAGCTCGCCTTCGATCACGTCAATGCCCAGGGCGGCCTCCTCGACGGCGGCAAGATCGTCACCGTCACCGGCGACTCCGCCTGCGATCCTTCGGTCGCCGGCCCTGCCGCCGACAAGCTCGTCAATACCGATCAGGTGACGGCGATGGTCGGCGCGTTCTGCACCGGCGCCACGATCGGCGCGGCCACTGCCGCCGCCATTCCGGGCAATGTCGTCATGATCTCGCCGTCGGCCTCCGCCCCGGCGCTGACCACGCTCGACGACAAGGACCTGGTGTTCCGCACCACCCCGTCGGACGCGTTCCAGGGCGTGAAGCTCGCCGACCTGCTGACCTCGAAGGGCATCAAGGACGTCGCGCTCACCTATGTGAACAACGACTACGGCAAGGGCCTCGCCGACGTGTTCGCCGAGCAGTTCGTCAAGAACGGCGGCACCGTGTCGGCCAATATCGCCCACGAAGACGGCAAGGCCGACTACCGCGCCGAACTCGGCCAGCTGGCCGCGTCGGGTTCGCAGAACCTCGTCGTCCTCGCCTACATCTCGGGTTCGGGCCTCACCATCCTGCAGCAGGCCAATGAAGGCGGCGAGTTCACCACCTTCTTCGGCGGCGACGGCATGATCGGCGACGCCCTCGCGGGCGCCAACGTGCCGAACTTCGTCGCCACCCGCGCCGGCGCCTATGCCGGTGCCTCGGCCGACGCCTATGCCAAGCTCGCCACCGAAGCCGGCCAGGACCCGGCCGCCACCTACGCCCCGCAGGCGTATGACGCGGCCTTCCTCCTCGCCCTCGCCATCCAGAAGAACGGCAAGGCGGACCGCGAAGGTCTCAGCGCCGCGCTGCGCGAAGTGGCCGGCCCTCCGGGCGAGAAGGTCATCCCCGGCGAGTGGACCAAGGCGGTCGAGCTGCTGAAGGCCGGCACCGACATCGACTATGACGGCGCCGGCGGCCCGCTCGATTTTGACGCCGCGGGCGACGTCAACGGCATCATCGTGGAAGTCGTGTGGGAAAACGGTGCCTTCGTCGAGAAGGGCCCGGTGAAGTAAGCACCGGCCTGCCAAACCAAAAGAGGCCCGGGAGCGATCCCGGGCCTTTCATTTTTCCGGCAGCGCCGCGACCTCGATCCGGCGCTCACCGGCGAAAACGGTGATCTCGAAGTGCTGCGCCTGCGTCACCTCCAGCACCTTGCCCGGCCGGTAGGCGACGACATTGCTGCCGCCCGCGTGCCGCACGCTGTCATAGACAAACCCGTCGCCGCCCGCGGCCCGCTCGCTCTCCCCCAGCGCCTGCCCTGCCGCATACTCGTCCGGTGCATGCGCTTCAGGATGGGTGCCGCGGATGTCTTCGTATGCGCCCGCCAGCCGCGCGGTGTAGGTGCGATAGGCGCGCGCCATCGACGGCACGCCCCGCGCCACCGTCTCGCGCCTGAGGTGATGGCCCACTTCCGCCGCCGCGGTCACGATATCGGCCGCGGCATACCACGCCCCGAGGTCTGGCCCGTTGAAGCGCCCGCCCTCCGGCGCGGCGTGCAGGAACGCCGCCATGACGACGCTCGCATTGGGCCGCCCGAAGACCCACTCGCTGCGCGGCAGCCGGTCGATACGCCCGGCGACGAGCCGGTCATTGGTCCAGCCGGCCAATTCCATCACCGCCTCGAGGTCGGCGGCGCGGGCGACCGTGTCGAACAGGCCGATGGGCGGAAACCGGGACGGAATCAGCCGAAAGCTCGGATAGGGCGCCTCAACCCGCATCAGCGAAAGACGATCTCGCTGTCGGCATAGGGCACAAAGGCCGCATCGACCGCGTTGGGTGCCATGTAGAGCCCGCCCCGCGCCGCATCGAGGAACCGCCGCACGGCGAGCAGCCCGTCCTGCGCACCCGACGTGACGAGCGCCAGCGGCGGCTGGCCGCCGAACAGCGGCGCGTCGTGCGGGCCGCGCAGCCACGCCACGCCCGCCGCATCATCGGCCATCAGCACGCCGAGCGCCTGATGGATGCCCAGCACCGCCGAAATCCGCACCAGCGTATCGACATCGAGCGTGAACTGCCCGCCCTCGCGCGAAAGCTTCGCCCAGTTGTGAAAGGTCGAGCGCGACGGATAGCCCAGAACCAGCCGCCGCTGCTCTTCGTTGAGCCCCCACAGGTCGGCGATGGCGAGGAAGGTGCGCAGCGCCGGCGCGCTCAGCCGCCGCCGGTTTTCCGGCGCAAAGCGCCCGGCATCGAGTCGCTCGGGCCCCGCCGGGATGAACTGCGACTGGTGACGTTCGGCAAGTCCGCTCATGGGCTGCTCCATATCCAGACCCGGATATAGTCCAAATCCGGACCCCTCACAAGAGCCTTGTCCAAATCCGGACAGATCAGGTCTCGCGCTTCACCACTTCGGGGATCAGCCCGCGCGGCGCGAACCGCAGCGCCACGGTGATGACGAGGCCGAGCACCAGCACGCGCATCTGGCTGGCGCGCGACTGGATGTCGGGGATCGCACCCCAGCCCCAGCTGTCGGTCCACTGGCTGATGGTGCCGAACACCGCCTGCGCGATGGGGTCGGAGATCATCCAGCACAGGTACAGCAGCAGCGCGCCAAAAACCGCGCCCCAGTTGTTGCCCGCCCCGCCCACGATCACCATCACCCAGATGAGGAACGTGTGGTTGATCGGCTGGTAGGCTCCCGGATCGTAGATCTGGGAGAACGACACCATGATGGCGCCGCCGATCCCCATCAGCACCGAGCCGAGAATGAAAATCTCGAGCTGCCGCGCCTTGACGTTTTTCCCCATCGAGGAGGCGGCGATATAGTTGTCGCGGATGGCGCGCATCATGCGGCCCCACGGCCCGCCATAGGCCCGCTGGATCAGGAAGAACGCGATCGCCAGGGTGACCACGACCAGCGCCAGAAACCCCAGCCGCGCGTAGACAAAACTGTCGTTGATCGACACGCCCTGCGCCTGGAAGGCCTGCGGCAGCGGCGTCGGCCACGGGATCGGCGAAACGGTCAGCGTGCCGCGCGTCAGCCAGTCCATGTTCTTGAGCAGCGCCCGCACGATCTCGGAAATGCCGATCGTCGCGATGGCAAGATAATCGGTCCTGAGCCCGAGGCAGATGCGGCCGATGATGTAGGCAACACCGGCGGCCAGCACGCCGCCGAAGATCCAGCCAAGCACCGGATGCAGCCCCAGCCCGCCGACCCAGCCGCCGCCGGCCTCCTCGATATAGCGCGCCGCCGGGTCGATCTGGCTGCGATAGACGATGTAGGCGACAATCCACGCGACGACGGTCAGCACCGTCTTCCAGCGCCCGCGAATGCCCACCCGGTCGGCATTCCGCGCGCCCACCACCAGCAGCATGCCCGCCGCGAAGGCGAGCACGGCGCGGGCCAGCATGGCCGGCCCCTCCGAGCCCCAGAAGGCCGGGTTGATCGGGTACGAAATGAAGGTGACGGCAAAGCCGCCCAGCATCACAAAACCCATGATGCCGAAGTTGAACAGCCCGCCATAGCCCCACTGGATGTTGAGCCCCAGCGCCATCAGCGCCATGGCAAAACTCTGCACCAGCAGCAGCGAGATATTGGCGGCGCCCAGCACCCAGCCGGCGACCGCGAACAGCGCAAACAGCGCCATGAACAGGAACAGGGAGCGCCGGATCATGTCGAGGCCCCTTTGAAGATGCCGGTGGGCCGGATCAGCAGCACGATCACGAGGATCACGAAGGCCACCGTCAGCTTGTACTCGGTCGGCACGATCGAGAGATCATTGGGCAGCGTGAAGGGCAGGTTGTCCTTGAAAGGCCTGAGCAGCACCGCCCAGTTGAAGATGGCGAGCGTCTCGGCAAAGCCGATGAGGAAGCCGCCGGCGATCGCGCCATAAGCCTGCCCCAGCCCGCCAACGATCGCCGCCGCAAAGATCGGCAGGATGATGTTGAACGCGAGGTCGGGCTTCAGCTGCACGTCGAGCGCCAGCATTGTGCCCGCAAGGCAGGCCAGTGCCCCGCCGACGATCCAGGTCACGCGCACCACGAGCTTGGTGTTGATGCCCGAAACCATCGCCAGGTCGGCGTTGTCCGACATGGCGCGCATCGCCTTGCCCAGCCGCGTGCGGGTGAGAAAGAAGTGCAGCACCAGCACCGCGACGATGGTGATGAGGATCATCAGCAGTTGCGGCTGGGTAAAGTTGATGGTGCGCGTCACGCCCTCGAGCGGCACCGGGATGCGGATCAGCATCTTGGGCTCGGTCTCGAAGAAATTGTAGGTGCCGGTGCCGAAGAACAGCCGGATGATGCCCTGGATGATCATGGTCACGCCGATCGAGGCGATCAGCAGCGTCACGGGCTTGGCGCCGCGCTTGCGCAGCGGCGCGTAGAACCAGCGGTCGATGCCGAGCGCGATGACGGCGGCGATCACCATGGCGACCGGCAGCACGGCAAAGCCGGTGGGAATGTACGGCGCGGTGGAAATCCCCAGCGCCGTCAGCCCCCACACCAGCAGCAGCGAGATGAACCCGCCCATCGTCATCATGTCGCCATGCGCGAAGTGGGCGAAGCGCAGGATGCCGAAGATCAGCGTGATGCCGATGGCACCGATGGCGTAGATCGAACCGAGCACGATGCCCGAAACGATCACGGTGTTGAAGAAGAAGACCAGCTCGTTCAATGCTTTGGCTCCCCACCGCCGAGGAAGCTGCGGGCCACTTCAGGGTCCGCGATCAGCTCCGGTCCCGTACCGGTAAACCGGTTCTGCCCGTTGGCGAGCACGAAGCCGCGCGACGCGAAGGCCAGCGCCTGCCGCGCATTCTGCTCGACCATGAGGATGCCGACTCCGGCCTTGTTGACCTTCACGATCTGCTCGAAAATCTCGATGACGTAGCGCGGGCTGAGCCCCGCCGAGGGCTCGTCCAGCATCAAGAGGCGCGGCTGGCTCATCAGCGCCCGTCCCATCGCCACCATCTG
>DAORUH010000124.1:0-8790 GCA_035433065.1 Devosia sp. | reverse complement strand
AGGCGCGGCACGTTCTTGCAGATGATCGGCTCGCGGAAGATCACGCCGCCGAGGATGTTGCGGATCGTGCCGTTGGGCGACTTCCACATCTTCTTGAGCTTGAACTCCTCGACGCGCGCCTCATCGGGGGTGATGGTCGCGCACTTGACGGCAACGCCGTGCTTCTTGGTGGCGTTGGCGGCGTCGATCGTCACCTGGTCATTGGTGGCGTCGCGGTTCTCGACGCTGAGATCGTAGTATTCGAGCGGGACATCGACATAGGGAAGGATCAGCTTGTCCTTGATCGCCTGCCAAATAATCCGGGTCATCTCGTCGCCGTCGATATCGACTACGGGGTTGGCGACTTTGATCTTCGACATGTCCGCTCCTGCTGGTGGGCTGTTTGTGGCGTCGCCTATACCATGAATCCGGCGGCAGAAAAGGCGCAGGCTGAACCGATTATTGACACTGTGCATATACACGGTGTAAGCGGCGCGCATGCTCGACGATTTCACCCAGTGCATGGTCACCAACAGCCGGATGGCGGCCCGCGCCATCACCCGGCGCTACGACCGGCATCTGCGCAGCTACGGTGTGACCTCGACGCAGCTTTCGCTTCTGGCGGCGATCCGCGATATGGGCGGGCGCACGGTGAGCGAGCTTGCCGAATCCCGCGGCTTCGATCGCACCACCCTGACGCGCAATCTCGACCGGCTCGAAGCCATGGGGTTGATCGAGTCGCATGCGGCGGAGCGCGGCAACGGCCGCCTCTGCACGATGACACCGAGCGGCAGCAGCCTCATGCAGGAGCTGCTCCCGGCCTGGCGGGAGGCGCAGGACGAAATGCGCGGCCTGCTCGGCGAAGGCTTCGAAGCGACGCTCGACGTTCTGAAGCGCCTCGCACGCGTTTGACAAATGACTTAGGGCACATGCCCGCATTGATACGGAGACCATGAATGGCCAACGAGGCAGATCCGATCGTCGTCACCGGCATGGGGGCCGTGAGCCCGCTTGGCGTTGGCGTCGGTGTGAACTGGGAACGCCTGACGGCCGGCCGTAGCGGCATCGTTCCGAACACACGGTTCGACACCAGCGCCTTCTCCTCCCGGATCGCCGGTCTCGTCCCCGACAAGGCGGACGACGCGCACGGGTTCGATCCGCTCGATTTCATGGACAGCAAGGACGTCCGGAAGACCGATTACTTTATCCGCTACGCACTCGGCGCCGCGACCGAGGCCATCGCGCAATCCGGCTGGGCGCCGCAGACCGAGGCGGACAGGCAGGCGACCGCCGTCATCATCGGCACCGGGGTCGGCGGCTCGCCGATCATGGCCGAAACGGTCATCACCATCGTGGACAAGGGGCCGCGCCGCGTTTCTCCCTTCGCGCTGCCGAGCTTCCTCGCCAACCTGGCGGCCGGCTGGATTTCCATTCGCTACGGTTTCAAGGGCCCGATGGGGACGCCGGTCACCGCCTGCGCTGCGTCGGCGCAGGCCATCGGCGACGGCATGCGGCTCATCCGCACCGGCGAGGCTGACGTCGCGGTTGTTGGCGGTGCCGAAGGTTCGATCGATATCCTGTCGGTCGGCGGGTTCGGTGCTGCTCGGGCGCTTTCGACGGGCAACAACGACAATCCTACCGCCGCCTCACGGCCATTCGACAAGGCCCGCGACGGGTTCGTTCCGGCGGAAGGCTCGGCTATCCTCGTCATCGAGCGGCTGAGCCATGCGCTGGCCCGTGGCGCGACGCCGCTGGCGGTCATTGCGGGCTACGGCACGTCGGGCGACGCCTATCACCTCACCGCAGGCGATCCGACCGGCGCCGGGGCGCAGGTGTCGATGGGCAAGGCGCTGAAGATGGCGGGCCTGTCGCCCGGCGACATCGACTACATCAATGCGCACGCGACCTCGACGGCGGTTGGCGATGCGGCCGAAATCGCCGCGATCAGCGGGGTCTTCACCAATCGCGGCAAGGACCTCGCAATTTCCTCCACCAAGTCGTCCACCGGGCACCTGCTCGGCTCGGCAGGTGCCATCGAGGCACTGTACGCCGTGCAGGCGCTGCGCACCGGGGTTCTGCCGCCGACGCTCAACCTGGATGAGCCGGACGTCGGCGAGCAGTTCGACCTCGTTCCGAAAGTGGCGAAGCACAAGGCAATCCGTCACGCACTGTCGAATTCGTTCGGTTTCGGCGGCGTCAACGCTTCGCTGGTCTTTTCGGCGCTTTAGCGGGCGCCTTCTCGGGCTTCGGCGGCAGCGCCTTGACGAAGTTCCAGGCAAATTCGACCCAGCCGCGGAGGTTGTCATCGTCTTCGATATCGTCCGTCACCTCGACGAACCCGATCATATCCCGCCCGCCGTGATGCATGGTCTGTGCACCTGGGCGCCGAATCGCCTCAGCATGTAGTTCGGCACCGACACGCAACAGGAGATAACCGGTCGACATCGCCCCGCACACCATGTTGCCGTTCAGCATGAAGCCATATCCGCCGAACATCTTTTTTTCGGTCACGCCCGGCCGGTCACCGAGCAAGCCCCGGACACGGTGCGCGAGTTCGTCGGTCGCGATGGACATGTCAGCCTCCGGCGCGTTGGGGGTAGGTATCGTGGCGGGGCAGGCCGGCCCCCAGTTCGTCCCAGTCGCGATGGCTGCGCGCAAAGAACAGATGCCTCGGCCTATACCACTCAGCCGCCGCGCCCCCGAAGAGTCCGGCCGGGATCATCACCGCGCGATCGCTCCGGCTGGAGCGGCCAAACAATGGCGTGCCGCATGAAGGGCAGAAGGTGCGCGTGAACGTCGCCCCCGACGCCGCGATCCGGTCGAAGCTCCTCGTTTCGCCGGAAATCGTGAGTGACGACGGATCGACGGTGAAGACCGCCGAGTGGCCCGTGCCGCTGGCCTTCTGGCAATCCTCGCAGGCGCACATGAACATGGAATACACCGGCCCCCGCACCGCAAGCGTTACAACTCCGCAGGCGCAGGTGGTCGATAGATCAACGACGGGTCGGTGCGTGTCCGCCATAGGGAAACGCTCTCATGACCCAGCCGGGGACGCAAGGTTGACCGGAGCGATGCACCCCGAGGAATGATTTCCACCCTCGGTACAGGAACGGTCATACTAGGGGCACGTTGGTTGGCTAGTACCATACTGGGCTTGAAGGAAGGATGTTGTGGCGATGACCTCGACTGAACTGCCTGCCGAGACCGACCGACTGGTCCTGCGATATTTCGAGAGATCCGATATCGAGGGCGTAGCCGGCTACTACAGTCTGCCCGAAGTGCAGCGCTACCTCGACTGGAAGGCGCGCGATCGGCTGGAAATCGAAGACGCGCTTGACGCGATGCGCACGCAGCGCCGCCTGCACCGGCCCGGCGATGCTCTGAGCTTCGCGGTGGTGCGCAGGAGCGACGGTGTGCTGCTCGGACAGGTTTCACTCCGCTGGACCGACGCGACCGCTGCCCAGGCCGAGCTGCGCTTCGCCTTCAATCCGCTTTACCGGCGGCAGGGCTATGCCGCGGAGGCGGTCCGTTCGCTGCTTGACTATGGCTTCGATCACCATGGCTTCCATCGGATCTTTGCCCGCTGTGGTGCAGAAAATCGGCGGTCCGCCCGGCTGCTCAAGACGCTCGGCATGCGGCTTGAGGCCCATTATCGCGAGCACGCGCTGTTCCAGGGCGACTGGGACGAGGAACTGCACTTCGCCATCCTCGACCGCGAATGGCGCCGTGACGACAAGGTCAGGGACCTCAACCGCCATATGGTCGCGTGAGGCGCTTGATCTTTGCGCCGGTTGCGCCGTAAGTCGCCGCCGACATGGCTGGGACAGACACATCTCTTCAAATTGAACTTCGCCCTTCGCCGGCGGTGATCCTGTGCGAGCCGCAGCTGGGCGAGAACATCGGCACGGCGGCGCGCGCCATGGCCAATTTCGGGCTATGGGACCTGCGCGTCGTCAACCCCCGCGACGGCTGGCCGAACGAGCGTGCTATCGCCGCGGCCTCGCGCGCCGACCACGTCATCGAGCGCGTCCGAGTCTTCGACACCGTCGAAGAGGCGATCGCCGACCTGTCGCTCGTTCACGCTACCACCGCCCGCCGCCGCGACATCCAGAAGGAGGTCGTCGGCCCCGAGGAATCGGCGCGACGGCTCAATTCGCATATCAGCGCGGGGCGGGGCGCGGGGCTGCTGTTTGGCCGCGAGAAGTGGGGTCTCGACAACGACGAAGTAGCGCTCGCGGAGTCGATCGTAACGCTGCCGGTCGAACCAGCTTTCGCCTCCCTCAACATCGCGCAGGCGGTCCTGCTGATGTCCTACGAGTGGCGCCGGCAGTCCGAGCTGGGGACGGACCTGCCGTTCTCCGGCGGCCTCGAGGAGCCCGCGCCGCGGGACGAACTGCTGGGCCTGTTCGGTCAGCTTGAGACGACGCTCGATCGCACGGGCTTCTTCAAGACCGAGGGCAAGCGGCCAGCGATGATCAACAATCTGCGGGCCGTGTTCACCCGCGCGGGCATGTCATCTCAGGAAATCCGGACCTTCCGCGGCGTCATTTCCTCGATCGACCGCGTGCATGAGCGGGTTGCCGAGAGCCGCAAGCCAGGGGACGAGAAGCCGTAGCGTCATGGGCACTTCCGTTGCTGATCCCGACAATCGCCCGATTCTCGCCTTCGGGATTCCATCGTTCCGGTTCTTCTGGATCACGACGCTCTGCGCCAGCTTCGCGGCCCAGATCATGTCGGTGGCCATCGGGTGGCAGATCTACGACGACACCCGCAACCCGCTCTTCCTCGGGCTCGTGGGGCTCGCCCATTTCCTGCCGGCGTTGTCCCTGGTGCTGGTGACGGGGCTGGTCGCGGACCGCTTTCCGCGCCGTCGGATCATCTTCATCTGCATGATGGTCGAACTGGCCGCCGCCATTGGGCTGCTGACCATCGCGATATCGGGCGATCGCCATATCTGGCCGATCTTTGCGCTGATCGTGACGCTCGGTACCGCCCGCGCCTTCATCGGCCCGGCCGGTGCATCGCTTGCACCGAACCTCGTGCCACCCGAGGCCCTGAGCAATGCCGTGTCGATGAATGCCACCGCCTGGCAGCTGGCTTCAATCCTCGGACCGGTGGCCGGCGGCCTGCTCTACGGGCTGGGCAACGTCGTGCTGGGCGCGATCTCGCTCGATCTGTTCGCGGTGCTGATGGGCGGCGCGGTGGCGCTGATGCCGGTCTTTGCCCGCGACATCCTTGATGTCGGGCCGTGGGGACTGGGTCTTCTCCGCGCGGCGCCGGGGATTGGGGCCATTGCCATGGCGTTGTGGCTGGCGCGCTTTCCGATACGCGACAACGCGGGAATCATCCTGTTCGTGTTCGTCGCGGCGTTCGGCTTCTTCACCCTCTGCTTCGGGCTTTCGACGAGCGTCTGGCTGTCGATTCCCCTGCTGGCGCTGCTGGGGGCCTGCGACATGGTGTCGGTGTCGATCCGCGAGACCATCATGCAGCTCTGGACCCCGGACACGGTGCGCGGCCGGGTCAACGCAGTGAATTCGGTTTTCATCGGCGCTTCCAATGAGTTAGGCGAGTTCCGCGCCGGTGTGATGGCCACCTTCATCGGGGCGCAGGCTGCGGTCGTGTTCGGCGGCGCCGCGACGATGGCGGTTGCGGGCATCTGGAGCCAGACGTTTTCCGGTCTCCGGAGCCAGAAAGCCATCGACCGCAAGATGGTGGAAGGCTAGGCGGCGCTTGACTCCGGAGGTCTCGGGTTCTATGTCCCGGCCACCTCTTGGGCCATATGGTCCGTCAGGCGCACCCGGGATCATCGAATTTTCGAGGTCTGTCGGTCACTCGCAAGGGTGGCAGAGGAGGGCGCGGTCCCATTTTAACTTTCTACAAGGACACGCGATGTCGAAGCGCAATTCTGTCAAACACAAGATTGATCGTCGTCTTGGCGAGAACCTCTGGGGCCGTCCGAAGTCCCCGCTGAACGCCCGTGCCTATGGCCCCGGCCAGCACGGCCAGCGCCGCAAGGGCAAGACCTCGGACTACGGCCTGCAGCTGCGCGCCAAGCAGAAACTGAAGGGCTACTACGGTTCGATCACCGAGAAGGCTTTCCACAAGCTCTATGTCGAGGCCGCCCGCGTGAAGGGTGACACCGGCGAGCGCCTGATCGGCCTGCTCGAGAGCCGTCTCGACGCGATCGTCTACCGCGCCAAGTTCGTGCCGACCGTGTTCGCGGCCCGTCAGTTCGTGTCGCACGGCCACGTGACCGTGAACGGCAAGAAGGTCAACATCGCCTCGTACCAGGTGAAGGTTGGCGACAAGATCGAGGTCAAGGACAAGTCCAAGCAGCTCGGTATCGTGCTCGAGGCCGTGCAGCTCGCTGAGCGCGACGTGCCGGAGTATGTCGAGGTCGACCACAACAAGCTGACCGCGACCTATGTCCGCGTGCCGGCCCTGTCGGACGTGCCGTACCCGGTGCAGATGGAACCGAACCTGGTCGTCGAATTCTATTCGCGCTGATCGGTTCTATACCAACCGCAGAATTCAAAGGGCCGCCCAATGGGCGGCCCTTTCGTTTGGGCGTACGACCGTCGGCGAGACCCGAGAGCGCCTGCAGCTTCAAGAGAAAAGGGCCGCCCGGTGGGCGGCCCTTTCGGTTCGATCAGAACGTTGCCGGTTCCGCCGGCAGCATCGGGGCGTCCGGCTTCCAGCTATTGAGGTAGCGCGGATCGTCGTAGTCGACGCCGTAGACCGAGTCGGCCGGGATGCTGGCCTCGAAGGCGCGGAGGCGCTTGTAGACCGAGATCAGCGAAATGATCGTAGTCCACGAGCTGGCGAGGAATTTGAACGAGTCCTCGACCTGGCTGAAGGCGTTGTTGACCTGCTGGAACATGCCCAGGGTCAGCGCGCCGGTGACGATCGAGGGGCCCATGGCGATGAGGGGGACGAAGTTCGCGCCCTGCAGGTACGCGTAGCGAGCGACGTTGAAGTAGAGGTACTCCCGGTAGAGGCGGAAGTAGTTTTCCTGCATGTGTACGAACAGGTCGCGGACCTTGGGCGGCTGCGCGCTCGCGGGCCGATCCTCGCCGTAGACGAGTTCCTTGCGCAGCGCCGCCTCAACGCGCTGGTTGTGGAATTCGAGGCCTGGAAGGCGAATGCCGACCAGCGCCAGCAGCACGGTGCCGAAGGCGGACGACACCAGCGCCACCCAGACGAGGCTGCCCTGTACCGCGCCGAAGAAGGGCAGTTCGGTGATGTGCTGGCTGAGTTCCCAGAGCAGCGGCAGGAACACGATCAGCGTCATCACCGACGCAACGAGAGAAACCGCGAGGCCCTCAACGATGCTGGCGAGGCGCTGCGTGTCTTCCTGGATACGCTGACTGGCGCCTTCGATCTGGCGCAACAACTGCCAGTGGCTCATGTAGTAGAAGGTCATCGCCCGGCGCCAGCGGAAGAGGAAGTGGGCGATGAAGAAGGCGTTGAGCACCAACACCGTGATGTTGGGAATGAGCACGTAGGCGACGGTGACGATCTCGCCCAGGAACTGGTCGAGCGTAACGGTGTTCGGCGTCGTCAGGGCAGTCTGGATGAGGTTGTAGAAGGTCCCGTACCAGTCATTCAGCCAGGCGCTGATCTGGACGTTGAAATAGACGACCTCGATGATCGTCACGCTGCCAACCACCGACCACCAGAACCAGCGCCGGTTATCGCCCCAGAAGTACCAGGGGACGCAGAACAGGTAGCCGGTGACGATGATGTACTGGTAGAGCCAGACCTTCTGCGGCGAAAAGAACGGCTCGGGGTTGGCCTCGGTCGGCTGGATGCCGAGCCAGCGCCCTAGGCTCAGATACTGCTCGAGTACCGGCCCGATGGTGAACCAGACCAGCATGCAGAACGCCACCCATAAGAGCGCGGCGGGGAAGAAAATCCTCGGGTTGGGAAAAAACGATTTGAACACGAAGGACTCCTCGCCGTGCCTAAACTGGCGTCATGTAACTGACGCAAACGTTGAACAGCAAGGAAACTGCGGCATCCTTACGGCGATGTAATCACCTTGCGGTTCGGTAATCCGACGCGGTATCACGCGCCATGAACGAGTTTGCCCCCCAGCATACAATCGAAGACGCGACCGAGGATAACTCGGGCACGCATCCGATGTTTGCCGAGGCGCCGCGGTCGGTCGAGTTCAACAAGCTGCGCAAGCGCCTGATCCGGCTGACCCGCGAGGCGATCGACAAGTTCGCCATGGCCCGGCCCGGGGAGCGGTGGCTCGTGGCGCTGTCGGGCGGCAAGGACAGCTACGGGATGCTGGCGCTGCTGCTCGACCTCAAGTGGCGCGGTCTGCTGCCGGTGGACCTGCTGGCCTGCAATCTCGACCAGGGCCAGCCGAACTTTCCCAAGCACGTCCTGCCGGACTGGCTGAACCGGCACGGGATCGCGCACCGGATCGAGTACAAGGACACCTATTCGATCGTGACCGACAAGCTGCCGCAGGGAGCGACCTACTGCTCGCTGTGCTCGCGGCTGAGGCGGGGTCATCTCTACCGGATTGCCCGGGAGGAGGGGTGTTCGGCGCTGGTGCTGGGACACCATCGCGAGGACAGCCTCGAAACGTTCTTCATGAACATGTTCCATGGCGGGCGGCTTGCGGCCATGCCGCCGCGGCTGATGAACGACGACGGCGACGTCGAAGTGCTGCGGCCGCTGATCTATTGCGCCGAGCCAGACCTCGCGCGGTTCGCCGAGCACATGGCGTTCCCGATCATCCCCTGCGACCTGTGCGGCTCGCAGGACGGGCTCGAACGCAACGCCATGAAGACGATG
>DAORUH010000123.1:0-8908 GCA_035433065.1 Devosia sp. | reverse complement strand
CGCAGGCCGATTTCCTCCTCGCCCACGATTTCGAGACGTTCTTCAACGTCGCCTTCCACCGCTTCTTCCCGAAGGCCGGGCTGCCGATGCAGGACTATGGGACCGGCGGCACGCTGGTGATGGACCCATCGACCGACACCGCGATCGCCGATGCCGTGGCGGCGATCCACACCATCAACTGGCCGGTGGCCGAGCCGCACCGGCTCGCCGGGGTGCTGAAGCGGCTGCAGAAGGTCACAGCCCTGTCGCGCGCCAACTGGGACGCGATCCTCGCCGAAACCGACGACAATCGCGAACTCGTCCCCAGCCCCCGGCAGACCTCGATCGTGCCCGAGGGCAGGGTCACAGATGAGGTCGTGGCGGCCTGGCGCGAGACGCTCGACGTGGCCGATGACGTGCTCGCCGGAAAGCTGCTCGTGCCGCACTGGCGGTTCAAGCAGGGGTTCGATCTCAACGCCTGGTTCAACGGCGCGCAGCGATTTGATCTCGTCATGCTGATTCAGGGTTATGATGCGCTGCCGTTCCTCAAGGACGGACCGGTCGCCTCGGCGGAATCCTTTGCCGCCGCGAACCGGGTCTTCGGCGACCAGTGGATGGGTTACGTATTCTGGTTCAATTGACGGGGTGAACGGAGGAGGGCGCGATGGGCAGGGCACTGGTGGTTGCGATGATCGTGCTGGGGTGGATCGTCCCGGCGCTCGCCGCGCCGGTCTTCGACAATCCGAAGGCGCTGATCGAGTTCGCCTACGTCCCCTACCTGCATGAGGATCAGCCGTTCCCCGACGATCCGACCGAAATCTTTTCCCCTACGCTGAAGCAGCTTTGGGACGAGATGTCGGCCAAGTCGGAAGCGAGCGAGGTGCCCATCCTCGATTTCGATCCGATCATCGACGCGCAGGACTACGATATCACCGATCTCGTCATCGCCGATCCGGTGGTCAATGGCGACGCGGCCATCGTCGCCGTCTCGTTCAGCAACATGGGCGCGCCGCACGAACTGCATTTCGAACTCATCCGCCGGACCGATGGCTGGAAGATCGATGACATCGAGTCGATCGGCGAGAATGGCTGGCGGCTGAGCGAACTGCTGGCGGCCGATCCGCTCCTCAACTAGCCCCTTTGTCCGTAGCAGAGATGCAACATTCCCGCTCGAAGGCCGGGCCGCCGTATTTCGTGCGTATTGGAGCCGCCTTCGCGCCTCACGCCGCTGTTACCCACCGGTTTGTTCAGGAAGCGGTGGGCAGACACATGCGCTTTTCGATACTTGCCGGAGCACTCGCGGTGCTCCTCGCGCCCACAGTGGCGCTCGCCTTCGACGACCCCAGGTCGCTCGTCGATGCCATCTACCAGCCATATCTCAACGGCCAGCAGCAGACCGATCTCGACCAGTTCTACTCGGAACGGCTGAAGCAGCTGTTTGTCGAGCAGGCCGACACCGGCATGACGGTCGACGCCTACGCGCCGGGTTCGCCGGCCGCGTCAACGGCGGCCAGCTTCAACCCCTTCATCGATGCCGATCACGGCCTGCTCCTCGAAGTCACGATCAGCGAACCGCTGATCGTGGGCAACAAGGCGCTGGTGACCGTCGGCTTCCACAACTTCGATCAGCCAACCCTGCTCAGCCTGTCGCTGGTCAAGGAGGGCGACGGCTGGAAGGTCGACGACGTCACCTCAACCGGCGGCGAAGCCAACTGGATGCTCAGCTGGCTCCTCCAATACGATCCCTGGGGGACGTAGGACATCAGATCGCCCGCGTCGCTTCTTTCAGCCACGCCTTCACCTCGCCGGTGACGGCCGGGCCGATCTCGCGCCAGACGCGCTTGTGATAGGCATTGAGCCAGTCGCGTTCGGCCTCGGTCAACAGCTTTGGCTCGACCAGCCGCAGGTCGATGGGGCAGAGCGTCAGCGTCTCGAACTCGAGATACTTGCCGCCGCCGACCTTGCTTTCCTGCACGGCGATCAGGTTCTCCACCCGGATGCCGTAGGCGCCTTCCTTGTAGTAGCCCGGCTCGTTGGAGATGATCATCCCCGCCTCGAGCGGCATGGTGTAGCGCGGCGCAATGCCCGTCGGTCCCTCGTGCACGCCGAGGAAGTGGCCAACACCATGGCCGGTGCCGTGGTTGTAGGTCACCCCGTCCTGCCACAGGAACTGCCGCGCCAGCACGTCGATCTGCGCGCCGGACGTGCCCTTGGGGAAGCGGACGGTCGAGATGGCCATCATGCCCTTCAGCACCCGGGTAAAGCGGTCGCGCTGCTCGGCGGTGGTCTTGCCGCTCGCAATGGTGCGGGTGATGTCGGTCGTGCCCATGAGGTACTGCGCGCCGGAATCGAGCAGCATGAGTTCGCCGGGCTTCAGCCGCCGGTTCGTCTTGCTGTTCACCCGGTAGTGGACGATAGCGCCGTTCGGCCCGGCACCCGAGATCGTGTCAAAACTGATGTCGGCGATATTTTCGTCCTCGCGCCGAAAGCTTTCGAGCGCCGTGGCGATGCCGATTTCGTCGAGTGTACCTGTCGGCGCCTCACGGTCGAACCAGCAGAGGAACCTCGCCATGGCGATGCCGTCGATGCGGTGCGCCTCGCGCATGCCGGACAGCTCGACCTCGTTCTTGCGCGCCTTGGGCAGCAGGACCGGGTCGCGCCGTTCGATGATGGTCGGCTCGCCGGCGCTGCGGATGGCGTCAACAACGGCAACCGGCACGGTGGCCGGGTCGATCATCACACGCTTGCCGGCCGCGCCAAGCTTCTGCAACTCGGCGACGAGCCCAGCGGCGTCCTTTACCCCCGCGACGCCTTCGAGCCCCTTCTTCAATTCCGGGCCTATCTTCTTGCGGCTGGTATAAAAAATCGGCTTACCCGATTTCGGCACAACGGCGAAGCCGAGCACGAACGGGGTGTTCGGCACGTCGCGGCCGCGCATGTTGAACAGCCAGCAGATCGACTCGGGCAGCGTCAGGACGACGGCGTCGGCATTGTCGGCGGCGAGCGCCGCGCGCAGTTCCTTAAGCTTGTCGGCCGGCGAGCGGCCTGCGCGGTTGTCGCCGAGGAAGTCGATCGGGGAGACGGGCGCTGCCGGCCGGTCCGGCCAGATGCGGTCCACGAGGTTTTCGCTCGGGACCAGCGTCGCCCGGCCGGCGAGCTTCTCGCCAAGGTCCTTGATCTCGCCCGGCGTGTGCAGCCACGGGTCATACCCGATCCGGCCGCCCTTCTCGACAAAGTCGCCCATCCGGGCCGAGAGCGCAGCCTGGCCGGTTTCGACCACCGTGATCTTTTTCGCGTCGGTTTCCGCCGGCGCCTGCAGCGTGTAGCGGCTGTCGACGAACAGCCCGGCCCTCTTGAGGCCGACGATCGCGATGCCGGCAGAGCCCGTAAAGCTTGTCATGTACGCAAGCCGCGCCTCACCCGGCGGCACCGACTCGCCGCGATGCGCGTCCGCGCGCGGGATCAGGAAGGCGTCGAGGCCGGCCGCCGCGATCTGTTCGCGCAGCGCCTTGAGACGCGGGGCGACGGTCTTGGGCGACGTCCGGATGTCGAAGGTCTGGTATTTGGCGGGGGCGAAAGCGTTCGGCATGAGTGGCTCTGCAAAGGTGGAATGGCTCGTCTGCGGCGCGCGAGACTACCAGAGCAGGGTGCGGCACCCAACATGTAGAGGGCGGGAAATGGCGTTCATGTGCGGTTCAGACGCCCGACGCCATAAGCCGCCGGAGAATGACAATGACCGATCCGAAGACAGTGTTTCGCCGCTTCGTCGATGCCATCGTCGAAGGACGCGCCCGGCAGGCCCAGCGCTATGTGGACGCCTATCGGCGCGATCATGCCATCGAGGACAAGACGCGGCGTTAACCAATTCATTCGCGCTTAACCCGGTGTGCAGCACGTGAATGGCTGCCTTTCGGAAACGGGCCTAACCGGCCGTTGCGCAACAACATATGTGAACTGCGGCGCCAGTTGCGCCGCGACTCGAGCAGGAGACTGAAGATGCCGGAGAGCAAGAACGACTACCGCAAGGCACTTGGCGCCGTGATCGACGCGCGCGGCCGGGAAGCGACCCGTCGTATTTCCGCTCGCCATGAGCACCAGCTTCTCGGCGCGTTCACCAAGCGCCCGAACTGATCCTATTCGCCTCCAAAGCGACTGCCTGTCCCCGGACCGCAAGGCCGGGGACTTTGTTTTTGCCCTAGAGCTTTTCCAGCACCAGCGTCGCCCACTCGCCCCGCACGAGCCGCCTGCGCTGCACCATGCCGGCGCGGGCATATGCGGTCTGAACCCGCCCCGCCTGCGTTTCGAGCAGGCCGGACAGGACGATCACCGCCCCCTTCTGGGCAATGTAGCCCATGCTGGGGGCGAGCTCGATCAGCGGGCCGGCAAGAATGTTGGCGACGATGAGATCGTACGGCGCGCGCCAGTGAATCTCGTTGTGGTCGAGCCCGGTGGCCACGATCGAGCGGATGAGCGGGCCGGTTTCGTTGTCCCGGGCATTGTCGATGGTGGTCCTGACCGCGATCGGATCGATATCGGTCGCGAGCACCGGAACGCGCAGACGCTTGGCGATGGCGATGGCAAGCACGCCGGTGCCGGTGCCGACGTCGATCGGATTGCGGAACCGGCGGCGGCGCATCAGCGTGTCGAGCGCCTCGAGGCAGCCGGACGTCGTCTCATGGTGGCCGGTGCCGAACGCCTGCGCGGCATCGATGCGGATCGGGGTCACTCCGGCGGGGTGCGCCGTGTCGTGGCTACCGTGGACGTAGAACCCACCGGCGGTCACCGGCTTCAGGCCTTCAAGTGATTTCGCAACCCAGTTGACGCTCGGGTCGATCGTCTGAGACGAGAAACCAATTTCCGTGCCGAGAGTCAGTCGCGCCAGCTCGGAGAATGATTCAAGGTCGGCGTCGCCTTCACACGTTGCTTCGAACACCCACGCCCCCGTCTCCTGATCCTCAAAAGCCGTGGCGGTGACGGCAAGATCGTCGCGCTCCATGACTGCATCGACCAGAGCGTGCGCCTGATCGTGGGTGAGGGGGACAACTTCGGTGGTGACAAGTGAGGCCATAAGCGCGTTCTGGCGACGGCGGGTGCGCGAGTCAATGCCGGAACCGCCAAACTAAGCCTTGCTAAATCCTCACGCTTTCCCGAAGAGTGGCGCTCATCCGCCGCTCACGCTCCTGGTTCGTTCCGTGCCCGACTCTGCCTTACCGGTGTCCCGTCACCACAATCCGGTGCTGGGGATAGGGCTGAAGGTTGTGTCCGTCTGCGTCTTTCTGGGCATGTCGACGCTCCTGAAGATTCCGCAGGGGTTCCCGCCCGGCCAACTGGTTTTCTTCCGCTCCTTCGTCGCCATCCTGCCGATCCTGATCTTTCTCGCCTACCGGGGCGAGTTGTCGCTGGGACTGAAGACCAAAAATCCGATGGGACATGTCTGGCGCGGCCTCGTCGGGGTCGGTGGCATGACGCTCAACTTCGTGGCGCTGATCAACCTGCCGCTGCCCGAGACGGTGGCGCTCGGCTATGCGATGCCGCTTCTGATCGTCATCTTCGGCGCGGTGTTCCTAAAGGAAGACGTGCGGATTCACCGCTGGAGTGCGGTGCTGGTCGGCCTGATCGGCGTGGTGGTCATCTCCTGGCCCCGGCTGACCGTGTTCACCACGCCCTCGGGCGAGATCAGCAGCCTGACCGTCGGCGTGCTGGCCTCGCTCATGTCCTGCGTGATAGGGGCCTTCGCGGCCATGCATGTGCGCCACCTTGTGACGACCGAGCGCTCGGCGACCATCGTTCTCTATTTCTCGATCGTGTGCAGCATTGCGGGGGCGCTGACGGCTCCCTTCGGATGGGTGATGCCCACGACTGAGCAGTGGGTGATGCTGATTTCTGCGGGCATGCTGGGCGGAATTGGCCAGATCCTGATGACCGAGGCCTATCGCCACGCCGATGTGTCAGTGATCGCGCCGTTCGACTACACCTCGCTGCTACTCGCGATCGTGGTCGGCTATTTCCTGTTCAACGACATCCCCACCTGGCACACGCTGATCGGCGGGACCATCGTGGTCAGCGCAGGGCTGTTCATCATCTGGCGCGAGTACCGGCTCGGGCTTGAGCGGCGCCGGCAGAAGGAAGTCACTCCGCCGACGCCGGGTTAGGCGGCGAGCCCGCACGGCGGGCGTCAGGGCTTCTGCACAAAACTGTCGAGCACTTTCTTGCGGCCGGCTTTGTCGAACTCGATGGTCAGCTTGTTGCCTTCGATGTTCTCGATGCGGCCGTATCCGAATTTCAAGTGGAAGACGCGTTCGCCGGGGGCGTAGGCAGAGCCGCGGCCATCGTCGGTGGAGCGGGCGACGAGATCGCCGTCGATGGTGAGCGGGCCGCCGCTGCGGCGGTTGCCGGCCTGTTCGCGGGCGCGTTTCCAGCCGGGGGTCTCGTAGAGAGAGTCGAAGGCGTCGGACGCATCGTAGCGGTTCGAGCTGCGCCCGCCGTAGCCATAGCCGCCGTATGACGAGCCGGTGTCCTTCACCTCGACGGCGTCGGGCGGGAGTTCGTCGAGGAAGCGCGATGGGATGGCGGATTGCCAGAGGCCGCGCACCCGCCGGTTCTGCGCTACGGAGAGACGCAGGCGCTTGCGGGCGCGGGTGAGGCCGACATAGGCGAGGCGGCGTTCCTCTTCGAGGCCGGCGCGGCCGCTCTCGTCGAGGGTGCGCTGGCTGGGGAAGAGACCTTCCTCCCAGCCGGGGAGGAACACGGTGTTGAACTCGAGCCCCTTGGCCGAGTGCAGCGTCATGATCGAGACGGCGTCGTCGGCTTCGCTCGAATCTCGGTCCATCACCAGCGAGATGTGTTCGAGGAAACCGCCGAGCGTTTCGAACTCGCCCATCGAGTTGACGAGTTCCTTGAGGTTTTCGAGCCGGCCCGGGCTGTCGGGTGCTTTGTCGTTCTGCCACATCTCGGTGTAGCCGCTTTCGTCCAGCACCTGCTGGGCCAGTTCTGCGTGCGGGATGGTGCGGGCGCGTTCGCTCCAGTTGTCGATCTGGGCGATGAAGTCGCGCAGCACGGTGCGCATCTTCGGCTTCAGCTCTTCGGTTTCGAGCAGCGAGCGGGTGGCGGCCAGCAGCGGCGCGTTGAGGTGCCGCGCCGTGTCGTAGAGCGTTTTCATCGTCGTATCGCCGATGCCGCGCTTGGGCACGTTGATGATGCGCTCGAAGGCCAGCGTGTCGGACGAATTGGCGATGATGCGGAGGTACGCGAGGGCGTCGCGCACTTCCTTGCGCTCGTAGAAGCGCGGGCCGCCGATGACGCGATAGTTCACGCCCAGCGTGATGAAGCGCTCTTCAAAGGCGCGCATCTGATGCGAGGCGCGCACCAGGATCGCCATTGAGTTGAGGCTTTCGCCCTGGCGCTGGAACTGCTCGATCTCCTCACCGACGAGACGGGCTTCCTCCTCGCTGTCCCACACGGAGGTGACGCCGATCTTTTCGCCCTGTTCGCCGACATCGGTCTGCAGCGTCTTGCCGAGCCGGCTTTCATTGTGGGCGATGAGGTGGGAGGCGGCGCTGAGGATGTTGCTGGTCGAGCGATAGTTGCGCTCGAGCCGGATCACCTTGGCGCCCGGAAAATCCTTCTCGAAGCGCAGGATGTTGTCGACCTCGGCGCCGCGCCAGCCGTAGATCGACTGGTCGTCGTCACCGACCACGCAGACATTGGCCTTGCTCGGATCGCTCCCGGCGGCGAGCAGGCGCAGCCACAGGTACTGGGCGACGTTGCTGTCCTGATATTCGTCGACGAGGATGTAACGGAAGCGGTCGTGGTACTCGGCGAGGACGCCGGGCTGTTCGCGGAAGAGGCGGATGTTTTCGAGGAGAAGGTCGCCGAAATCGACGGCGTTCAGCACCTTCAGCCGGTCCTGATACTGCTGGTAGAGTTTTTGGCCACGGCCGTTCGCAAAGCCCGCGGCATCGGCGGGCGAGACATCCTTGGGCAGGATGCCGCGGTTCTTCCAGTTGTCCATCATCCCGGCGAACTGCCGCGCCGGCCAGCGCTTCTCATCGATGTTCTCGACTTCGAGCAGTTGCTTGATGAGGCGCACCTGATCGTCGACATCGAGGATGGTGAAGTCGGACTTCAGCCCGACGAGTTCGGCGTGACGGCGCAGGATGCGGGCGCCGATCGAGTGAAACGTGCCGAGCCACGGCATGCCCTCGACCGTCGCGCCAACGAGCGAGCCGATCCGCTCACGCATTTCGCGCGCCGCCTTGTTGGTAAAGGTCACCGCGAGGATTTCGGCGCCACGGGCGCGGCGGGTGGCGAGGATGTGGGCGATGCGGGTGGTCAGCACGCGCGTCTTGCCGGTCCCGGCGCCGGCGAGGACGAGCAGGGGGCCTTCGATGGATTCGACCGCGTCGCGCTGCTCAGGGTTGAGGCCCTTGAGGTAGTCCGGCGCGGTCCGGCCGAACTGGCCGGTAATGGCGCCTGCAGCGGGGCGCTCGAAGCGGTCGATCGGTGCTGACATGGGTTCCTGGGGGCAAGGGAGGCGGAGGAATCGCGGCCGCTGCTCCAGCTTGACGAATCTCTGTTTGTTCTCGTGGGCAATATAGGGATGGCGGGGGCGGATGTACACGTTCGGGGGCGGAGTTCGGCGCCACGCCCTCGTGGTTCGACAAGCTCACCATGAAGTCTACTGGTGGGCCGCGGGCCACGGAGGCCAGGAACACCTTTGGCCCGGCGAGCCATTGCTCCCGGGGTATTCTGGCAGTCTTGCGCCGTTGATGCGGCGCTGGGCGGGACTTTGGTCCCGAGAGAGCCGGTAGATCCGGCAAGGTAGGCGTGGGACTACTCCGTCCCGCCCGTGCGCGATCGGTCTTTAGCGGTAGGTCCATGCTCGGTGCGATACCCGACATGGCCGCTCAGGTGCGGCGGCCCGCTCCTG
>DAORUH010000122.1:0-8919 GCA_035433065.1 Devosia sp. | reverse complement strand
TCTCGGCAACTACGGGCGGGGCGAGATCGCCCTCGAACTCGTCGCTGTCCGTGAGAGCAGGGGCTTCGGCGGACGCTTCGCGTGCCGGGGCGCCCGAATGCCGCCGGCGGGTCTTCAGCCGCTGGTTGTAGCGCCGCAAGCGCTTTTCGATGGTGTCCGCCATCGTTTCGTATGCGGCGATGGCATCGCTGCCGAACGCGGTGGATTGCAGGATCGCCCCGGTGTCGAGATGCATGAGGCAGAGCGCCGAAAATCCCGATCCCTCGGGTTCGAGCGTCAGGTGGCCGGAATAGCCGCCATCGAAGTACTTTCGGACCGCGTTCTCGAAACGGGTCTGGGCCGAGCCGCGCAGCGACTCGCCAACGTCCATATTCTTGCCTGAGATACGAAGGGCCATGTGCTTCCCCTTTGAGAGGCCGCGGCGAGCCGCGGAGCGCCCGCCTGCTACCGAGATGGGGAGCAGGACAGGACGAGTCTAGTCCCCCCAATGCGGCGGGGGCAATCGGGAACGTGCCACAGGACCCGTTTTCAACGGATGACAATTTCGTGCGAAGCGCCTAGCCTTCGCTCGCGACTCCCGGCTCAGAGCGCTGCGGCCATGGCCCGCTTCTGGCGCCGGCGGATCACCGAGGAGGGGATGTTCATCCCCTCGCGATATTTGGCGACGGTGCGGCGCGCCACCTCGATCCCTTGTTCCTTCTGCAGCATTTCGGCGATTGTATCGTCGGAGAGGATCGCCGCCGGGGCTTCTGCCTCGACCAGCTGGCGGATGCGGTGCCGCACCGATTCCGCCGAGTGATCGGCCTCGCCGGTCGAGGATTGCAGCGCGGTGGTGAAGAAGTACTTCATCTCGAACAGGCCGCGCGGCGTCGACAGGTACTTGTTGGAGGTGACGCGGCTCACCGTCGACTCATGCATTTCGATGGCGTCGGCGACGATCTTCAGCGTCATCGGCCGCAGGTGGGTGACGCCGTGCACGAGAAAGCCGTCCTGCTGCTTCACGATCTCGGCCGCGACCTTGACGATGGTCTGGGCCCGCTGGTCGAGGCTCTTGGTCAGCCAGTTGGCAGTGGCGAGGCAATCGCTGAGGAAGGTCTTTTCGGTGGCGTCGCGCGCCTTCCTGGTGACGCTGGCGTAATAGATGCGGTTGACGAGAACGCGCGGCAGCGTGTCGGGGTTGAGCTCGATCGCCCAGCCGCCATTGGCGCTTTCACGCACGAACACATCGGGCACCACGGCCTCGACGGGACCGGCCTCGAAGGCGCGGCCGGGCTTGGGATCGAGCTGTTTCAGCTCCGCCAGCATGTCGATGAGGTCTTCGCGCTCGGCGCCCACGGCGCGGCTCAGCGCCTGCATGTCATGGGCAGCGAGGAGATCGAGGTTGTCGAGCAGCCGCTCCATCAGCGGATCGTAGCGGTTGGCCTCGCGCAGCTGGATGGCGAGGCATTCCTTCACGTCGCGTGCAAACACCCCGATCGGGTCGCAGGTCTGCAGCTTCGCGAGCACCTGCAGGATTGTGGCCGGCGGCGCGCCGAGTTGCTCTGCCACGGCGGACAGTTCGATCGTCAGGTACCCGGCCTCGTTGAGCCCATCGACGAGGAAGCGCGCGATCATGCGCTCCGCCGGATCGGTCAGCAGCAGGCCGATCTGCTCCCACAGGTGTTCGCTGAGGGTCGGCCGGGCCGCGACGAACTGGTCGATGTCGCGGGCCTCGCCGTCGCCGTTGCCGCCGCCGCTGCGCTCGTCCCAGCGCTCAACGCTGGCGTCCTGCGCCGCCTGTTCGGGAAAGACGTTCTCGAGTTCGGTGTCATAGCCCTCGGCAATCGAGTCTGCCGACTGGATGCGATCGCCGTGATCGACCGTATCCTCGTAGGCGCTGAGCCCGGGGGCGGGCTCCGGCGCTTCGACCTCGCCCTCCACCGGGGCCTCGGGGCCATCCTCGCGCTCCAGCAGCGGGTTGCGCAGCAGTTCGGCTTCAACAAAGGCGTTGAGTTCGAGATGGCTGAGCTGCAGCAGCTTTATCGACTGCATCAGCTGTGGCGTCAGCGTCAGGTTCTGGCTTTGCCGAACCTCGATCCGCGGCGTCAAACCCATGAAAGTCCCCGGTCACACAAGCGGCCGGACAGTTGCACGATCAGGGGCGAGTAGCAAGAAGTGTGCCAAGCGCGGCAACATGCCGCTATCCGAGGCGAAGCGGAAGACGCCCGGTGGCCCGGGCGTCGCAGGTATCGGTCAGAAAAATCAGCGGGGAATCCAGGGTCCGGGCCAGCCAGGACCCGGAACCGGCCAGCCAAAGCTGGGCGAGCCCGGACGCGGCGGCCTTATGCCCGGGCGCGGCGGGCGCGGACCCGGGAAGGTGCCGAAGTTGATGGAGAAGTTGATCGACGGGCTGCCGGCCCGCCGCTCGAGGTAGCGCGCCGACACGAAGCCGTCGGTATAGCGCGAGCTGACGAAGCACCAGCCGCTGAGGCATCCCGCGACCTCGACGCGTTCGCCTCGGCGCAGGGTATCGATGACGGAATAGCTCGTGCCCGGACCACTGCGGACATTGACCGGTGTCGTTGCCACCGCGGACGCGGCAAGGGCGGCTCCTGTCACGCCGGCGGCAGCGAGAGCAAGAGCTCCAGCGAGGATCGTTCGTTTGAAAAACATGGATGTGACCTCTTCAAGGAGTTCGGTTGCGACCGGGGCCGGGAAGGGCCGACAATCGCTGCGGCACTGACCAGTGCCGGACCGAAACGGTTCCAACGGAGATTGCCGCGCGCGCGCCTGCAAAGCGCGGAGCGAACAACCGACACAGGGAGGACGGCGCGCCGCCTACCATGGCCACGGGCCGCCCCAATCGTCCCACGGGCCCCACGGATCGCCCCACGGTCCCCAATCGTCCCACGGGTCGCGGCCGGGCCTTGTGCTCTGGAACTCGAGATAGCGCGAGGACACGAAGCCATCGGGGCCTGACTGGCGGACGAAGCACCAGCCGCCGCGGCAGCCGCGGGTTTCGACGCGCTCACCGCGCCTCAGCGTATCGATGACATCGTAGGCGGTCCCCGGGCCGGAGCGGACATTGAGCGGCGAGGTGGTGACAGCCGACGCCGCGAGCGCCGTCCCTGCGATGCCGGAGGCCGCGACTGCTATCACTCCAGCAAGGAGCGTCTTTCTGGCGAACATGGGCAATGCCTTCCCTGAACGGACAAAAATACGCCCGCGCTGGCGGGCGCGCGATTACTGTACAGAAAAGGTATTCGTGCCGCTACAGCAGCCGCACGAACTTCCGTTCGACCGCTATACTTCGAACGTGTCGCCCAGATAGACGCGTCGCGCGTCGGGGTCGGCGGCGATGGTTTCGGGCTTGCCCTGGATCATCACCTGCCCGCCATAGATCAGGTAGGCGCGATCCACGAGGCTGAGCGTTTCGCGCACCGAATGGTCGGTGATGAGCACGCCGATGCCGCGCTGCGTCAGGGCGCGGACCAGCGCCTTTACTTCGGCCACAGCGATGGGATCGACGCCGGCGAACGGCTCGTCGAGCAGCATGAACACCGGATCGGCGGCAATGGCGCGGGCGATTTCGAGCCGCCGCCGCTCGCCGCCCGACAGCGCCAGCGCGTTGGACTTGGCGAGATGCGCAATGCCGAATTCGGTGAGCAGTTCATCCAGCCGGCGCTTGCGTTCGGCGGCCGAGGGCACGTGCCCTTCGAGCACGGCGAGGATGTTGTCGCGCACGCTGAGGCCGCGGAAGATCGAGCTTTCCTGCGGCAGATAGCCGATGCCGAGCCGGCCCCGCTGGAACATCGGCAGCCGGGTGATCTCGCGCCCGTCGAGCAGTACCTTGCCGCCATCGGGCTTGATCAGCCCCATGATGATGGAGAACACCGTGGTCTTGCCGGCGCCGTTGGGCCCGAGCAGGCCCACCGCCTCGCCGCGCCGAACCGCGATCGACACGTCGCGCACCACGGTCTTCTTGCCAAAGCTCTTGGCGACGCCAAGCGCCACCAGCCACCCGGTTTGATCGACACGTCTGGCGCTGCGCTGTTCGTTCATTCGGTCTTGAAGACGCCGGTAACGCGGCCGCCCTTGGGCGACGAGAACGTCGTCGTGCCTTCGGCGAGATTGAGCGTCAGTTCGGGGCCCTTGAGCGTGCCCGACGTGTTGACGACGGTGACGTTACCGCTCAGCCGCAGCACCTGGCTCGTGGGGTTGAACGTGGCGCGGTCGCCGGTGGCGTCCTGTTCCGAGGTTTTCAGCCGTACATGGCCCACCGCGGTCAGCGACTTGATGGTCGAGGTGCCGCCCGCGGCGTAGGTGACGTTGACCTCGTCGGCCCAGACCGTGAGGTCGTCGCGCACCACGACGACATTGCCCGAAAACGTGGCCGAGGACTTGGCTTCGTTGACGGTGAAGGTATTGGCCGTGACCTTGACCGGGTTTTCCTGCGCCAGCGCGGGCGCGGCGAGAAGCACAAGGGTAAGAGCGAGGAGAGACGCGCGTCTCATGGCTTGGTCTCCGCTTCCGTCTCGCCGGTCGTGCCGGCGGCATAGTCGCTCTCGCCGGGCGTTGCATTGAACACCAGCGTGGGGTTGGAAAACACCCAGGTCTTGGTCTTGCCGTCAAAGCTCATGGTGTCGGAAACGAGCGTGGTTTCGCCGTTGAACGACAGGTTGGTCTTGCCCGCGACCAGCTTTTCGCCCAGCACATCCACCGCGGCGTTGTCGACGGTGCCGGTGAGGCCGCTGTCGCCGCGCACCGCCGTCGGTCCGTCGGCGATGACGAGCTGGTTCGACACGGTCAGCGTCGCCTTTTCGGCACGGGCCGAGAAGGCGCTGCCGTCCGGCTGTTTCAGCGTGAAACCGGCGCCGGTGAGGTTGATGAGGTCGGGCTTGGTGATCGAGGCGCGCGCCGATTCCGCCGACATGGAATAGCGGCTGCCATCGACGCCGGTGCCCTCGTAGGCCGGGGCTTCGACCAAGAGGTTGTCGCGGTCGATCGAGATATTGGCGAAGCCGAAATCGGGCACGAGATTGGCGATGTAGATCTGCAGGAACAGCCCCGCCAGCAGCACGGCGCCGACCGCCGGCACCGCGATGCGGAGCACGCCGACCAGCCGGTTCCGCCGGACGAGCGCCGCGTAGATGGCGCTCCTCTGATCGGCGGTATCGGTCCGGGCGGCGATGCTGGTCATCAGCTGTGCGCGAAGATGTCGGTTTCCGCCCAGCCCATCAGATCGAGTTCGATGCGCGTCGGCAGGAACTTGAAGCAGGCGTCGGCCAGCTCGGTGCGGCCTTCGCGGCGCAGCATGCGGTCGAGATGGCGCTTGAGATCGTGCAGGTAGAGCACGTCGGAGGCGGCATAATCGAGCTGCGCGTCGGAAATCTTCTCGGCGCCCCAGTCGGAGCTCTGCTGCTGCTTACTGAGATCGACGTTGAGCAGTTCGCGCACCAGATCCTTGAGGCCGTGCCGGTCGGTATAGGTGCGAACCAGCTTGCTGGCGATCTTGGTGCAGTAGACCGGCCCCGTCACCACGCCGAAGCGGTGCTTGAGCACCGCGATGTCGAAGCGCGCATAGTGGAAGATCTTGGTGACGTTCGGATCGGTCAGGAGCTTGACGAGGTTGGGGGCCTCGCGTGCGTCCTGCGGGATCTGGACCACATCGGCGCTGCCGTCGCCGGGCGACAGCTGCACCACGCACAGCCGGTCGCGGCGCGGGTCGAGGCCCATGGTTTCGGTGTCGATTGCCACCTCGCGCCCATAGCGCGAAAGGTCGGGCAGATCGCCCCGGTGCAGCCTGGTGGTCATTGAGATACCCTGTTCCCCGCGAATCCGCCTCTGATGCCACAGCACTGCGGCATTGGGAAGGCTGGGGCGGCAGGGGGCGGCACCGCGGCGCTTGCGCTTTGCGGCGCAATCCGCTTTGGAATAGCCGCCCTGCGGGGCAGCCCGGCGGCGCACGACGCCTGCCGGCCGTTTTCACGAGCAAGGCAGTGTGGATGCTGGGGCGCATCAGGAATATTCTCAACGGGCTGCCGCGGCAGGGCAAGAGCGTCATTCTCGCCGTGTTCGACGCGGTGGCGCTGCTGGCGGTGCTGTGGCTGAGCTATCAGCTGCGCCTCGGCGGCACGTTTTCGCCCAATATGGCGCAGATCGCGCTCATGGTGATGGCGCCGCTGATCGCCATCCCGGTGTTCCTGCGGTTCGGGCTGTATCGCGCCGTTATCCGCTATCTCCCCGATCGCGCCATGTGGACGGTGTTTTCCGCCATGGCGCTCGCCACCCTCGCCTGGGTGTTCGTGCTGTTCATCGCCGAGGCGGCGAAGTTCGGGGTTTTGCCGCGCTCCATCCCGATCTTTTATTTCGTGCTCGGGGCGCTCGTTGTGGGCGGGTCGCGGTTTGCGGCAAAATATCTGCTGTTCGAGCCGCGCGAGCGGGTGGTGTCGGCCGTCACCATGCTGATCTATGGCGCGGGCGAGGCCGGGCGGCAGCTGGCGACGGCGCTGCGAACGCGCGGCGGCGGGCTGGTCGCGGGGTTCCTCGATGACGACCCGCAGCTGCAGGGCCGCGACGTGGTGGGCCTGCGCGTCCATTCGCCGGCCGAGCTGGGCGGGCTGATCAAGGACCTCGGGGTCAGCGAGGTGATCCTCTCCATCCCCTCGATCGATGCGGCGCGGCGCCAGCAGATCATCGCCGATCTCAACCGCCTGCCGGTGAAGATCCGGACGCTGCCGGCGATCAGCGAGATCGCGTCGGGCAAATATCTCGTCAGCCAGCTGCGCGAGATCGATATCGACGACCTGCTCGGCCGCTCGTCGGTGCCGGCTGATCCGGCGCTGATCCGGCCGATGATCGAAGGCCGCACCATCATGGTGACGGGCGCCGGCGGGTCGATCGGTTCGGAACTGTGCCGCATCATCGCGGCGTGGCGGCCGAAGAAGCTGGTGCTGTTCGAGGCCAACGAGTTCGCGCTCTACCAGATCGAGCGGCAGCTGGGGGCCGACGCGACGTTTGCGCTGGTGCCGGTGCTCGGCTCGGTGACCGACGGGCCGCTGGTGGCGCGCGCCATCGCCACGCACGGGGTCGAGGCGATCTTCCATGCGGCGGCGCACAAGCATGTGCCGCTGGTCGAGGCCAATGTGCTCGAAGGCGTGCGCAACAACGTGTTCGGCACCCGCACCATCGCCGAGGCGGCGCTGGCCGGGGGGGTGAAGGATTTCGTCCTCATCTCGACCGACAAGGCGGTGCGGCCGACCAATGTGATGGGCGCCACCAAGCGCTGGGCCGAACTGATCGTGCGCGAAATCGGCGACCGGCCGGAGGCGAAGCGCAACGGGCAGCGGTTTGCGGCGGTGCGGTTCGGCAATGTGCTCGGCTCCAACGGCTCGGTCGTGCCGCTGTTTCGCGAGCAGATCGCGGCGGGCGGGCCGGTGACGCTGACCGACGAGCGCATGACGCGCTATTTCATGTCGATCCACGAGGCGGCCGAACTGATCGTGCAGGCGGGGACGCTCAGCCAGGGCGGCGATCTGTTCCTGCTCGACATGGGCCAGCCGGTGAAAATCCGCGATCTGGCCGAGAACATGATCCGCCTCGCCGGGCTCTCGGTGCGCTCGGCGGGAAATCCCGAGGGCGATATCGCCATCGAGGTGACGGGCATCCGCCCCGCCGAAAAGCTTTACGAGGAGCTGTTCTACGATCCGGCGCATTCGGAGCGGACGAGCCACAGGAAGATCATGCGCGCGCACCTCGGCGCGCCGCTCGATACCGACCTCACGATGTCGCTGGCGGCCCTGCGCGCCGGGCTCGAGCGGGCCGATGAGGACGACGTGCGGCGCCTGCTGTTCGAGGTTATCGCCGACTGAGTTCCGAGACGGCTGGGCGGCTGCGTAAAATCGGATAGGGTAGGAGGACCGGCACGTCGCCGGGTCCTTCCCTGTCTTGAGAGAACAGCAGATGCGGCCCAACACCGTAGCTGCCGGGGTCATGACGGCGCCCGGCAAACTCGAAGTGCAGCACTTTCCCTATCCGCAGATCGATGACGACACGCTCGTCATCAAGATGGAAATGTGCGGGATCTGCGGCACCGACAAGCACACCTATCGCGGCGAGACGGTGCAATATGCCGGCACTCCCGCAGAGTCGCACACCCCGTTCCCGCTGCTGCCGGGCCACGAGATCGTCGGCACCGTCGCCGAGATCGGCAAGAACGCCGCCACCGGGCTCGAATACACCGGCCAGCGCCTTGCGGTCGGCGACCGCGTGGTGATGTGCCCCGATATCCTGTGCGGCAAGTGCTGGTATTGCCGGAACAGTTTTGGCTTCCCCCTGTGCGAGAACATCAAGGGCTATGGCAATGCCTTCAGCTGCGCCGATGCCCCGCACCTGATGGGCGGCTGGGCCGACTACATCTACGTCCGCAAGGACGCCTTCGTGTTCAAGGTGCCCGACGACCTGCCCAAGGAAATCGCGGTGATGTCGGAGCTGATGGCGGTCACCTACAACCTCGACAAGGCCAAGGAATTCTACTCGATGAGCGGCGAGGGCTTTGGCTCGGGCGCCACGGTGGTGATCCAGGGCACGGGGCCGATGGGCATGCTGCATGTGCTGAAAGCGCACCTGATGGGCGCGGGCCGCATCATCGCCTTCGACAAATCCAACTTCCGGCTCGGCATCGCCCGCGAGTTCGGGGCCGACCACACGTTCAACGTCGATGAGACGACGCCGGAGGAACGGGTGGCGCGGGTGCGCGAATTGACCGGCGGCCGCGGCGCCGATGTCATCGTCGAATGCACCGGCGTTGCCGAGGCGATCCCCGAGGGCCTGCGCATGGGGCGGCGCGGCGCGACCTATCTCGTGGCGGGCGTCTTCGCCGATGTCGGCGATGTCGCAATAAACCCGCATCGCGACCTGCTCGCCAACCAGATCCGGCTG
>DAORUH010000121.1:0-8943 GCA_035433065.1 Devosia sp. | reverse complement strand
GGCCTTCGGATCGGGCATGGCGCCGGTGATGAGCAGGCGGAGGTTCTTCTTGGACTTGATGATCTCGATGGCGTCGTCATCGGCGGCGGGGGCGACGATCACCTCGGTGAAGATCTTCACCATCTCTTCGGCCACGGCGCGGTCGAGCTTGCGGTTGAGCGCGACGATACCGCCAAAGGCGCTGACCGGATCGGTGCGGAGCGCCAGCTTGTAGGCGTCGGTCAGCGTCGCGCCGAGCGCGAAGCCGCAGGGGTTGGCGTGCTTGATGATGGCGACGGCCGCGGCCTGCTGCGGATCGAACTCGGAGACGAGTTCGATGGCGGCGTCGGTGTCGTTGAGGTTGTTGTAGCTGAGTTCCTTGCCCTGCAGCTGGGTCGCGGTGGCCACACCCGGACGGGCATCGCCGCCGGCGTAGAAGGCCGCCCACTGGTGCGGGTTCTCGCCGTAGCGCATCACCTGCTTCAGGGAGCCGGCGAAGGAGCGGTACGGCATTTCGGGATAGTCGAGGGTTTTCGCGAACCAGCCCGAGATGACCGAGTCATAGGCGGCGGTGCGGGCATAGGCCTTGGCAGCGAACTTCTGGCGCAGTTCGTAGGGGACGCCGCCGGTCGCACGGATCGATTCGAGCACCTGGGCGTAGTCGCTGGGGTCGACGAGGACGGTGACATAGGCGTGGTTCTTGGCGGCGGAGCGGATCATCGCCGGCCCGCCGATATCGATGTTCTCGATGGTTTCGGCGTAGCTGGCGTTCTTCGCGATCGTCGCCTCGAACGGGTAGAGGTTGACGACGACGAGATCGATCGCGCCGATGTCATGCTCATCCATCGAGGCCTTGTGCCCGGCGTCGTCGCGGACGGCGAGGAGGCCGCCGTGGACCTTGGGGTGAAGCGTCTTCACCCTTCCGTCCATCATTTCGGGAAAGCCGGTGAGATCGGAAATGTCGCGCACCGGGATACCGGCATCGGCGATCAGTCTCGAGGTGCCGCCGGTCGAGACCAGCTCGACGCCCAGCCCCGCGAGGCCGCGGGCAAAGTCGGCCATGCCGGCCTTGTCGAAGACCGAAAGCAGTGCGCGCTTGATGGGAACGTCCTTGCCGCCGGCCATGCCGATACTCCGCCTGTCGTGGGATTTAGCGGCTCGCTAGCACGGGGGCGGCGGGCTGTCAGCCCTCGTCGAGGGTAAAAATCCAGCTGACTTCGCTGGCGTCGGCCGCAAGCACGTCGAGGACCAGTTGCCGTGTGCGGTGGAAGCCGAAATAGGCGGATTGCCGCACGCTGTCCTCGATCCGCAATTCCGCACCTTCCCAGAGGAACGTCCAGACCTGCCCCGACGGCAGCCGGAGCTGGAGGTGATCGCCCGCATCGACCACTTCGGTCTGATGCGCGAGATGGAAGCGGATGGCGCAGGCGCCGGTGATATTGTTGCGCTTGTGGACCAGCCGGTCCTGCCCGACCAGCGTCTTGCCCTCGGCAAGCAGCGTCAGCCGCCGCTCGATGGTGACGCCGAAGCGGTCCTCGTAGGCATGGGTGCGCAGCAGCAGCGAATGCTCGGCATCGTCGGCGGTGAATTCAGGCGCGTCGCCGATCGGCACGAGGCGCCCCGCCAGCGGGCCGCGGGCGACCACCTGGGCCGCACTGAGTGCGTTGATCGTGGGGGCCGAGTGCGCGATCCCCTGCCGGAACAGCGCCGCGCTCGCTTCGAGCCCAATCGGCGCCGGGCCGCAGTTGCCGACGACGAGATCGCGCCCGTGGCTGAACTCGAAGGCCAGCGCGCTGGCGTGGGCGTTGGCCGAAAAGGCCGGCTCCGGCACCAGCCCGGAATCGGCCACCACAATGGAAGGGCCGAGCACCAGCCGGCCATAGCCGCCGGCGCGGCAGGTGGCGCGGGCGCGCGCCGGGCTCTGCGCCTGTACGGACACGATGATGTCATGCGGCAGCTGGCCGGTGCCGTTGAAAGAGGCCGGCTCGCCGGTGCCGAGCGACACCGCATCCAGCGCCCGGTGCATGCGCTCGAGGAGCTCGGCAAACTCGCTGCCATACTGTTCATGCCCACCGCGCAGGCCAATGCGGACGGTGGTGAGTTCCACGAGGAGCTGCAGCTGCACCTTGGCCGAGCGGCTGCGATGCAGGCCGTCTTCGTCGATCTGCTGGGCGACGAGGCGGTGCACCTTGGCCAGCCGGCTGTCGATCTCGTTCTCGCCGTGATCCATGCACAGCGATACGCCGACCAGCGCGATGGCCGCGAGCAGGCCGTCGGCCGGATCGGTGGCGAGCGGACCGCGCAGCTTCAGCGACTGGATCTGGGTCGAGAGCGAGCGGATGATCGTCGCCGTCTGCTCCGGCGATGCGCCGTCAAACAGGATATTGTAGTGCCGCAGCCAGTTGAGCACGCGGCGCGCGCACAGCGACGGGCTCCAGGTCTCGCGGCTGAAGGCGCCTTCGCGGCCGATCCAGTCGAGCGTCAGGGTGCGGGCAAAGCGCCGCTCCTCGGCGCTGCGGGCATCGCGGAAATGGCGCAGCCAGGCGAAGGCATGCAGGTCGTCAAACCAGTCGTCATGGGCGACGTCGACCGAGAACGGCGAAATGCCGTGCGTGTCGATCAGCCGGCTGGCGAGCAGGTATCGGCCCTGCATCATCTCGAGCACGGTTTCGCGGTCGGAGGGCCGGAACTCGGAGAGCGAGCCCACCAGCTCGTCGTTGGACGGGCCGGTCCAGGTCCAGCGCGCAACCGGGTTGGTAACGATGTGGTCGGCAGCGGACTGCAGCGTCCGCCGCGCGAGAAACCGCATCGAATTAGCCAAGGACGCCTCTTTTACCTGTCCGACGAGCCGCCCTGATAGGGTGCACGGCGGCCTTTGCCAAGCCCGGTGTCCGGACGCTTACATTCTCAAGGACGGCGAAACCGTGCAACGAAGAACCCATCCAGCGCCCCCTGCTTATCCCCAGGAACGACAAGGCCGGGATGGGTGCGAACCGTACCATCGGCCGCAACGGCCTGCGGCAGGAGGGCCAGTTCCTCGACGGCGATGGGATCGAGCACCACGTCCGGATGCGCCTCGCGCATCCACGCGACCTGCTCTTCGCCCTCGGCCCGCTCTAGTGAGCACACGCAGTAGACGAGGACTCCGCCCGGATTGAGGCAGGAAACGGCGTTGGACAGCAGGGTACGCTGCAGTTCGACGCGGCTGAGAATACGCGCCGCGCCACGGTGCCAGAGCACTTCGGGGTGGCGGCGGAAGGTGCCGGTCGCCGAACAGGGCGCATCGAGAAGGATGCCGTCGAACCCCTCGGCAGGACGCCAGGCGGCGGCGTCAGCCTCAACAATTTCGGCAGAATAGCCGAGCCGGTCGAGGTTTTCGCTCAGCCGCTGCAGGCGCGTGGGGTTGTTGTCGAGCGCGGTGACCCGGTGCCCGGCCTTGATGAGCTGAGCCGTCTTGCCGCCGGGTGCGGCGCAGATATCGGCGACACGCGAGCCGGTGGGGATGTTGAGCAGGCGCGCCGGAATGGCGGCCGCCACATCCTGCACCCACCAGCGGCCTTCGGCGTAGCCAGGAAGGCCCGAGACCGGGCGGTCGCGCTCATCGATGCGCACCGTATCGGCCATGATGCGGCGCGCCCCGAGCGCTTCGAGCAGCGCCGGATCGTCGTCGCGCAGGGTAAGATCGAGGGCGGCGCCGGCGAGGAGGTTATCGGTCGCCGCGACGACCGTGTCGCGCCCGTAGACCTTCTGCCACTTCTTTTGCAGTTCGAGCGGCAGCAGCATTTCGACCGGCGCGGAACGCAGGGAATCCGCTTCGCGCTGCGCCCGCCGCAGGGCGGCGTTCATCAGCGGGGCATATCGGCGCCCCTGGTTGTCGTGCTTGAGCGCCTCGACGGCGAGATCGATGGCGCTGTGATCGCCCATTTCGGGCAGCCAGAGCAGTTGCGCGAGGCCGATCCTCAGATGCGCCTCGAAGTTGCCGGAGCCCTTCGGTTTGCCGCGTTCGAGGAGGTGCCCCATGATGGCGTTGATGTGGCCGTGACGGCGCAGCGCCGTGGTCACCAGCCGGTTGGCGAGCGCGCGATCGCGGCCGTCGGCCAGTTCGGCGGCGGTGAATGGACTGAATTCGCCGCCTGCAAGCACGTCTGCGAGACGCGTGGCGCTCCGCTGCCGGAGCGCCAGGCCCGCCCTACCTTCAGATTGAGTCAAACTGTCTAGCTCCAGGGGCCACGCTGGCCCGGATCGTCATCGCCGCCGGCCGACGGCACGCGCCAGGTGGCGCCGCTGTCACTCGGGGAGGGGTTGCGCTCGAACGTGCCGCCGCCCGCACCGCCACCCATCGCGCTGGCGATCTGCTGCAACTGGGCGATGCGGTTCGCCGTGTCGGGGTGCGTCGAGAACAGGTTATCCATCCGCGAGCCCGACAGCGGGTTGATGATGTAGAGGTGCGCCATCGCCGGATTGCGTTCCGCTGCGACATTCACCGTGCCGCGCGCGAATTGCGAAATCTTGTCGAGCGCCGAGGCCAGCGCCAGCGGATCGCCGGAAATTTCGGCGCCGTCCTTGTCGGCCTCGTATTCGCGGGTGCGGCTGATCGCCATCTGCACCAGCATCGCGGCCATCGGGGCGAGGATGATCATCAGCAGCGCGCCGATGCCGCCCAGCGGGTTGTCGCGGCGGTTGCCGCCGCCAAAGAACATGCCGAATTGGGCCAACATGGAAATAGCGCCCGCAATGGTCGCGGTGATCGCCATGGTGAGCGTATCGCGGCTGCGGACATGCGCCAGTTCGTGCGCGATCACCGCCGCGACTTCACGCGGCTCCAGCGCCCGCAACAGGCCCGCCGACACGGCGACCGCCGCATTCTGCGGGTTGCGGCCGGTGGCGAAGGCATTCGGCTGGTCGGTTTCGATCAGGTAGACCTTTGGCATCGGCAGGCCGGCGTTCTGCGCCAGTTGCTCGACCATGCGATAGAGATCGGGTGCCTGTTCGGGGCTGACCTCGTGCGCGCCCTGCATGCGCAGGACCATCTTGTCCGAGTTCCAGTAGCTGAACAGGTTGGTCACGACCGCGACGCCGAGGGCGATCATCATGCCGGTATTGCCACCGAGCAGGTAGCCAACGGCCATGAAGAGGGCGGTGAGACCGGCGAGCAACGCTCCGGTACGGATGAAATTGGCCATGTGTCCTTCGTCTAGACCTCGCAAATTGTGCAGGCAATCAATAAGATGGAGAGCCTGCGGGTTTCCTGCAAGACGGTGGAAGACACTGAAATAGTACGCGAAAATGGCTGAAAACGAAGCAAAACCGCTGTCCGCTGCTGCCCAGCGCGCCCTCGCCGAGGCCGAGGCACGCCGAAGCGAGGCCGAGAAGGCCGCTGCTGCGCCAACGGAAAAGGGTGGCCGCGGCGGGCTCGATCCGGCCCGCTACGGCGATTGGGAAATCAAAGGCATTGCCTGCGACTTCTAGGCCGCGGGCGTTGCTCCGCTGCCGAAAAGACCGATGACGATGCCCTGCACCAGCAGCACGCCGAGCATGTAGCCGCCGTCGATGAAGGTGCGCGCCCAGGGTGCGCCCTCATAGCGGTGGTTCTGGATCAGCGTGGTGATGATGAAGCCGAACCACAGCATGAAGCCGGCCATCAGCCCGCTGTTGACGCTGACCGTGCCGAACATGCGCGGGATCATGATGGCGAGCGACACCGCCATGACCAGTTGCACGAGCACCGACCAGATATAGGGCGTCCCGTCCTTCGAATTGATCTGGTCTCGGGTCTTGCCGATGGCGGCGAGCCATTGCTTCGACAGCGCCATGTACCACACCGCCCCGAGCGCGAAGCTGGCGATGGTGGCAACGGCAACGGCAATCCAGTTGACGGCGGAAAAATCCATGAGGGGCCCCCTCTGCTGAAAATATGGAGGGCAGATTAGGCCGGTTCGGTGAATCGCAACAGGGGCGGGCCCGGCACCAATACCGACCTTGGCCCATATTGCCCGCCATCACGGCAGATGATGGGTTGGTAACCATGTCCAGCATCCAGCAGATCAGTTCAGCGACGATGTCACCGGAGAAGCGCGCCGCGCGTATCCGGCACGACCGTGCCGTTATCTTTCTCGGCCAGCTTCTCGTGATGGTCTTCATCGGCGCCGGCGCCCTGACCAGCCTCACGATGTTGGGGAACTTGCGAGGTTGGTAGGTTCACGCCCGGGCCAGTAGCAGCCGCTCGCGCCAGCCGCCGAGCGGCTGCTACAGCCCCCCTAGCTTCAGGATATGCGCCCATTCCGCGTCGGTGACCGGTTGCACCGACAGGCGCGAGTATTTCAAGAGCGCCATGTTCTCCAGCGCCGGGTCGGCCTTGATCTGCTCGAGCGTCACCGGCTTCTTGAGCGGCCGGTCGGCGGCTACATCGACGCACTGCCAGACGATGTTGCCCTTCAGGTTCGGCTCGGCGGTGGAATCGGGGTGGGCAAGCGCCACAACCTTCATGATCCCCACGATCTCCTTGCCGATATTGGAGTGGTAGAAGAAGGCCAGTTCCCCGACCTTCATCTTCATCATGTTGTTGCGCGCCGTGTAGTTGCGCACGCCGTGCCACTCTTCCACCGGCTTGTTCTGAAGATCGGTGAACGAGAACACGTTCGGTTCCGATTTCATGAGCCAGTGCGCCATGGCTAGAATTCCTTGCCGGTGTGGTTGATGGCAACGCGCCAGAGCTTGATCTGCACGTCGCCGAAAATGCCTTCCTTGATGAACGGGTCGGCCATCAGCTTTTCGGTCGCCGCTTCGAGCGAATCTGCTTCCAGCACGATGAGCGAGCCTTCGGGCGCGCCTTCCGCGTTCACGAGAGCGCCGGCCAGCGCCAGCTTGTCGCCCAGCGCGTTCAGATGGGCGAGATGCACCGGACGCGTCGCGACGCGCTTCTCTCCCATTCCCGGCTTGTCCTTGGCGATCATGGCATAGAGCAAAGTCAGTCCTCCCGTTTGAGCGGGCGCGTCATGAGCCCGGCTACGATGTCGTCGATACTCGCGGTGCCCGCGAGCAACAGGTTTACCGCATCGATCAGCGGTGCGTCGATGCCGAGCCGGTGCGCCATGCCGCGCGCCACGGGCGCGGTCAGCACGCCCTCGGCCAGTTCTGCGCCAGATGGATGGCCGCCGCGCCCGAGCGCCATGCCGGCGCGGTAGTTGCGCGACTGGGTCGAGGTGCAGCTGAGGGTGAGGTCGCCCATGCCGGCAAGGCCGGTCAGGGTGGAGGCCACCCCGCCCATTGCAACTGTGATGCGGCTGAGTTCAGCATAGGCGCGCGCGATCAGCGCCGAGCGGGCGGAGGCGCCGAGATCGGCGCCTTCGACGGCGCCGCAGGCGAGCGCATAAACATTCTTCAGCGCCCCGGCGATCTCGACCCCGACAATGTCGCCCGCCGCGTAGGGGCGGAAGGTGGGGCCTGCGAGTGCTGCCGCGACCTCTTCGGTCGCTGCCGCATCGTCGCCGGCGAGCGTCACCGCGGTTGGCCGGCCCGCTGCAACATCGGCAGCAAAGCTCGGGCCGGAGAGGACGTAGGGGATGGCGCCGGGCGCGACCTCGCGCACGATCTCGCTCTGGCGGCGCTGGGTGCCCGCTTCGAGCCCCTTGGCCGAGAGCACCACCGGCCTGCCCGCGAGCGACGCGGCGACCGCCGCAAGTGCCGTGCGGCTCGCCTGCGCCGGGACGGCGAGGATGACGAGATCGGCGCGGGCATCAAAATGGTCGAGCGCGATGATGTTGTCGCTGAGCGCGATGTCGCCGAGATAGGCGCGGTTGCGGCTCTGCTGGTTAATTTCCTCGATCACCGCGCGATCGCGGGCGACGAGAGTCACCGAGCGGCCGGCCATCGCCGCGGCCTGTGCCAGCGCCGTGCCCCAGGCGCCGCCGCCGATGACCGCCACATGCTCAAACGGCATGGCCTACCCCCATGTCGGCGCTGTCGAGCGGCCAGCGCGCCTTGGCCGAAACATCGAACGCGTCGGAGACGCCAAGCGCCAGCCGCTCGCACCCGGCCCACGCCACCATTGCGCCGTTGTCGGTGCAGAGCGCCGGAGGCGGAATGACGAGCCCTGCGCCGGACTCGGCGGCCGCGTCGCGCAGCGCCTGGCCAATGGTGCGGTTGGCGGCGACCCCGCCGGCAACGACGAGGGTCGGTGCGGCCTCAGGCAGTTCGGCGCGGAATTTCGCGAGCGCCGCACGCGCGCGGGCGCCGACGACGTCCGCGGTGGCGCGCTGGAAGCTGGCGCAGATATCGGCAACGTCCTGTTCCGTCAGCGGCGCGATGTCTTCGGCGGCGAGGCGGACGGCGGTCTTGAGGCCCGAGAACGAAAAATCGAGGCGGGCCTCGCGCAGGAGCGGACGCGGGAAGGCGAAGCGGCGGGGATCGCCGCTGGCCGCGAGCTTTTCCACCTGCGGCCCGCCGGGGACGCCGAGGCCGAGGAACTTTGCGACCTTGTCGAAGGCTTCGCCCAGCGCATCGTCGATGGTAGTGCCCCAGCGCTCATAGTCGCCAACGCCGCGCACCAGCACGAACTGGCTGTGCCCGCCCGAAACCAGCAGCATGAGATAGGGAAAGGCGACGCCATCGGTCAGCCGGGCGGTGAGCGCGTGGGCCTCGAGATGGTTGACGGCGAGCAGCGGCTTGCCGAGCGCGGCGGCCACCGCCTTGGCCGTGGTGAGGCCGACCAGCACGCCGCCGATGAGGCCGGGACCGGCCGTCGCCGCCACGGCGTCGACCTCGGACAGCGGCACGCCCGCCCCTTCGGCGGCGCGGGCGATGATGTGGTCGAGATACTGGACGTGCGCGCGGGCCGCGAGTTCGGGCACGACGCCACCGAACGCGGCATGCTCTTCGAGCTGAGAGCGGACGATGTTGGAGAGGATCGTGCCGCGACCAGCCGAATCGCGGACAACGATGGCCGCGGCGGTTTCGTCGCAGCTC
>DAORUH010000120.1:0-9073 GCA_035433065.1 Devosia sp. | reverse complement strand
CACCTCGCCGCCGAAATCGGCGTGGCCGGGGGTGTCGACGATGTTGATGCGGGTGTCTTTCCAGACCAGCGACGTCACCTTGGCGAGAATGGTGATGCCGCGCTCGCGCTCGAGATCGTTGCTGTCCATGGCGCGCTCTTCGACGCGCTGGTTTTCGCGGAACGAACCGGACTGCTTGAGCAGGACGTCGATGAGCGTGGTCTTGCCGTGGTCGACGTGGGCAATGATCGCAATATTGCGCAATGACATGCGTGGCGGCCGATCCAGATAATGGGAGAATTGCGCGCCCTCTAGCGGACAGCCGCCCCAATCTCAAGAAAAATCCGCGAATGGGAGGGTTGCGCGCGGCGCCTCAAACCGGCGGAAGGGCCGAATCCGGCGCCGTCAGAGCAGCGCCGGGGAGGTTCCAGCCAGCTTCGCTATGGCCCCGATCAGTTCGCTTTCGGAGAACGGTTTGGTGATGACCGTTGCGTCTGGCCGGTGCTCGAGCACCTCCTCCGCCGTCGAGCCGCTGCACAGCGCATAGGGGGTGCCAAGCTCGTCCAGCCGGGCGGCGACGGCGTCGGAAGTGCCCGCGGCAAGGTGATAATCGACAATCGCGATATCAAACGGGGGCAGCGTGAGGGCCGCGAGCGCGTCGGCCTCGGACAGCGCAACGGTGGCCTCGAAGCCGAGATCGGCGAGGCATGCCTCAATGGAACTGGCGACGAGGTATTGATCGTCCAGCACCAGCGCCCTGGGTTTGCGTTGCGCGACCGTCATCGGACTACTCCGCAAAGGAGGCGCGAACCCCCTGCCCTGCAGCCTCACACGCGGGCAGCGCCCGGGCTACAACAAATGCCGCGGCGCGCAAACTTGTGACCGGGACAGACTAGAATGCTAGTCGACGCCGCGCGGCTTCGTGCCCGCCTGCCTGAGCTGGGCCGACAGCAGGCCGGCGGCGGCCTCGGGACGCAGCGGGACGGAAAAATAGTAGCCCTGCGCCTCGTCGCATCCCTGGGCGCGGACGGCCTCGAACTGCGCTTCGGTCTCGACGCCCTCCGCCGTGACCGACATGCCGAGTGAATGGCCAAGCCCGATAATCGCCTTGACCACCGCGAGGCTTTCCGGGCCGCTCCCGACATCGCGCATGAACGAGCGGTCCATCTTGATCTTGTCGAAGGGGAAGGACCGCAGGTAGCTCAGCGAAGAATAGCCGGTACCAAAATCGTCCATGGCGAAGTGGACGCCCAGTTCGTGCAGGCGATGCAGCGTCTTCAGCGTCGGTTCGTCGTCGGCAAGCAGCAGCGACTCGGTGATCTCGAGCTCCAGCCGCGCCGCGGGCAGGCCGCTGTCGGCCAATGCGGCGGTGACGGTGTCGTAGAGCCCGCCGCGGGTGAACTGCGCCGGTGACAGGTTCACTGCAACCCGGGCGCTGGTGGGCCAGCGCGCGGCGGCGCGACAGGCCTCGCGAAGCACCCACTCGCCGATGCCGACGATAAGCCCGGTTTCCTCGGCGACGGGGATGAATTCGTCGGGCGCGATTTCGCCGCCCTCGGCATTGTCCCAGCGCAGCAGCGCTTCGAGGCAGGTGATCCGGTCATCGCTGGTGCTGACGATCGGCTGGAACTCGATGCGCAGCTCGCTACGGTCGAGCGCCCGGCGCAGGCCAAGCTCCAGATCGCGGCGGCGGCGCATCGTCTCGTCCATGCCGCGCTCGAAGAAGTGGAACGTTGCGCGCCCCTCGTCCTTGGCCCGCAGCACCGCCATGCCGGCATTGGTCATCAGCGCATCGGCGGTTTCGCCATCCTGCGGCGCCATGGCGATGCCTATGCTGGCGCCGATGCTGACCTGCCGGCCGCCGACGGCGAAGGGCACTTCCATCGCCTTGACGATGCGGTCGGCAATCGCGGCCGCGTCGGCCGGACGCAGGATGGGGCGGAGCAGGAGCGCGAATTCGTCGGCGCCGAGCCGGGCGAGCACATCGGTGCCGCGCGTCGTGCCGATGAGGCGCGCGGCGGCCTGCTTGAGCACCTTGTCGCCCACGGCGTTGCCGTACTGGTCGTTGACCGCGGTGAAGTGGTCGAGATCGATGTGCAGCACCGCGGCCCTCGCGCCGCGCCCGATGGCGGATTCCAGCGCCGTGAGTTCGGTGAGGAAGCGAGCCCGGTTCGGCAGTTCGGTCAGCGGGTCATGGCCGGCGAGATGCTCGATGCGGGCCTCGCGCTGGCGCTGTTCGGTAATGTCCTCATGCGTAGAGACCCAGCCGCCATCCTGCATCGGATGGTGCTGCATCAGGACGGTTCGGCCATGCACTTCGTGGACGTTCTTGCCGTACTGGCCGCTGGCGATCAGCTCGTGGCGCTCGCGAATATAGTCGTTGCGGTCAACACCGGCGCGCATGCCCTGGTCGAGCAGGTAGTTGAGAATGTCGTCGAGCGGCGTCCCCGGCGCGATCAGGCGCTCGGGAAGCCGGTAGATGCGCGCATAGGGGGCGTTGCAGATCACCAGCCTGCCCCGTGCATCGTACATGCACAGGCCCTGGCTGATGGTGTTGATCGTCGCATCGAACCGCATGTTCTGCAGTTCGAGTTCGCGGCTGCGCTTCTGCACCAGTTCCGACGAGGCCAGCGCGTCTGTGACGTCCTCGTGGGTCACCACCCAGCCGAGGCCGGCGGAAAACACATGCGCCGTCTCGATCCAGCGGCCACCCGCCACCAGTTCGCGCGATTTGGCGCGCGCCCCGAAGCGGTTGTTGCTCAGCTCCTGCCGGTAGGCGGCAGCGAACTCCCGCGCCGGCTGGTGCGGATGGTTGCCCAGGGCGGAACTGAGCTCCACCAGCTCGTCGAGCGGCATCCCCTTGCTGATGCTCTTGGGCGAAAAGCCATAGATATCGAGATAGTGGCGGTTCCACATGACGAGCCGGAACTCGCTGGACCAGATACAGAAGCCGTACGGAATGCTCTCGATCGCTGCGTCAAGCAGCAGCGCATTGTCCGATGGGCGTTGGGGCTCCGCCATGCCGACCGCCAGTTGGAAATTACTTCCGCGAAGCTAGAGCCCGTGACGCCCGGAACGCAATAAGGCAAATCCGATAAAATACTTAATCTTCCCAGATGCATGGCACCGGTCTGTTTCGACTGACAACTCGCCGCAGGCCGGAGCGCGTCGAGGCTGTTGATTTTCCCCTGGGCGCAGAATACTGGACTGCAACAGTCATAATTAGATTGACACGGGAAGCCGGTGATCCGGCTCCCTGCAGACCGACGCTTGTCCGAAGGAGTGACCTGATGACCAACCGCCTGTTCCGTACCCTTGCCGGCGCCGCGCTGGCCGTTGCCGTGGCCGCCGCCCCGGCGTTCGCCGAAGACATCACCATCAAGCATGCGCAGGGCGAAGCGACCGTCTCGGTCCCGCCGGCCAAGGTTGCGACCTTCGACCTGGCGACGCTCGACACGCTTGACGCGCTGGGCATCGACATCGTCGGCCTGCCGGGCACCAACCTGCCGGAATATCTCAAGAAATACGGCGCCGACAGCTACGCCAAGCTCGGCTCGCTGTTCGAGCCCGACTATGAGGCGGTGAACGCGCTGGCGCCGGACCTGATCGTCATCGGCGGCCGCTCGGCCGCCACCTACCCGGAAATCTCGAAGATCGCACCGACGGTCGACCTGTCGAACGACTGGACCCGCTTCGAGGCCTCGATCAAGGAAAACTCCCAGATCGTCGGCCAGATCTTCGGCAAGACCGCCGAGATCGACGCCATGATCGCGACGCTCGATGAAAAGATCGCCGCCGCCAAGGCCGAGGCCGCCAATGAGGGCACCGCGCTGGTGCTGCTCACCAACGGCGCCGAAGTCACCAATTTCGGCCCCGGCTCGCGCTTCGGCTGGATTTTTGAGACCATCGGCATGAAGCCGGCGGTTCAGGGCGTCGAGGCGGCGACGCATGGCGACGTTGTGTCGTTCGAATTCATCCTCGAGACCAACCCGGACTGGCTGTTCGTAATCGACCGCGACGCGGCGACCGGCTCGGGCAGCTCGGCAGCCATCCTCGACAACGAACTGGTCCGCCAGACCAATGCCTGGAAGAACGGCAAGGTCGTCTATGTCGACCCGGTTCGCTCCTATGTGGTCAACGGCGGCCTGCCGGCGTTCACCCAGCTTGTCGACCAGGTCGGCACCGCGCTCGCCGCCAAGTAATTGTCGGCCGCCAAACTCAAACTTGCTGCCGCCACGCTGGGTGTCCTGGCGCTGGCGGCGGTCAGCCTGTTTGTCGGGGTCAGCGACGTGTCGCTGGCCTCGTTGCTGTCCAGTGCGCCCGGCGACCGGCCGATGCAGGTGCTGCTGATCAGCCGCATTCCGCGCACCGTGGCGCTGGTGCTGGCCGGCATGTCGATGGCCGTCGCCGGCCTCATCATGCAGATGCTGGCGCGCAACCGCTTCGTCGAGCCCTCGACCGCCGGTACGGTGGAATCAGCGAGCCTCGGCATTCTCGCCGTCACCATCCTCGCCCCGGCGGCGCCGCTTATGGGCAAGATGGCGGTTGCCGCGGTGTTCGCGCTGGCCGGCACGTTCCTGTTCATGCGCATCCTGCGTGCCGTGCCGATGCGCTCTTCGCTGGTGGTGCCGCTGGTCGGCATCATGCTGGGCGGGGTGATCGGGGCGGTGACGCAGTTCTTCGCCTACCAGTACGACCTGCTGCAGACGCTGGGCGCCTGGACCACCGGTGACTTCTCCGGCGTGATCCGCGGGCGCTATGAACTCATCTACCTCGCGGCCGGGCTGACGCTCGTCGCCTTTTTCACCGCCGACCGGCTGACGGTCGCCGGCATGGGCGAGGATTTCACCACCAACCTCGGGCTCAACTACAAGCGTGTCATGGCGCTCGGCCTGACCATCGTCGCCATGGTCACCGCCGTGGTGCTGGTGACGGCCGGGTCGATCCCGTTCCTCGGGCTGATCGTGCCGAACCTCGTCTCGGCGGTGATGGGCGACAACATGCGCCGCTCGATCCCGTGGATCGCGCTGACCGGCGCGGCCTTCGTGCTGCTGTCCGACATCGCCGGGCGGTTGATCCGCTTCCCCTACGAAATCCCGATCGGCACCGTGTTCGGCGTGGTCGGCAGCGCCCTCTTCCTGTGGCTGCTGCTCTCGAGGCGGCGCCAGCATGCATAGTTCTGCCGAACGCCGTTCGCTGCTCATCCTCGCCGGGCTCGGTCTCGCCATGCTCGTCGCCATCGCGCTGTTCATGACGCTGAATGCGCGCGGATCGTGGGATTTTGTGCTGCCGTTCCGCGGCCGAAAAGTGTGGGGCATGGTGCTGGTCGGCTACGCCATCGCCGTTTCCACCGTGCTGTTCCAGACGGTCAGCGGCAACCGTATCCTGTCGCCCGGCATCATGGGCTTCGACTGGCTCTATTCGCTGGTGCAGACGACGCTGGTCTTCGTGCTCGGCGGCTTCGCCTATTCGACGCTCGATCCGCAACTGCGCTTTGCCGGCGACGTGCTGGTCATGGTGGTACTCTCGACCGCGCTGTTCCGCTGGCTGTTCGGCGGCAATTCGCGCGATCTCTACCTGCTCGTCCTGGTCGGCATCGTCTTCGGGGTGATGTTCCGCTCGCTCAGCAACCTGATGCAGCGCATGATCGACCCCAACGAATTCGTGGTGCTGCAGGACGCGCTGTTCGCGAGCTTCAACACCATCGATGCGACGCTGCTGGTGGTGGCGACGGTGCTGATGGCGCTGGTCTCGCTGCTCATCGTGCCGATCCTCGGACGGCTCGACGTGCTGCTGCTCGGCCGCGACCCGGCGCTCGGGCTCGGCGTCGACCACGTGAGGACCGTGTCGCTGGTGCTGGTGGTGATCGCGGTGCTGGTCAGCGTCTCGACGGCGCTGGTCGGGCCGGTCCTGTTCTTCGGCCTGCTGGTCTCGAACCTCGCCTATCTGATCCTGCCGACCTACCGGCATGCCTATGTGCTGCCGGCGGCCGCCATGCTTGCGGTGATCGGCCTCGTTGGCGGGCAGGCGGTTCTCGAGCATGTGTTCGGCTACAACACCGCACTGGCGATCATCATCGAGTTCGTCGGCGGCATCACCTTCCTCGTCCTGATCATGAGGAGATCGCGCGCATGATCGACGCCAAGAATGTCAGCAAGAGCTACGGCACGACGGTTGTCGTCGACGATGTCTCGCTACAACTGCCGGCGCGCGGCATCACCTCGATCATCGGCCCCAATGGCGCGGGCAAATCGACGCTGCTCGGCATGATGTCGCGGCTCTTGCCGATGAATGCCGGCACGGTCACCGTGGCCGGGCTCGATGTGACGAAGACGCCGGGCGAGGTGCTGGCCAAACGCCTCGCCATCCTCCGCCAGGACAACCAGATCGCGGCCCGGCTGACGGTCGAGGACCTTGTTTCGTTCGGCCGCTATCCGCATTCGAAGGGCCGGCTCAACGCCGAGGACCGGCGGCACATCGACGAGGCCATCGGCTATCTCAACCTCGATGAGCTGCGCGGGCGCTTCCTCGACGAGCTGTCGGGCGGGCAGCGCCAGCGCGCCTATGTGGCGATGGTGCTGGCGCAGGACACCGAATACCTGCTGCTCGACGAGCCGCTCAACAACCTCGACATGAAGCACTCCGTCGGGATGATGCGGTTCTTGAAGCGCGCCGCGAGCGAACTGGGCAAGACCATCGTCGTGGTGCTGCACGACATCAATTTCGCGTCCGTCTATTCCGACTACATCGTGTGCATGCAGGCCGGAAAGATCGCCCATGCCGGACCGCCGGCGGCGGTCATCACGCCCGAAATCATGCGCTCGGTCTACGACATCGACGTGCACGTCCACACGATCGGCGGCCAGCTGATCAGCGTCTATTACGACTGAAGGAGATTTTCATGACCGTCCTCGCCCGGCACGCGACGCCCAAGGCCAGCCAGTACCTGCAGCAGTTGTGCAAGCATTTTGGCCACAAGGTCCCCGCGACGTTCACCGAAACCCACGGTGAAGTGCAGATGCCGCTCGGCCTCTGCGTCCTCGACGCCGCGGACGACCTCCTGACCATCACCATCACCCCCAACGAGCCGGAAGGCGAGACGCGGCTGGTCAAGGTCATCGCCGTCCACCTCGAGCGCTTCGCCTGGAAAGAAGGCGGCCTGACGCTGTCATGGGAACGCGACGGCGTCCCCGACACGGCGCTGATGGCCGCCCTCGCCGCCCTGCCCGACCCCCACAAGAAGGGCGAAGACGACCACCACGAGGAGTAGCGGGCTGCCGCGCGACCGCAGCAGGAAGGGGCACGCCCCCACAGCGCCCGCGCATCATCTCCCATCCCTCAGTCGTCATGGCCGGGCTCGACCCGGCCACCCACTCGATGCCCCCGCACGCCGCGAGCCCGAGTGGATCCCCGGGTCACGCCCGGGGCTGACGCAGCGGTTGTGGACAGCGAGGTGGCACAGCGGGAAAGGCCCCCGCGCACCCGTTCCCCGTAGTTCGACAAGGCGTGCCCCCCCACCCCCGCATCCCGCCTCGCAAATTGCGAATCCCCCTCGCATCCTGCAACGCCCACCGCCCCCTCCACAGCCAGAAACCCCGCAAATGCGGCGCCGCCACACTTGGCACGGTTCGTGCAGTTAAAGGCGCAGGCCCGGGTTTTGTTGTGCGTACCGGGTCTATCAGTCAGTCATTGGGCCCGCTCTGGAGACCTCCGGCGCGGGCCCAGGCGTCTGTGGGCCCCGGCGCTTGCGGAGCAGCGGGCAAAACCCTAGATATGCCGCGTCGCTAACTGGGGACGAGCCGGGCATGACCTTCGCGCTGCTGCAGACGATTTCGATGATTTTGACCCTCGTCTGGTGGGTCTTCCTGATCATGATCATCATGAGCTGGCTGATCAATTTCAACATCATCAACACCCGCAACGAAGTCGTGGCCGGCATCTGGCGCGTCGTAAACGCCATCACCGACCCGATCCTCAAGCCGATCCGCAAGGTCATTCCCCCGATGGGCGGCATCGATCTCAGCCCCATCGTGGTGTTCGTGATCCTGTTCTTCCTGCAGAACTGGATCGCCTCGATCGCCGTCGGCCGCGTCATCTGACGCCGTGACCCTGTGCTATCGCACCAGTCCTGACGGGCTGGTGCTGCACATTCGCGTCACCCCCAATGCCGGTGCGGACCGGATCGAGGGCGCCGAAATCCGCGATGACGGCACCGCCGTCCTCCGCCTCCGCGTCGCCGCCGTCCCTGACCGCGGCCGCGCCAACACCGCGGCCATCGCGCTCCTTGCCAAGGCGCTCGGCCTGCCCAAGTCCGCCATCACCCTCACCGCCGGCGAAACCGCCCGCTTCAAGACGCTGCGGCTCTTGGGCGATCCCGCCCGCATCGCCGCCGCAATCGACGCCCTCACCCCCGCCTGAACCCCGCCGCGCCGCGACAAAGCGCCGCGAAACCGGTTGCCTAGCCGGGCCCGAACTGGCACAACTTTGCCAGTCTGCGGGGTGGGGAGGGCCTGTCGCGCGCGTTGGAGGACGCACGCGAGAGTTGCTGGACGCCCCCGGTTCACGTTAAATCGAGGGCATTCTCAATGACTTGGCTACTCTGGGCGATCGTCGCGTGCGGCGCACTGTCGATCGTATATGGCGTCGTCACGACGCAGGCTCTGCTGGCGGCCGACGCCGGCTCCGCGCGCATGCAGGAAATTTCCGCAGCCGTTCGTGAAGGTGCGTCGGCGTATCTGCGCCGGCAGTACACCACCATCGGCATCGTCGGCGTGGTCATCGCCGTCCTCGCCTTCTTCCTGCTTGGCATCTACGCCGCCATCGGCTTCGTCATCGGCGCGGTGCTGTCGGGCGCGGCGGGCTTCATCGGCATGAACGTGTCGGTGCGGGCCAACGTGCGCGTCGCGCAGGCGGCGACCAAATCGCTCGCCGGCGGCCTCGACCTCGCCTTCAAGTCCGGCGCCGTCACCGGCATGCTGGTGGCCGGTCTCGGCCTTCTCGGCGTCACCCTCTACTTCATGGTTCTGACCGGCATGGGCTTTGCGCCCACCAGCCGCACCGTCATCGACGCGCTCGTCGCGCTCGGCTTCGGCGC
>DAORUH010000119.1:0-9229 GCA_035433065.1 Devosia sp. | reverse complement strand
CCTCAACGCTGCCGGGCTCAAGCTGCGAGAGATTGAACTGTTCGAGCATGTTGAGCGTCCCGAGCACTGTCGGGACGCCGGTGTTCTCGAGCCCGCCAATCAGTTCGTGCCCGTGATACTCGGTGCGCAGCCCCACCTCGGACTCGCGCAGCCGGTAGCCCGCGAGGTCGTCGTAGCTGAGCAGGCCACCGTTGCGGGCCATGTCCTCGGCAATCATCTCGGCGATGCGCCCACGGTAGAACGCATCCGCGCCGTCGGCGGCGATGGCGCGCAGCGAACGGGCAAGCTCGGGCTGCCTGAAGTTGTCGCCCTCGACCCCGAGCATGGGCGCGCGATAGCAGGTGCCATCCTCGCGGAAGAAGGTCCGCCGGCTCTCGGGGAAGAGGTGCAGGCGATGCTGGTTCACCGCCATGCCCAGCGCGATGTACCAGTCGATCGGATAGCCGTTCTCTGCATGATGGATCGCGGCTTCCGTCACGTCGGCGCGCGTCAGGCGCCCGAACCGGGCCTGCGCTTCGAGCACGAGGGCCGGCATGCCCGGAACGGCAGGCGTCATGAAACCGGTATTGTTGGCGTCATTGGCAATCTCCGGCCAGCCGTAGACGCCGGTCTTTGCGCCGGTGCCGGCAGCGGCGAACTGATCGGGACGCGACGCCATCGGCAGCGGTCCGGTCCCATCGAGGATATAGGTCTTGCCCGAACTCGCCTCATGATAGGCCATGACGGCCACGCCGCCGAGGCCGCTGTTAAACGGCTCGACCACGCCGATGGTGAAGGCGGCGGCGACGGCAGCGTCGATTGCATTGCCACCGCGCTTCAGCATCTCCGCGCCGGCTTCGCTTGCCTGCGTGTACATGGTGGCAACGACGCCCTCCTGTGACGAGACCTGCGTTTTCGCAATCCGCCACTCACTCCGCTGCACCATCATGTCCCCCATTGATGTTTGTAAGATCGTATACTATCCGTGGAGAAGTTATCAAGTGCCCACAAAACCTGATTTGAGTTACTCCACGTTGTACGGACAACTTGGTGGTGTGGCGCTGACGCAGCCGCAAGGCGGCGGATGCCGGGGGAACCGACCCGGGAACAGCAATTGGAGAGAGTCAGTCAATGCAGGCGTCGCACACAAACGAAGAAGAGGTTCTGATCCTCGATACGCTCGATCGGTTCCTCGACGCGAAGGTGAAGCCGCATGTGCGCGAGCTGGAGCAGAGCGACACGTACCCCACGGAAATCGTCGAGGGGATGCGGGAGCTCGGCCTCTTCGGCGCGACCATCAAGGAAGAGTATGGCGGCCTTGGACTCTCAACCGCCACCTATGCGCGGATCGTCGAGCGCATCTCGCGCACCTGGATGTCGCTGAGCGGCGTCATCAACTCGCACCTCATCATGTCGATGATCGTGCAGCGCTCGGGCACCGAGGAGCAGAAGCAGCACTGGCTGCCGCGCTTTGCGAGCGGCGAACTGCGCGGCGGCATCGGCCTCACCGAGCCTGATTGTGGCACCGACCTGCAGGCGATCCGCACTGCGGCAGTGCGTGACGGCGACGGCTATGTCGTCAACGGCAACAAGATGTGGATCACCAACAGCCTTCACGGCAACTGCCTCGGCCTGCTCGTCAAGACCGACACGAATATCCAGCCCGCGCACCGCGGCATGAGCGTCTTCATCGCCGAGAAGGGCGAGGGCTTCATCGTCAGCGAGAAGCTGAAAAAGCTCGGCTACAAGGGCATCGACACCTGTGCCATTACCTTTGACAACTACCGCGTGCCCGCTGCCAATCTCGTCGGCGGCGTCGAGGGGCAGGGGTTCAAGCAGGTGATGGGCGGCATGGAGATCGGCCGCATCAACGTTGCGGCGCGTGGCGTCGGCGTCGCCGAAGCCGCGCTGCTCGAAGCGGTGGCCTATGCGCAGACCCGCAAGACCTTCGGCAAGCCCATCGCCGAACACCAGGCCATCCAGATCAAGCTCGCGGACATGGCGACCCGTGTCGAGGCAGCGCGCCTGCTCACCTACCGTGCCGCCGAGGCGCACGATCGCGCGGAGCGTTGCGACATGGAAGCGGGCATGGCAAAACTCTTTGCTACCGAGGCGGCGGTCGAGAACAGCCTCGAGGCGCTCCGCGTTTTCGGCGGCTATGGCTACTCCACGGAATACAATGTGGAGCGGCTCTATCGCGATGCACCGCTCCTCGCGCTCGGTGAAGGGACCAACGAGTTGCAGCGCATCATCATTGCCCGGCAACTGATCGCGAGGAACCCGGTATGATCGTACGCATTCGACATCGGCTGCAGAAATGGCCGAGCTGACGCCGCCGCGCTCGCGCTACAGGCAGATCGCCCAGGTCATGCTGGGCGATATCGAGAACGGCCGCTATCCGGTCGACACGCTGCTGCCAACCGAGGCCGAGCTCTGCGCCCAGTTCGGCGCCAGCCGCTTCACCATGCGTGAAGCGATCCGGCAGCTCGTGGATCAGGGGATGGTGACGCGGCAGCATGGCGTCGGCACGCGCGTCGACCGCGCGAAGCCTGCTCGCGTGTTCCGGCAGGTCATCGAGGGCCTCGACGACCTCCTGCACTACACCGCCGAGACGCAGTTGCACGTGCTGGGACGCGAACTGGCGGGAGTGGGCGATCCGGCTATCGCCGAAAAGCTTGGTGCCTCGCCGGGCCAGCAATGGTTGCATCTCGACTGCATCCGCTGGGCCGGCGATCCGGACCTTGCCCCGATCTGCCACACCAGCCTCTTCGTCCATTCCGCGTTCCGCACCATCGAGGGGCTGGGCGGACGCTCGAAGCAACCGGTGTTCAGCCTCATCGAGGAACAGTTCGGCGAGCGCATTGTCGAGGTGCGCCAGCAGCTCTCGGCTGGCCCGATGCCCGAGCGCATAGGCCGCCTCCTCGGCGCCCCGGCCGGGTCGGCTTCGCTGACCGTCGAGCGCCTGTATATCAACCAGCGCGGCGAGGTGGTGGAACTCGCCATCAGCACCCACCCCGGCAGCCGCTACCAGCACCACCAGACCTTCCGGCGCGACGGCAACGCCTGAACCGTTCCTGCGTGATGGGCCAGGACGGCGAAGTGACGCCTTGCAGCCGGGCTCATTTGCCTGTTCCTTCCCGGCGGCCGGGCAATCCGGCGTCGAACAGGAGCGCGCCCGTTGCAGGGGGTCTCGGCCAATATTTCGATCATGTACCCGGAACTGCCGTTCCTCGACCGCTTCGCCGCCGCGGCAGCCGACGGGTTCCGGGCGGTCGAGTGCTGGTTTCCCTACGATCACAGCGCCGGCCGCATCGATGCGCTGCTGCGCGAGAACGGTCTGCGCATGGTCGGCATCAACACCGCCCCCGGCAATGCCGGCGAGTGGGGGCTTGCCGCGCTGCCCGGCCGCCATGCTGACTTCGCCGCTGCCCTGTCGCAGGCGCTCGATTATGCCGCCACGTGTGGCAGCGCCGTCCACGTCATGGCGGGGATGGTCGGCGGCATGCCGCGCGCCGAGGCGGAGGCCGCGTACCTCGCCTCGCTCGAAAGGGCGGTCGACCTCGCCGCGGGCTCCGGCGTCCAATTGCTGATCGAAGCGCTCAACTCCCGCGATCGCCCCGGCTACTTCCTCAGCCGCTCCGACCAGGCGGCCGCCATCCTGGCGCGTCCCGGCCTCGAAAGCCTCAGGTTGATGTTCGACTGCTACCACGTGCAGATCGAGGAGGGCGATCTCGTCACCCGCCTGCGGCGGCACTACCCGCTCATCGGCCACGTCCAGATCGCCAGCGTCCCCGATCGCACCGAGCCCGACCAGGGCGAGGTCAACTACGCCTACGTCCTAAGCGAGTTGAGGCGGCTCGGCTGGACCGGCTGGGTCGGCGCCGAGTACCGTCCCCGCACCACCACCCGCGAGGGTCTGGGCTGGATCGCCGCGCTGTCCTGAGCCGCCCGGCTCGTTACCGCAGCGGCCTCACCGCATCGCGAAATCATCCTGTGCGTAACCCCGGTGAGCGGGCGCGCATTTGCCTTGCTCGCGCCCCAAACCTGCGCTTATATTATTATAATAGCTCGAACGCCGACGGCCTCGGCCCATACGGCGTCGCTACTTGGAGGAGCGCATGGGTCGTGCCGTCGACGCCGCGCACGCCGGGTCGGCTACGCCGAGTCTGCGGTCGCGCATCATCAGTGTCATTGCGATCGGCGAGGTGGGCGTTCTGGCGGCGCTCGTGCTCCTCATCGCGCTATTCTACTTCATCCAACCGGCGTTCCTGTCCGAGCGCAACGTTCGCGCCATCCTTAACGTCGTGTCCTTTGTCGGCATCATCGCCATCGGGCAGACGATCCTACTCATTTCCGGCGAGTTTGATCTGTCGGTCGGCTCGGTCGCGGGCCTGTCGGCGGTGGTTGCCGCCAAGCTGATGACGGCGGTGGCGCTGCCGGTGCCGCTGGCCATCCTCATGGGGGTTGGCGTCGGCGCGCTGGCCGGGATGGTCAATGGCATCATTGTCGTGAAATTCCGTATCCCGGCCTTCATTCAGACGCTGGGCATGCTGTTCATCGGGCAGGGCCTCATCCAGCTCGTCACCAACGGCTATCCGGTCTACCCGCTGCCGCCCGAGGTCTCGACCTTCGGCATGTCGACCTCCGTGTTCGGTCTCGGCTGGGCCTTCGCCTTCTTTATCGTCTGCGCCGTGGTGGCCGATTTCGTGCTGCGGCGCACCGTCCTCGGCCGCAACATGTATGCCACCGGCGGCAACCGCGAGGTTGCGCGTCTCGTGGGCATCAACACCAACCGCTACAAGATCGGCGCGTTCATGATCGTCGGCGCGCTTGCGGCGATTGCCGGCATGTTCGTGATGGCCGACATGCAGAGCGGCACGACCTCGATCGGCAGCGGCTGGGAACTGGCGGTCATCGCCGGTGTCGTCGTCGGCGGCGTCAGCCTGTTCGGCGGCGCGGGCACCGTGGCGGGCGGCGTCATCGGCATCCTACTGCTCAATGTCGTCAAGAGCGGCCTTGTCGTCATCGGCGTCAACGCCAACTGGCAGCAGATCGCGGTCGGCACGATCATGGTCGCCGCCGTCGGGCTCGATATCCTGCGCCGCCGCTACTTCATCAGCGGCGCCGGTGGGCAGGCCAAGGCCGCCGCCGCGCCGACCATCGCTGCACCGGTCGAGGGGGCCGCTGCAGCTGCCGGAGAAGTCACCAAGTCTAACTGACGAGCGGGTCAACCTGCCCGCACCACAAGGGAGAAGGACTATGACGTCGACGATTTCAAAGAGGAAGCTGATCACGGCCGCACTCAGCACCGTGGTCCTTGCCGCTTCCCTTGGCAGCGCCGTGCAGGCGCAGGACAAGGTCAACCTGCTCTGGGTTCAGGCGATGAAGGACCATCCTGTCCATCGTCTGATGCAGGCCGGCTTCCTCGAAAAGTGCAAGGAACTCGGCTACAACTGCGAAGTCGTCGGTGACCCGAGCGCCACCAACTGGGACCTGCCGGCGACCATTCCGCTGGCCGAGGCCGCGCTTGCCCGCTCGAAGTGGGATGGCGTCGCCGTCTACGGTCCAGATCCGGCCGTCTACACCTACATTTCCAAGCTCGGCGCCGAGGGCCTGCCGGTCGTCACCTGGCACGTTCTGCCGCCGGAGGGTTCGGTTCCGGGCCTTAAGGCCGCCATCGGCGAAGACATCGCCAATGCCGGTCAGAGCGCGGCTCTCGCCATTGGTGAAAAGCTCGGCGGCAAGGGCACTGTTGCACTGACGCAGGGCGCCTCGAACGACACCGAGAACGCCATGTCGGAAGCCTTCCGCAAGACGATCGCGGAGAAGTTCCCGGACATCAAGGTGCTCGAGACCCAGATGGAAGGTTTTGAACCCTCGGCCGCCGAGGGCAAGGCCATCGCCATCCTGCAGGGCAATCCCGATGTGACCGCCGCCTTCGGCACCACCGGCAACAGCATCCAGACCTGGTCTGGTGCTGCTCGCAAGGCGGGCCGCGACGTCGTCATTATCGGCATGGACTACATCCGGCAGAACCTCGATCTCGTGAAGTCGGGCGCGGCCTACGGTGTTGTCGCCCAGCCGCTCTACGAAGAGAGCGCGAAGGTCGCCGAACTGCTCGGCGAACTGGCCCAAGGCAAGACGGTGACCTACTTGAACCCGCTGCCGGCCCCGGTCCTCACCGCCGCCGATCTCGATCCGTACTACGCGATGCTCGATCGCGCCGGCCAGTAAGCGTTCCTCCCCGCAGAGCCGCCCCGACGCATCTCGCGCCGGGGCGGCATGAGGTCATCATGGCAACCGACAACTACGTCATCGACGCGACCGGGATCGTCAAAAGCTTTGGCGGCGTGCAGGCGCTGCGCGGGGTGGATTTCCGTGTCCATCAGGGCGAAATCCACGCGCTGCTCGGCCAGAACGGCGCCGGCAAATCGACCCTCGTGAAGATTCTCAACGGCGTGCACGTCGCCGGTTCCTATTCGGGCGCCATCCGCATCGCCGGGGAGCCGGCCAGTTTTGCGTCGCCGCGCGAGGCGACGGCCAAGGGTGTCGGCTACGTGCCGCAGGAGATCGAGGTGCTGGAACAGCTCTCGGTCGCCGAAAATGTCTTTGCCGGCCACACCGGTCTCGGGCAGGGCGCGCTCTTCCATCGCCGCCGCGTCGAAGAACGGACCCGCGAAATCTTCCACGATCTCGGGCTCGACCTCGACCCCAGGGCGATGGTCGCCACCCTCACATCGGCACAGCGCCATCTCGTGATGATCGCCCGCGCCCTCGCGCTGAAGCCGCGCGTGCTGATGCTCGACGAGCCGACGGCCTCGCTGTCGGGCGCCGAGGTCGATGCGCTGTTCGGCGTGCTGCGGCGGCTGCGCGCTGCCGGCGTGACCATGATCTACATTACCCACCGCCTGCCCGAAGTCCTGGCGGTCTGCGATCGCGCCACGGTGCTGCGCGACGGCAGCGTCGCCGCGGAACTGTCCCGCGACCAGTTCGATGAAGAGCGCTTCATCTTCGCCATGTCGGGCCAGAAGCTGCAGCGGCTGTTCCCGCATCACGATGCCCCGGTTGGCGCACCCGCGGTGCTCCAGGTCGAAAACCTCAACGTCGCTGGCAAGCCGGGCGCCATTCACGGCGCGCGCGATGTCAGCTTCACCGTGCATGCCGGCGAGATCGTCGGCCTTGCCGGTCTGCTCGGCTCGGGCCGCAGCGAAATCCTCCACGGCATCTATGGTCGCGATCACGCGCAGGGCACGGTCCGCGTCAACGGCCAGCCCATCGCCATCCGCTCGCCGCGCGACGCGCGCGATGCCGGCATTGCGCTCTTGACCGAGGATCGCAAGAGCGACGGCCTGTTGTTCAACCTGCCGGTCGGCGCCAACATCACCATCGGTAACCTCGATCCGCTTGCCTCGATGGGCGTGGTCAGCGGCGAACGCGAGCGCACCGCCGTGCGCGACGCCATGCGCCAGCTCAACGTCAAGGCGTCCTCCCCGCAGGCCTCGGTCGCCCACCTCTCCGGCGGCAACCAGCAGAAGCTGCTGTTTGCCCGCGTGCTGATGCGTGCGCCAAAGGTGCTGCTGCTCGATGAACCCACCAAGGGCGTCGATGCCGCGACCCGACAGGAAATCTATCGTCTCATCATGGAACTGGCCGGCAAGGGCGTGGCGCTGGTGATCGTCTCCTCCGAACTCGATGAGGTGATCGGCCTCTGCGACCGGTGCCTCACCGTCGCCGACGGCCGCATCGTCGATGAGTTCCGCCACGGCGAGGGCGGTGAGGAGCGTGTACTGCGCGCTATCGCCATCGAGCAGGCCCGCAACCAGACGATCGTTGCGGCGGAGTAGGCAGTTCGAATCGATCAGACGGGGGGCCTGATGACCTCGAACTGCACGCTGCCCGACGCACTCTCGCCCGGCCGCAGCACCATCACTCCCTGTGCCGGATCGGTGTAGCCGTCCGGACGATCGAAAGCGCCGGAGGCATTGGTTTGGGGCTCGACGCAAAAGAACGACCGCTGCGGGTCGGCATAGACCATCAGGTGGCCGAAGGCTGCGTCTCCGCGGATCGCGAGCCCCGCCTTGCGGCTCGGCCAGGTGATTGTCGCAACCCCGTCCCAGCCGCCGAAGTCGTTGTTCCGCCAGCCATCCGGCAGCGCGCGCCCTGTGGCGAAATCGAGTTCCGGGGGCAGGGTGATCGGGTCGCCCGAAACCCCGTTCGGTTCCTCAAGATAGAAGGTCGCGGCGTTGAACTTGAGCGTCGTATCAGCGTCGCGCTCGAACCACGGATGCTGCCCGAAGCCGAACGGCATCGCGACATCTCCGAGGTTGGTGATCGACATCCTCACGTCCATCCCACCCGCATGCACCGTGAACCGCTGGCTCGCACGGTAGGCATAGGCCGCACCCGGCTCGACCACCTCCAGTGTCAGCAGCGCCGCATCGGTCGATTGGTCCGCGACTGTCCATGCCCGGTGCCAGCCCGTGCCATGCACGTTGAATTTCTCGGGCGGGTTGTTGGCCTCGACGCGATACGTCCGGCCATCGAACGTGAAGGCGTTGTTGGCGATGCGGTTCGCATAGGGCGTCATCGGAAACATTGCGACGCCGAGCACATTGCCGGCCGCGCGATCCGCCTCCGACAGCGGTCGCATGAGATTGACGCCACGATGCCGGAAGTGGCCGACGCTGCCGCCGATCCCCGGCACGAGGCCCACACTCACCTCACCTGCGCCCAACTGCAGGACGTCGTTGCTCGTAGTCATTTTCCGCGTTCTCCAACCCCGCCCGCAGTGAGCCCATTGCTGCGCCCAGCGTCAATGAATCGGAGCGAAACAATCCAATGAAAATCACCAAGGTCGAGACGATCTGGTTCGAGGCTGTGCCGCAGCGCGAATGGGCGAAGACCAACGCCACCGCGCGGCAGGCCTTCCCCAACAACCTGTGGGTGCGCATCCACACCGACACCGGCCTCATGGGGCTGGGCGAAACCTATTACCTGCCGCGCGCCGTCGCCGCGATCATCCACGATGTCTATGCGCCGCTGCTGATCGGTCGTGATCCGCTCGACATCGAGAACCACTGGTCGAGCATGTTCGCGCTCACCAATTTTTGCGGTTCGATGGGCTCGGAAATGCGCGCCATCTCGGCCGTCGACGTGGCGCTGTGGGACTTGGCCGGGCAGATCGCGGGCCTCCCCATCTACGCCATGCTCGGCGGGCGCAGCCGCGACCGCATCCGCGCCTACAACACCT
>DAORUH010000118.1:0-9743 GCA_035433065.1 Devosia sp. | reverse complement strand
CATACCCGGCGCCCCTTACACGATCTCGATTTCGCACCAGTGCGAATAGGGGTTTTCGGGCCCGTAGATGATCGACGGAAAATTCGGGTTGTGCAGCGCGTCCGGAAAATCCTGGTCCTCGAGGCAGAACCCGGCAAAGCTGCCGAAATCCGGCCCGCCCGGCGGGTGCACATCGGTCCACATGCCATTGTAGACCTGCAGCCCCGGCCGGTCGGTCCACAGCTTCAGCGTCAGCTCCCCGTCGGGGCCGGTGACGGTCGCGACCGGGTCGGCGAAGTTGCGGTCCTCGGGCAGCGCCACGTTGCCGTCATAGGCCACCGGCTGCCCGGCGGCATCGCGCATGTTGCGCGGCTTGCGCATGTCCCACTGCGTGCCCTCGACGGAGAGGATGCGTCCGGTGGGGATCAGGTCCTCGCCCAGCTCGGTATAGCGGTCGCCCGTCACCTGGTAGGTGTGGTCGAGAATGTCGCTGCCGGTGCCGAGGTTGAAGTACTGGTGCTGCACGACATTGATCGGCGTCTGCCGGTCGGTGGTGGCGCTGAGGTCGAGCCGCAGCCGGTTGCCGGTCAGCGTATAGACGGCGCGGAACTGCACATTGCCCGGAAAGCCCATGTGCCCGTCGGGCGAAAAGTGGCTGAAAGTGATGCTGTTGGTGGCGCTGTCGGGCGCCGCGTCCCACACCACCAGCCCCAGCCCCTCGGGGCCGCCATGCAGCGTGTGCCGGCCGCGAAAATTCTTCGGCGTGTTGTAGGTCGCCCCGTCCAGCTCGAACGTGCCGCCCGCGATGCGGTTGGCGACGCGCCCGGCGAGCGAACCGAAATGCGGTGAGTGTTCGGGGTAGGGCGCGAAGGTCGGAAAGCCCAGCGCCACCGAGCGCAGCTCACCGCTTTTCAGCGGCACGCGCCAGTCGCGCACCACCACGCCATAGCTGAGGATATCGACCTCGACACCCGTATTGGACACGAGCTTGAACTCGTCCACCCGCCGGCCGCCAAAGTCGCCAGCCGCTTTCACCGAAATCGTCATGTCATTTCCTCCGCGCCGTTTGTGATAGAGGCGTATAGGGGAAAAGGAAACAGCGCCGAGTTGACGCCCGCGCCGCAACTCGCCAAGTGTGACACCGCGGGAAATGCAGGGGACGAGCGTGGACGAGCGCATTGCACGGCGGGCAACGGTGCACGACGTGGCGAGAGAGGCCGGCGTGTCGCTCGCGACGGTCGATCGCGTGCTGAACGGCCGCCCGGGCGTTCGCCCCGTCACGGCCGAAAAGGTCGCCGACGCCATCCGCTCGCTGGATTTCCGGCGCGATCTTTCCGCCTCGCTGCTGGCCCGGGCGCGCGACCTGCGCGTCGCCTTCCTCATCCCCGATGGCCGCAACGAATTCATGGTCAATCTCGAAAGCGCCATCGCGCGCTTTACCCGTCCGGCCAAGACCGAGCGCATGACCATCGAAACCCATCACATCAAGGCGCTCGATGCCCGGGCGCTCGCCGCTGCGCTCGACGCGCTGCAGTCACGCAGCTGCGATTGCGCGGTCATCGTCGCCACCGACCATGAGCTCGTGCGCAAGGCCGTCGACAGCGCCTCGCGCCGCGGCATCGCTGTCATCACGCTGGTTTCCGATCTGCCGGGTTCGGCGCGCAAGCACTTCATCGGCATCGACAATGCCGCCGCCGGCCGCACCGCCGCCTCGCTCCTCGGCCGCTTCTGCCCGCCCGGCAAGATCGGGCTGATCGCCGGCTCGCTCGAACTGCGCGATCATCGCGAGCGGCTCGACGCGTTCACCGGCCTGATGCGCGAGGAATTTCCGGATCATGTTCTGGTCGGTCCCCTCGAGGGGCTCGATGACAATGCCGCCACCGAAAAGCAGGCGGCGGCGATGCTGAAAAAGCACCCCGACCTGCTGGGGCTCTACAATTTCGGCGCCGGCAATGGCGGGCTCTTGCGGGCGCTCGAAAAATCCGGCCGCGCCCGGCACATCCGCGTCATCGCCCACGAACTGTCCGCGCCCACCCGCAAGGGCCTCGCCTCGGGCGAGATCGATGTGGTGCTCGACCAGAATCCGGATGGCGAAATCCGCGCCGCGCTTGCCGCCGCGCGGGCGCTGGCGCTCGGCCAGCGGGCCGACTTCCAGTCCGAGCCCATTGAAATCGGCATCTTTCTGCGCGACAATCTGCGCCAAGAGGGAAGCCCGAAATAACAAGAGGCAAGGCCGGAGCCAATCCGGCGGGAGGCAGGCTTGATCATCCGTTCAGTCGGCCGTGAGGTACGTGCCTCATGACCTATCTCGGCATCGACATCGGAACCTCCGGCGTCAAGGCGCTGCTGATTGACCGCGACGGACGCGCGCTGGGCGAGGCCCATGCCCGCGCCGTCGAGCCGGTCCGCCCTCATCCCGGCTGGTCCGAGCAGAACCCGGCCGACTGGTGGAATGCCGTCCTCGAAGCGATGGACAAGCTGGCGGCGTCCCGCCCCGCCGAGATGGCCGCCGTCCGCGGCATCGGCCTTTCCGGCCATATGCACGGCGCAGTGCTGCTTGGGGCAAACGATGACGTCCTGCGCCCGTGCATTCTCTGGAACGACGGCCGCGCCGCCGAAGAATGCCGCGAAATGGAAGCGGCGCTTCCCGCGCTGCGCGACATCGCCGGCAACATCGCCATGGCCGGCTTCACCGCCCCCAAGGTGGCCTGGGTCAGGAAGCACGAGCCCGCCGTCTACGAGAAAATCGCCAGGGTACTCCTGCCCAAGGCCTATATCCGCCTGCTGATGACCGGCGAGCATGTCGAGGACATGAGCGACGCTTCCGGCACGCTCTGGCTCGATGTCGGCAAGCGCGACTGGTCCGACGCGCTCCTCGCCCTCACCGGCCTCACCCGCTCGCACATGCCGCGCCTCGTCGAAGGCTCCGAAGTCTCCGGCACGCTCCGGCCCGAACTCGCCAGGCGTTGGGGCATGGGCTCCAACGTCATCCTCGCGGGCGGTGCGGGCGACAACGCCGCCGCCGCCTGCGGCATCGGCGCCATCCGGCCGGGCGAGGGTTTTGTGTCGCTCGGCACCTCCGGCGTCATCTTCGTCAGTAACGATCGCTTCCGCCCCAACACGGCGGGCGCGGTGCACGCCTTCTGCCACGCCATCCCTGGGACGTGGCACCAGATGGGCGTGATCCTTTCGGCCACCGACAGCCTCAACTGGCTGAGCCACATCACCGGCCAGTCGCAGCCCGAGCTGTCGGCCGCCGCCGAAGCCCAATTCACCGGCCCGGGCGAGGAAATCTTCCTCCCCTATCTCTCGGGCGAACGCACCCCGCACAACAACGCCGGCGCGCGCGGTTCCTTCACCGGCCTCTCCCACCTCTCCGATCCGGCGCGCCTCGCGCAGGCGGTGATGGAGGGCGTCACCTTCGCCTTCCGCGACAGCCAGCGCGTCCTCGCCGATGCCGGCACGCGTTTCGACCGCCTGCTTGCCGTCGGCGGCGGCTCGAAGTCCAATCTCTGGCTGCAGCTCATCGCCACCACGCTCGACATCGAAATCGCGGTCCCCGAAGACGGCGATTTCGGTGGCGCGCTCGGCGTCGCCCGCCTCGCATTGTGTGCCGCGGAGCAGGAATCGCCCGCCCTTGTCATGACCATGCCCGCCATTGGCCGAGCCTTGGTCCCGGACCCCAGTCTGCGGCAATCATATTCGGATCAATACGCTCGCTACAGAGAACTTTACCCGGCCATCGAGGAGGCCCGCAAATGACCAACTTCTTCAAGGGCATCAAGCCCGTAAAGTACAAAGGCCCGCGCTCGAAAGACCCGCTGGCCTACCGTTTCTACAACAAGGACGAAATCGTCCTCGGCAAGCGCATGGAAGACCACATCCGCCCCGCCATCGCCTACTGGCACACCTTCGCCTGGGAAGGCGGAGACCCCTTTGGCGGCAGGACTTTCGACCGCCCCTGGTGGGACACCGGCATGGACGGCGCCCGCCTCAAGGCCGACGTCGCGTTCGAACTTTTCGACCTCCTCGATGCCCCCTTCTTCTGCTTCCACGACGCCGACATCGCCCCCGAAGGCGACACCCTGAAAGAGAGCAACAAGAACGTCCGCGACATCGCCGAAGTCTTTGCGCGAAAGATGGAATCGAGCCGCACCCGCCTGCTCTGGGGCACCGCAAACCTCTTCTCCAACCGCCGCTACATGTCCGGCGCAGCCACCAATCCCGACCCCGACGTCTTCGCCTACGCCGCCGGCCAGGTGAAGAACGTGCTCGAAGTCACCCACGAACTGGGCGGCGCGAACTACGTCCTGTGGGGCGGCCGCGAGGGCTATGAGACGCTCCTCAACACCAACCTGAAGCAGGAAGCCGACCAGATGGCGCGCTTCCTCCACCTCGTCATCGACCACGCGCACAAGATCGGCTTCAAGGGCACGATCCTGATCGAGCCCAAGCCGCAGGAGCCATCCAAGCACCAGTACGACTACGACGTCGCCACGGTCTACGGGTTCCTGCAGCGCTACGGCCTTGAAAAAGAAGTGAAATGCAACATCGAGGTGGGCCACGCCTTCCTCGCCGGGCACTCCTTCGAACACGAGCTCGCGCTCGCCTCTTCGCTCGGCATGCTCGGCTCGGTGGACGCAAACCGCAACGACCTGCAGTCCGGCTGGGACACCGACCAGTTCCCCAACAACCCGGGCGAAATGGCGCTCGCCTTCTACCATATCCTGAAACAGGGCGGCCTCGGCTCGGGCGGCTTCAACTTCGACGCCAAGGTGAGACGCCAGTCTCTCGATGCGGCCGACCTGCTGCACGGCCATGTCGGCGGCCTCGACATCCTCGCCCGCGGCCTCAAGGCCGCCGCCGCGCTGATCGAGGACGGCACCTTCGACCAGTCCCTCGAAGACCGCTACGCCGGCTGGCAGGACCGCGAGGCCAAAGCCATGCTCACCGGCAAGCGCTCGCTCGAACAGATCGCCGCGCGCGTCGAAAAACAGAACATCGACCCGCAACCGAGATCGGGCCGGCAGGAGTATCTCGAGAACCTCGTCAACCGGTTCGTCTAGGTTCGCGCCAGGCGGCCCCACCCTCATCCGCCCTTCGGGCACCTTCTCCCATCAAGGGAGAAGGCGACGGAGCGGAAAGTCTGCAGTCAGGCCTTCCCCCTCGATGGGGGAAGGTGGGCGAAGCCCGAATGAGGGCGGGGCCCCACGCACAAACGAGCACCCCACATGCCCACGCTACGCAACCCCATCCTTCCCGGCTTCAACCCGGACCCCTCGATCCTCAGGGTCGGCGATGACTATTACATCGCGACCTCGACGTTCGAGTGGTACCCCGGCGTGCAGATCCATCACTCCAGAGACTTAGCGAACTGGGAGTTGCTGACCCGGCCGCTGACCCGCAAGAGCCAGCTCGACATGCGCGGCGACCCGGATTCCTGCGGCATCTGGGCGCCGTGCCTCAGCCATGACGGCGAAAAGTTCTGGCTCGTCTACACCGACGTCAAGCGCAAGGACGGCTCGTTCAAGGACGCACACAACTACATCGTCACCGCCGACAGGATCGAGGGCCCGTGGTCCGATCCGGTCTACGTCAACTCGTCCGGCTTCGACCCGTCCCTGTTCCACGACGACGACGGGCGGAAATGGTTCCTCAACATGCTGTGGGACCACCGCACGCGCCCGCTGCTCTTCGCCGGCATCGCGCTGCAGGAGTATGACCCGGAGCGGGGCAAGCTCGTCGGCGAACGGAAGAACATCTTTCGGGGCACCGACCTCAAGCTCGTCGAGGGCCCGCATCTCTACAAGCGCAACGGCTGGTACTACCTGCTGACCGCCGAAGGCGGCACCGGCTACGAGCATGCCTGCACCTTCGCGCGCTCGCGCAACATCGACGGGCCCTACGAGGTCCACCCCGAGAAATACCTCATCACCGCCAAGGACGCGCCGCTCAACGAGGTGCAGCGCTCAGGCCACGGCGACCTCGTCGAGACGCCCGACGGCCGCACCTATCTCGTCCATCTCATGGGCCGCCCGACGACGCAGAAGCGCCGCTGCGTGCTCGGCCGCGAAACCGGCATCCAGGAAGCCGAGTGGCGCGATGACGGCTGGCTCTGGGTCAAGGGCGGCATGGTGCCTTCGATCGAGGTCGATGTCCCCGGCACGCGCGACAACACAGCCTACTGGGCCGACCAGCACTACCGCTTCGACGGCCCGCTCCATCCCGATTTCCAGTGGCTGCGCACCCCGGATACCGGCCGCATTTTCCGCATCGAGGACAACCGCCTCCGCCTCTTCGGCCGCGAGGCGATCGGCTCGTGGTTCGAGCAGGCGCTGGTTGCCCGCCGGGTGACGCACTTCTCCTTCGATGCCGAAACGGTGATCGAGTTCTCGCCCGCCGACGAGCGCCAGTTCGCCGGCCTCACCCACTATTACGGCCGCTTCAACTTCCACTATCTCACCGTGACCGCCCATTCGGACGGCAAGCGCGAACTGCTGCTGATGAGTTCCCCCGCAACCCATCCGGATGGCAAGCTCACCTATCCGGGCGAGCCGGTGCCGCTGCCGCAGGACGGCCCGGTGCGGCTGAAACTCGAAGTCCGCGGCCCGCGCCTGCAATATTTCTACGCCCCCGGGCTCGGTGGAAACTGGCAGCCGGTCGGCCCCGTTCTCGATGCCTCGCTGATCTCCGACGAGTGCGGCGGGCACGCCGAACACGGTTCGTTCACCGGCGGTTTCGTGGGCCTTGCCTGTTCCGATCTCAACGGCACAGCGCTCCACGCCGATTTCACCGAGTTCACCTACCGGCCCGTCCGGCACGCAACGGACCGTTACTAACTGCCGCGGACGGTTGGCGCGGGGGCGCAAAACCCCTAGGTTCGCCCCCCATGAACGAACACACGACAGAGCCGGGCGCGAGCCCGGCCGCCATCACGCCCATGATGGCGCAGTTTCTCGAGATCAAGGCGGTCAACCCCGGGTACCTGCTGTTCTATCGCATGGGCGATTTCTACGAGATGTTCTTCGAGGACGCCGAGATCGCGTCGGCGGCGCTCGGCATCGTCCTCACCAAGCGCGGCAAGCACCAGGGGCAGGATATCCCGATGTGCGGCGTGCCCATCCACGCCGCGCAGGATTATCTCAGGAAGCTGATCTCGCTCGGCCACCGCGTCGCCATCTGCGAGCAGGTGGAAGACCCGGGCGACGCGAAGAAGCGCGGCAGCAAATCCCCGGTGAAGCGGGACGTGGTGCGCCTCGTCACCCGCGGCACGCTCACCGAAGACGACCTGCTGCCCACCCGCTCCTCGAACTATCTCGCGACGCTTGCCATGCTCGGCCACGGCGAAACCGATTTTGCGCTGGCCTGGGCGGACGTATCGACCGGCGACACCGCGGTGATCGACATCGGCATCGAAACGCTTGGCGATGAACTCGCCCGCATCGACCCGGCCGAACTGCTGATGACCGACCGCACGCGCGCCAAACTCATCGCCGCGCACATCAGCCTCCCCACCGATGCGCTGCAGATCGCCGATGCGGCGCTGTTCGACAGTGAGACATCCGTCGCAAAAATAGACGGCGGTTTCAGCGAGGCCGAGGTTGATCCCACGGCGTTCTCCCGCGCCGGCCGTTCGGCGCTGGGCGCGCTCATCGCCTATGTCGGCGACAGCCAGAAGGGCGCGCCGCTGGCGCTGAGGCCGCCCGCCGCCGAAGAGGCCGCCAGCCACATGGCGATCGATGCGGCCACGCGCAACTCGCTCGAACTCCTCGTCAACCAGCGCGGCAGCGAGAAGGGTTCGCTGCGCGATCAGATCGACCTCTGCGTCACCCCCGCCGGCTCCCGCCTCCTCGCCCGCCGTCTCGCGGCGCCGCTCCGCGATGCGACGGCGATCAACGCCCGCCTCGATGCCGTAGATGCCCTGCGGGCCGACACCATCCTCTCCACCCACCTGCGCACCCACCTCAAGTCCACCCCCGACATCACCCGCGCCCTTACGCGGCTGACGCTCGGCCGCGGCGGCCCGCGCGACCTCCGGGCCATCGCCACCGCCATCGCGGTGGCCCGCCAGCTCGCCGCGCGGCTGGTGGAAATGGCCGATGCCCCCGCCGAACTCAGCGCCATCACCGCCGTCCTCGACACCGCCCCGCTGCCGCTCGCCCAGCGCCTGCTCGCCGCCATCGATGAGGAGCCGCCGCTGCTCGCCCGCGACGGCGGCTTCGTCGCCAAGGGCCACGACGCCCAGCTCGACGCCGAGCGCGCGCTTGCCTCCGAAACGCGCGCCGTGGTCGCCGCGCTGCAGGCGCGGCTCATCGCAGAAACCGACGTCAAGTCGCTGCGGATCAAGCACAACGGCGTCCTCGGCTACTTTGTCGAGGTCCCCGCCGCGCATGGCGCCAAGCTGCTCGACGAGCCGCACCGACAGAGCTTCATCCATCGCCAGACCATGGCCAACGCCATGCGCTTCACCACGCACGAGCTGGCCGAGCTCGAAGGCCGCATCGCCCGCGCCCACGAAGCCGCGCTCGAAATCGAGACGCGCATCTTTGCCGGTCTCACCGCTGCCACCGTCGGCGAAACGGCAAGCCTGCGCGCCACCGCCGATGCGCTCGCCGCGCTCGATGTCAGCGCCGGCCTCGCCCATCTCGCCGCCACCCGCAACTACTGCCGCCCGGTGATCGACACCTCGCTCGCCTTCGATATTGCGCGCGGCCGCCATCCGGTGGTCGAGCAGTCGGTCCGCGCCGCGGGCGAAGTCTTTGTCGAGAACGATTGCGATCTGACGGGCGGCGCACTGTGGCTCGTCACCGGCCCCAACATGGGTGGTAAGTCCACCTTCCTCCGCCAGAACGCGCTGATCGCCATCCTTGCGCAGACCGGCTCGTTCGTGCCCGCGCAGTCGGCCCATATCGGCGTCATCGATCGCGTCTTTTCCCGCGTCGGCGCCTCCGACGATATCGCCCGCGGCCGCTCCACTTTCATGGTGGAAATGGTCGAGACCGCCGCCATCCTCAACCGCGCGACGAAAGCCTCGCTGGTCATCCTCGATGAGATCGGGCGCGGCACCGCCACGTTCGATGGCCTCTCCATCGCCTGGGCTACGGTCGAGGCCCTGCACGACGACACCGGCTGCCGCGCGCTGTTCGCCACGCACTTCCACGAAATGACCTCGCTGGCGCAGACCCTGCGCCGCGTCACCAACCACACGATGAAGGTCCGCGAGTGGGAGGGCGACGTTGTGTTCCTCCACGAAGTGGCCGATGGCGCGGCCGATCGCAGCTACGGCATCCAGGTGGCGCGCCTCGCCGGTCTGCCCGAAAGCGTGCTCGGCCGGGCCCGGCAGGTGCTCAGCGTCCTCGAACAGCGCTCTTCCGGTGGCAAGGGGGCCGTGCTAGACGATCTGCCGCTCTTTGCTCATCAGCCGCAGGCCCCTAAGCCCGCCGTTAATCCCCTCGATGCCATGCTCGATCAGTTACGCCCCGACGATCTGTCCCCCCGCGAGGCGCTGGACCTGGTATACGAGTTGAAGAAAACCCGCGATGCCTCTCGCCGAAGCTGAAATCCGGCCGCGCAAGGCCGCTTTCCACCTCAAATCAGCCGAGGCCATTCTCGCTGACGTGCGCACGGCGCTGGGTTCGGAGTCGCCCCGGGCGCCCGCCGGGCGCGCCGCTGTGCTCAAGGTCATGCGCCAGACTCTGGCCGAGGCCCGCCGCACGGCCGAACAGGAGCTGGTCGAAACCGGCAAGGGCACGCGTTGCGCCACG
>DAORUH010000117.1:0-9958 GCA_035433065.1 Devosia sp. | reverse complement strand
CGGTAAAACTCGACAAGCTCGCGGAAGTCGCGATCAAGGTCGGGCTGCAGCTCCAGCCGGGGCAGGATCTCGTGCTCACCGCGCCGATGGCGGCGCTGCCGCTGGTGCGCCGCATCGCGGTCCACGCCTACAAGGCGGGCGCGGGCGTCGTAAGCCCGATCTTTTCCGACGAGGAACTGACGCTGGCGCGCTACCGCAACGCCAATGACGAGAGTTTTGACCGCGCGCCGGGCTGGCTCTACGAGGGAATGGCGAAAGCCTTCAGCCAGAACGCCGCCCGCCTCGCCATTGCCGGCGACAACCCGATGCTGCTCGCCAACGAAGATCCGGCGAAGGTCGCGCGCTCCAACCGCGCCAACTCGCTGGCCTACAAGCCCGCGCTCGAGAAGATCACCGGCTTCGACATCAACTGGAACATCGTGTCCTACCCCTCGGCGAACTGGGCGAAGCAGGTCTTCCCCAATGACAGCGAGGACGAGGCGGTCAGGAAGCTCGCCGAAGCCATCTTCGCTGCAAGCCGCGTCAATGTCGAAGACCCGATCGCGGCCTGGCAGGCCCACAACGCGGCGCTGAAGGCGCGCTGGACCTGGCTCAACGAGTGCTCGTTCCAGGCGCTCCACTTCACCGGCCCCGGCACCGATCTCACCGTCGGCCTCGCCGATGGCCACCGCTGGAAGGGCGGCGCGTCGGAAGCAAAGAACGGCATCACCTGCAACCCCAACATTCCGACCGAGGAAGTGTTCACCACCCCGCACGCCATGCGCGTCGACGGGCACGTCTCGAGCACCAAGCCGCTCGCCCATAACGGCACGCTGATCGAGAACATCCAGGTCACCTTCAAGGACGGCAGGATCACCGAGGCGAAGGCCACCCGCGGCGCCGAAGTGCTCAACAAGGTCATCGACACCGACGAGGGCGCACGGCGGCTGGGCGAAGTGGCGCTCGTCCCCAATTCCTCGCCGATCAGCGCCTCGGGCCTGCTCTTTTACAACACGCTCTACGACGAGAACGCCGCCTGCCACATCGCGCTCGGCCAGTGCTACGCCGATTGCTTCGTCAACGGCAAATCGCTGACGCCGGAGCAGATCGCGGCGCAGGGCGGCAACCGCAGCCTCATTCACATCGACTGGATGATCGGCTCGGGCAAGGTCGATATCGACGGCATCGGCAAGGATGGCTCGCGCCGCCCGGTCATGCGCCAGGGCGAGTGGGCTCAGGCCCTGTAGCCGCGGTACCACTCCGCAAAGCGGCGGACGCTCGTTTCGACGGGCGTCTGCGGCACCTGCCCCACAAGGGCGCGCAGCAGGCCGGTCGAGGCGAAGGTTTCGCGCACATCGCCCGCCTGCATCGGCAGCATCCGGCGCTCCGCCTTTCGGCCCAGCGCCGCTTCGAGCGCCGCGATCAGCGCCGACAGTTCCACCGGCTGCCCGCCGCCGATATTGACCACCCGCCACGGCGCCACCGGCGACAGAGAATCCTCTGCCCCCTCCACCGCGACCGGCTTATTCTGTTCGGGCGGCACAGCGATGAGCCGCACCACGGCATCGATGAGGTCGTCGATATAGGTGAAATCGCGCCGCATCCGCCCCTCGCCGTACACATCGATCGGGCGCCCCGCCTCGATCGCCTCGGCGAAGCGGAACAGCGCCATGTCGGGCCGTCCCCACGGCCCGTAGACGGTGAAGAAGCGCAGGCACGTGATGGGCAGATGATGGAGGTGGGCATAGGCGTGCGACATCACCTCATTGGCGCGCTTGGTGGCGCCGTAGAACGACACCGGCCAATCCGCCGCATCGGTTTCACGAAACGGCACCTGCCGGTTGCCGCCATAAACCGAACTGGAGGACGCCAAGAGCAGGTGTTGCGGCCCCGCTGCCCGCGCCGCCTCGAGCAGGTTCGCCGTCCCCACGAGGTTCGCGCTGGTGAAATCCTCCGGGTGCTCAAAACTGTGCCGCACCCCCGCCTGCGCCGCGAGATGCACAATCACCTCCGGCGCCGCGTCCGCGACGCTCTGCGCCAGCAGCGCCCCATCCTCGAGCATGCCGGCGATTTCGGTGAAACCGGGGCCCCGCAGCCGCTCCAGCCGCCGCCGCTTCAGCGCCACGTCGTAATACGGCGTTAGCCCGTCAAACCCGGTGACCACATGGCCATCATCTGGCAGCCGCCGGCTCAGGTGGTAGCCGATGAACCCCGCCGCTCCGGTAATGAAAACCCTCACCCGCCCGCGCCCCCGCCAACGGAGGGACGCCCAACGCACTCATAGACGAACCCCGCCGCCTCGACGTCCGCCCGATCGTACACGTTGCGCAGGTCAACCAGCACCGGAGTCCGCATCAGCCCCCTGAGCCGCCCGAAATCCAGCGCCCGGAACGCCTCCCATTCGGTGACGATGACCACCGCATCGGCGCCCTCAGCAACCTCATAGGGCCCGGCGCCAAAGGCGACGCGCGGCAGCAGTGGCCGCGCCATCTCCATGCCCTCGGGATCGTAGGCCACCACACTTGCCCCCGCCGCCTGCAGCACCGCTACAATATCCAGCGACGGTGCATCCCGCATGTCGTCGGTATTGGGCTTGAAGGTCAACCCGAGGATGGCGATGCGCTTCCCGTTCACATCGCCGCCGCACGCCGCGATCACCTTTTCGCCCATGCGGCGCTTGCGCTCCGCGTTGACCACCATGGTCATCTCAATGAGCCGCACCGGGGTGCCGAGTTCCTCGGCGGTCCGGGTCAGCGCCAGCGTGTCCTTGGGGAAGCACGAGCCGCCGAACCCCGGCCCGGCATTGAGGAAGCGCCCGCCGATCCGCGCATCGAGCCCAATGCCCCGCGCGATATCCTCGACATCCGCGCCCGCCTTTTCGGCGAGATCGGCGATCTCGTTGATGAAGGTCACCTTCATCGCGAGGAACGCGTTCGCCGCGTACTTCGTCAGTTCCGCGCTCCGCCGCGACGTGATGAGGAGCGGTCCGCCATGCCGATGCAGCGGCCGATACAGCTCGACCATCGGCGCGCGGGCCCGTTCGTCCTCGATGCCGACGACAATGCGGTCGGGGCGCTTGAAATCGTCGATCGCCGCGCCTTCGCGCAAGAATTCAGGGTTCGAGACCACCGCCACATCGGCCCGCGGGTTGGTTTCGCGGATGATCCGCTCGACCTCGTCGCCCGTCCCCACCGGCACGGTCGATTTGGTCACCACCAGCGTGAAGCCGTCGACGGCATTGGCGATCGCCACCGCCGCGGCCCGCACGTAGCTGAGGTCGGCGTGCCCATCGCCGCGCCGCGAGGGCGTTCCCACCGCGATGAAAACGACGTCCGCCGCCGCAACGGCCGGCGCGAGGTCGGTCGAGAACAGCAGCCGCCCCGCCGCCGCATTGTGGGCGACGAGTTCATCGAGGCCGGGCTCATAGATCGGCATACGGCCTTCGCGCAAAGCCGCGACCCGGCCGGCGTCCACGTCAACACAGGTGACCGTGTGCCCGAAATCAGCGAAGCAGGTGCCGCTGACGAGGCCAACGTATCCTGCTCCGATCATGGCGATGCGCATGTGACGTCCTTTGACTTGCCGCTGCGCGCGGCTTGCCACGGCAAAGAGGCACGGGCAAGTCCGCACGCGGTCGGACCCGCGCCGTCCGTCAGCCGCCGCAGCGCGCCCCGGTTAGCCCGGGAACAGCGTCAGCCCGCCATCGACGCGCAGCACCTGCCCGTGGATGAACTTTGCCTCCGGGCCGCACAGGAACGCCACCGCATCGGCGATTTCGCCGGGTTCGGCATAGCGGTCGAGATTGGTGCCCGAGGAGTCCATCCAGGCCGGATCGACCGTGCGGGTCGCCTGGAAGCGCGCCGTCTTGGTCGGGCCGGGGCTCACCGCATTGACGCGAACACCGTGCTTGCGCACCTCGTCGGCAAGGCAGCGCGTGTAATGCACCACCGCCGCCTTCAGCGTCGCGTAGATGCCGCCATGCGAATAACCGGCATGGGCGGCGGCAGAGCCGATGTTCACCACCACGCCGCTCTTCTTCTTCACCATCTGCGGCACAAAGGCCTGCGTCACCAGCATGGTGCCGATCAGGTTGTTGTTGGTCAGCGTGATCAGGTCCTCGTAGGTGATGCCGAGGATGTTGTTTGGGTCGGGCTTGTTGCCCGAAGCGCCAATATCGCCCCCGGCGCAGTTGACAAGAATGTCGACCTCGCCGAGCCCCGCCTCGATATCGGCCCGCATCGTCGCCACCGCCTCGCGGTCGCCGATATTGCCGGTCACGGCAAGCGAACGCACGCCCAGCGCCGCGATCTTTTCCGCCGCCTCGCCCAGGTTGGCGGCCTCGCCGTACTTGGCCGAGGCGTCCCAGTTGAGGTCATGCACCACGACATCGGCCCCGCGCGCAGCCAGCCGCTGCGCCATGAGGTTGCCGAGGCCACGGCCGGAGCCGGTCACGAACGCAATCCGGCCTTCGAGGTCACGGGGCATAAACAGTCCTTCCTACATCAATCCGAGGGCGCGCAGGTTTTCGGCCGAACGCCGCACCTGCCCGATCTCGTAGTCAATCAATTCGCTATCCGCGCCCCGCTCCCACGGGGTGCGCCACTCCGCGTCGTCCGCAAGGCGGTTGCGGTGCGCCGCAAACAGACACGCAGCGAGCGCTTCGGCCTCCTTTGGCGCATAACCGTGCCACCAATCGCGCGTCAGCAGCCGCACGTGGCGCGCTTCGAGCGCCCCGATCTCGATGGCGGCGACCATGTCGTCATGGTGCTGCGCAAGAATGTCGAAAAGCTCACGGAATGGCACAGCGCCGTCCCCGGTCGGGCAGCGCACGAGGCGAATCCCCTCATCGGTGAACTGCACGCGATAGTCCTTGGCATGCACGTAGCGCACATAGGGCGCCACAACCCGCGTAAAATCGAGCGGCGACTCGGCCACCGGGAACGAATTGGCGGTGTCGTAGACAATGCGCACCGCCGGCCCGAACTCGTCGCAGAATCCCACCAGTTCGCGCGACGTAAAATCCTGGTGGTTCTCGATCAGCAACGTAACGCCGGCATCGGCCACCTTCTGCGCCGCCACACCGAGCTTTTCGCGTGTGCTGGCAACGAGTTCGTACCAGCTCCGGCCAGCCGCGGCACGGTCACCGCACAGGATGTGCGTCAACGCCACGCGGATGCGGTCGGCCCCCAGCGCCTTCGCGTAGTGGATGTTGGCGTCGATGTCGCCGTTGTGGAGCCCCGAGGACACGACCGGCAGCATGTCATGCGCCTCAAGACGCGCCCGAAGCGCGCCAAGGTCGGCCTCGGACAGCCAGCCGTCCCACAGTTCGACGACTTTTGCGTCAAGCTCAGCCGCCAGCGACAGAAAACCGTCGAGCCCGGTGGCGCGGGGGTTGGCGCGCGGCGTGCCGCGACCCTGCAGGCCGAGCGTGTAAGTCAGCCCGTAGGGATTGAGGCCCATGCGCAGCTTCAACTTGCAACCTCGCGAATTTCGACGGGATCCTTGACGTCGGCCAACTTGCGAACAATTTGCCCTGCAAATGGAGGTAGCATGACCTCCGGAACCACGTCAGCCCCAATATTGGCGAGCGCAGGGGGAAAGACTTTGCCGCAGGGAGCCGGCGCCGGGCTCTGCCTTTGTGATCGCCGTCCAGGAGCCCAGCCATGTGCCGAAACATCCGTACCCTTTTCAACTTCGAGCCACCGGCGACACAGGATGAGATCCGGGCCTCGGCCCTGCAGTTCGTGCGCAAACTGTCCGGCTACACCCATCCCAGCCAGGTCAACGAGGTCGCGTTCTACCGCGCCGTCGACGAGGTCACGGCGGCGGCCCGCAAGCTGCTCGACGGGCTGGAAACCTCGGCGCCGCATCGCGATCGCGAAATCGAGGCCGCAAAGGCCCGCGAACGCGCGCAGAAACGGTATGGTCTCGAAACGGCCTGATGGCCCGGGCGCGATGGCTGCACACTTGTGCACATGGCCCCGTTTGATGTGATATTGCGTAAGGCACGGGGGTGGCGGGGCGTCTTATGGGAACGGAAACAAGTCAGCTGAGGTCGGCCAAACGGCTGGACCTGGCACTGGCGGGTGTCACTGCTGCGGCGGTGATCCTTCTCGCCGGCATGGCCTTCGCCGGCACGCCGCTGATCTCCACCGATGTCCGCAATATCGTGGCCGCTCTCTGCGCCGCCGTTGGCCTGTTGTCCCTGTTTCTGCTGACGAGGAATCTGCTCGCGGCGCGCGAGGAACAGACGGCGACACAGAACACTCTGAACGAGCGGGATTCGCATCTGCGATCTATCGTCGATACAGTCCTTGACGCGATGGTCGTGATCGACAACGCCGGCATCATGCAATCGTTCAACGACTCCGCGGTACGCCAGTTCGGCTATTCGCCCGAGGAGGCCATCGGGCAGAACGTCAGCATGCTGATGCCCGCGCCCTACCGCGAACAGCATGACGGCTACGTGGATCGTTACCTGTCCACCGGCGAAAAGCGCATCATCGGCATCGATCGCGTGGTCACCGGCAGGCGCAAGGATGGCTCGACCTTCCCGATGAAACTCGCGGTGGGCGAAATGCGCCGCGGCGACGCGATCTTCTTTACCGGCTTCATCCGCGATCTCACCGAACGCGAGGAATCGGCCGCCATGCTGGATCAGGCCCGCAGCGAACTGGCGCGGCTGGCGCGCCTCAACGAGTTGGGCGAAATGGCTTCGACCCTCGCGCACGAGCTCAACCAGCCGCTTTCGGCCATTGCCAACTATGCGCAGGGCTCGCGCCGGATGCTCGACCGGCTTGAGGGCGAGGTGCCACCGGCACTGCGCAACGCGCTCGACGAGACGGCGAAGCAGGCGCTGCGGGCGGGCGACATCATCCGGCACCTGCGCGAGTTCGTGACGCGGGGCGATACCGACAAGGCGCCCGAGGATATCCGGCACCTCATCGAGGAGGCCGGCGCGCTGGCCCTCGTCGGTTCGCGCGAGCGCGGCATCAAGTCGGTTTTCGAGTTTTCGGACGCGGACGGACGGGTTCTGGCCGACCGCGTGCAGATTCAGCAGGTTCTCACCAACCTCATGCGCAACGCCATGGAGGCCATGAAGGACAGTGAGCGCAAGGAACTGACGGTGCGGACCAGGACGACCGCAGACGACCGGCTGGAGGTCGCGGTCGAGGACACCGGACCGGGCATCTCCGAGGATATCGCGCCAAACCTCTTCCAGCCCTTCGTCACCAGCAAAGCCAATGGCATGGGAATCGGGCTTTCGATCTCGAGGCGAATCATCGAATCGCATGGCGGTGAGCTGACCGCCGACCGCAACCCGGCGGGTGGCGCCACCTTCGCCTTCTCGCTACCCCTGCTTCCGGAGGATGCCATTGATCACGACTAATACCGTCGTTCACATCGTCGATGACGAAGAAGCAGTCCGCAATTCCCTTGCCTTCCTTCTGACATCGGCAGGTTTTGCCGTTCGTGTGCATCAGAGTGCCACAGACTTTCTCAAGGTTGCCCCGCAGGTGGAGAACGGTTGCCTCATCACCGACCTGCGCATGCCCGATATCGACGGGGTCGAGCTGCTGCGGCGCCTCAAGGCGGCAGGCGCGCTCCTTCCAGCCATTGTCGTCACCGGGCACGGGGACGTGCACATGGCGGTGGAGGCCATGAAGAACGGGGCGATCGACTTCCTCGAAAAGCCGTTCAGCGACGACGTTCTCATCGAATCGATCCGGCGCGCCGCGGCGCGGGCCGCCGAGCGGATGCAAAGCGCCGCGGCGACCGAACTGGTGAGGCTGCGCATCGACAGCCTGAGCGAACGCGAGCGCCAGGTGCTCAAGGGCGTCATCGCTGGTCATCCCAACAAGACCATCGCCAGCGAACTCGGCATCAGCCCGCGCACCGTCGAGGTCTACCGTGCTGGCCTCATGGGCAAGATGCAGGCCCGCAGCCTGCCCGAGCTCGTGCGCATGGTCATGGGCATGCAGATCGACGAGCAACCGAAGGCAGCGGGTATTTGATCTTCATCAAGTCGCATTTGCCGCGCCTGCTCTAAGAGTGTCCCGAAATGGCTTTCAAACGTCATGCGATGGAGACTCTCGATGCTTTCCGGTCGGTTGCTTCTCGTGTGTCCGGACCCCGACCTTCGCCTCTCGCTCACCGGTGCGATGGAGCGCGAAGGGCTTGCCGTCACCGTCCGGGACTTGCCTCCGTCCCGCTCCTGGCTCGCCGCCAACCGGTTCGACTGCACGATCGTCGACCAGCGGGCCTTTTCCGGCGCCGATTACGAGGCCATCGCCTTCTGCATCAAGGCCCATCCGGTCGTGCTGCTCGCCGCATCGCCCCATGCCTGGCTCACCGAATGGGTGGTCAAGACGCTGGCTTTGCCGCTCAAGCCGGGCGACGTCATCGCCGCGGTGCGCGAGGCGATGTTCGCCGAAGCCTAGGCGCGGGCCTGGCCGCAGTTTTCCAGCAATTCGAGTTCGTGCCGCATGTGCCGGCGCAGACCCTCGAAAAACCCGCGCAGCATATAGCCTGTCGCCTCGGGCGCCAGCACCGGCTGCCCCTGCCCCAGTTGCAGCAGTTCGTGCTGCACTTCCTCGCCAAAGCACTCGTCCTCGATGTGCTCGAGCCGCAGCCGCTCGACGAGTTCCGGGGCGGGCGTGCCCGTTCCCCCGAGCGCCGGAAACAGGAACAGTTCCTCGGCCGCATGCGCCGCCTGCAGCAGCGGCCCGATCTGGCGCGCCAGGTGCAGGCAGAACTGCCGGTCGAGCCGCGACGGGAGCGAATCGGCCACTGCCTCAAGGTCGTCGCACAGCTTCATCTGCCGCTGGAACGTCTGCATCAATTCTGTCGGCACTGCCGTATGCGACCGCATTGGTTCCCTCGCGAAGCAACTGCCGCAATGTTGCCCGCTCAGGCTCGCGCCTCGCCTTGATCTAGATCAAGGCACTTATCCCCCCAGTCCCTAGGGTGCGCCAGACTCCAACTTTCGGATCGGGTGCGTCGTTGCGCTTCATGCCATGGTTCATCGCGCTCTTTGCCGGCGCGCTTGTATGCTTCTCCCTAGCCGGACTCGCGGTCGACGCGCCGTTCCGGGCTCACATGGGAATCCTCACGGTGGTGCTCGGCATCGCCGCTATTGTCGTCGTCCGCTGGCCGGAAAAGGCCCCGGAATTGGTCGACGCCGAACAATCCGGCTACTTCGATGAGCCCATCCGCTTCGGCACCATCCTCACCGTGTTCTGGGGCTGCGTCGGCTTCCTCGTGGGCGTCATCGTCGCCCTGCAGCTGGCCTTTCCCGACCTGAACCTCGAGCCATTCCTCAACTTCGGCCGGTTGCGGCCGCTGCACACATCGGCGGTGGTCTTCGCTTTCGGCGGAACTGCCCTGATCACGACGAGCCTCTACGTCGTGCAGCGCACCTGCCGGGCAAGGCTGTTCTCGGAATCGCTGACCTGGTTCGTCTTCTGGGGCTACCAGCTGTTCATCGTCATGGCGGCCACCGGATACCTCCTCGGCATCACGCAGAGCCGCGAATATGCCGAGCCCGAGTGGTACGTCGACATCTGGCTGACCGTCGTCTGGGTCGCCTACCTGATCCTGTTCCTCGGCACGCTGTTCAAGCGCAAGGAACCCCACATCTACGTGGCGAACTGGTTCTACCTCGCCTTCATAGTGACCATCGCGATGCTGCACGTGGTCAACAATCTCGCCGTGCCGGTCAGCTTCTTCGGCTCGAAGAGCTACTCGCTGTTCTCGGGCGTACAGGATGCACTGACCCAGTGGTGGTACGGCCACAACGCGGTGGGCTTCTTCCTGACCGCCGGCTTCCTCGGCATGATGTACTACTTCATGCCCAAGCAGGCCGAACGCCCGGTCTACAGCTACCGCCTGTCGATCATCCACTTCTGGGCGCTGATCTTCCTTTACATCTGGGCCGGTCCGCACCACCTGCACTACACCGCCCTGCCCGACTGGGCGC
>DAORUH010000116.1:0-10040 GCA_035433065.1 Devosia sp. | reverse complement strand
GAAAGCTCTTGACGCCGGAGCGCAGGGCTTCGTCCTCAAGGGACGACCGATGGAAGATCTCATCGAGGCGATAGATGCCGTCATGCGCGGCGAGTTGTTCGTTTCGCCAGACTTTTCAAAGAAGCTCGTTGCCGGATTTCGCAATCACGCCAAACGTGAGAGAGAGCTTCAGGCAGCCAAGTTAAGTTCGCGAGAGCGGCAGTTGGTGGAGTGCCTGCTGAAGGCTCAGACCAACAAGCAAATCGCCCGGACGCTCAATCTGACCGAGAAGACGGTCAAGCACTACATGACCAATCTCATGAACAAGCTTGGCGTAAGGAGCCGCGTCGAGGTCGTACTGGCCGTTCAGTCGGGACGGCTTGTCGAGGGCAGCGGCATCTCCGCGGAGATCGACGACACCAACTGATTGCGCCCGTCTATCGGAATGTCCGCTCGAATGATTGCCTGCGAGAGCGACGGCATATCGAACTGGAACCGGCCGCCGAGGGCCTCCACCCTGAACCGCATGCTCCGCATGCCGATACTCTCCGCCTGTGGAGCCGGATCGGGCCCACCGCTCACCCCAGTGGTTTGATTGCTGACCTCAAGGTGGAGTGTGCCGTCGACAACATCGGCGGTGACGACGGCTGCCGTCGTGTCACCGTGCCAGAATGCATTGTTGAGCGCCTCCTGCACCACCCGATAGGCGCAGATCTTTACCGTCATGGGAGCTGGGGTTGAGAAGGCGGCAACCCGTTTCTCGACACTCTTGCCGGTGGTCGCCTCGTGCCGCCCGATCGCGAGCAAGACGGTGTCCTCGAGCGTCACATCCGCCAGTTCGGGCAACACCAGCCCGGAAGAAATGCTGCGCATCTCTTCAAGTGCGCCGGTGGCGAGATCCACGGTCTGATTCAGACTGGCGGTGAGCGCGGGGCGGTCGCTGATATCCCTCGCGTTCTTCGACAATCTGAGGATAAGGAGCGTCAGCAACTGGATCGGGCCATCGTGCAGATCTGACCCCACGTTGGACAGCAATTCCTCGTTGGAGAGGGCCGCATCCACTCGCAGCCGCTCCGAGGCCACATGCAGGGCCTCGTTCTCGTCGGCAAGCCGGCGCGAGGCATTAAGGCTGCGAGCAAGCCGCGCCCGCTGTGAGTTGATGATCTGCCCTACCCTCGCCACCATGAAATAGAGCGCCGCCGCGACGGCAAGGCCGGTCAGACTCACGACTGCCCACACATCGAGCTGCGCCCTGCGCTGGATGTCCGCGATCGCTCTCGCGCTATAGTAGAGATCGGCGACGGCGAAGACCTCCCCCGTCTCCCGGTCACGGATCGGCGTGAGGATCTGCATTACGGGGAGCCGCGCCGCCGGAACCGCCCCCACGGACTGCCGTTCGAGATCCCCAACCCTCGACACAGCTTTTCCTCCGACGGCGGCTGCAAAGTCAGCGGGCAGGTCCTGGACAGCAATCCCGCCGAGGGCCTCGTAGATCGTGCGTCCCTCGACATCGCGAATGCGTATCTGCAAGAGGCGAGTGGTATCTGCCTCGTTGCCAACCCTGAACACCTCGTCGAGGTCGGACCGGGTCTCCGCGCTGGCGGGCCGTTCCGGTCCGAGCCCGCGCAGGCTATTGGCAATAAGGGCGTCGATACTTGACGCGGCAGTCTCGGAGACGCCCCTGCTGATACTGGAATTGAGATAGGTGCCCGCCCAATTGCCTAGTCCCACCATGGCTACGGCGACAACGACGAATGCTGTGGCTAAGAACAGTGTCGAAAGCGCCACGTTGCGCGTGCGGCGCAGAAGCCGGACATAAAACCGCCTCGCAAGCGGAACGATCCGCATGCGCCGCGTGACCTCCCCCAACGGCATGTACCTTGCCTCTCAGACTGTCCGACCATGCTACCACTTGGAGGATAGCAGAGATTGTCTCTGGAATTCTTCATGAACAAGCGGAGGAGGCGGATGCATAGAGTGCCCGGAGGCAAGCACACAGAACGCCTACGCCGACGGCAGGGAAGAACTGGCAACCGTCAATGTCGCGGGGGAATCTGGTGCCGGCTACAGGATTTGAACCCGTGACCCCCTGATTACAAATCAGGTGCTCTACCAACTGAGCTAAGCCGGCGACGGCCTCCGACTAGCATCGCGGCCGCAAGGGTGCAACATGGCCGGGATTACATAGTTTGGGGCACATGGCCGATCCTCAAGCCGTTCCGTAGCCAGACTGAACGGCCGCGGCGATTGGTCTTTGTTGACCGCGCGCTTGCCGCCTGTGCTCGGCGATCCCAGCCTTGTGTCGCTTCGAAGCCGATATCGGGTCAGGCCGGCTGCCAGCGGCTCACAATATCTGCGAGGGCCGGACGGTCGCGGTCGTCTGGCTTGATCGTAGAGGTGCCGATGTGGATGAAGCCAACAAAGCGCTCTCCCCCCCTTGCTCCAAGCGCCTGCTGCGCCTCCGGATCGAACGCGTACCAGCGAGTGTGCCAGGTTGCCGCAAAGCCAAGCGCGTGGGCGGCGTGTTCGAGGTTGAAGCACACGTTGCCGGCGGAGAGGAGTTGCTCGAGCTCCGGCGCCTTCGGATTGGGCTTCGGCGACAGCACAACCCCGACGGTGAGCGGCGCGGGCAGGAACTGGTTGCGCTCGATATCGAGGCTTGCCTCATCGAGTTCGGGCCGGCGCGATCTTGCTATTGCTGCGAGCTTCTCTCCGGCAGCTGCGCGGGCTTCGCCTTCGAAGATAACAAGACGCCAGGGGGCAAACTTGCCGTGATCGGGGACCCGGGTGGCGATCGTCAGGAGCTCCTCGAGCTCGCCGGACGTGGGGCCTGGTTCCGCCAGAAAGCCGATTCCGACGGAGCGGCGGGTCTTGAGGTAGTCAACGAGGACCATATTCCGGGGCATGGTTCTTTCCTTGCGGGAGTCGTGCCCTTATGACACAGGTTTTCCCCAATCCAAGAGTACGCCGTGACGCGCCCCGCCGATGCAGCGGCGCGCTGACGCGAGAGGTGTCGGCTTGACGGTCCGGTTCTGGTTGAAAATTGCCGTGTGTGCTGGGCTGGCGCTCGCCCCGCTGGCGGTGCTTGCACAGGAAATCACGGCGCCAATTCCGATGCCGAGGCCGTCCGAGCGCTTGCCGCAGGGCACGCAACGGGCGGCGGCGCCCTCACCGACCCAGCAGCAGACGCTGGCGGCTGCACCGTCCGGCCAGTCCACAGCTGCAACCGCCACGGAAGCCGTGGCTGCGGTCACCGCCAAGAAGCAGCGCGTCACCCTGACCGCCCAGATCACCGAGAATGGGATGAACATCCCCGAAGGGCTCGTTTGGCGGGTTTTCGACACCCGCACCGATGCTTCCGGAGAGCTTGTGTTGGCAGACAAGTCGGAACAGGGAACGGCGACGTTCGAACTCGTTCCGGGCCAGTATGTCGTGCATGTTGCCTATGGCCGGGCGCAGGCAAGCGAGACTCTCGACGTGGGTGAAGGCGGAACCAACAAGTCGATCGTTCTCGACGCCGGGGCCATGCGGCTCAACGCTTCGATCACCGGCGACGTGTCGATCCCCATCAACCAGCTCCGCTTCGACGTCTTCACGGCCGGCAGCGAGGCCGACAGGACGGTCGTCGCGCAGAATCTTGCCGCGAATGACATCGTCACGCTCAATGCGGGCACCTATCACATCATTTCATACTTCGGCTCGATCAATGCCGTCGTGCGCGCCGACCTGCGGGTTGAACCCGGCCAGTTAACGGACGCGACGCTCTATCATCGCGCCTCGCAGGTGACGTTCAAGCTTGTCACCGTAGCCGGCGGCGAAGCCATCGCCGACGTGGACTGGACGGTAAAGACCGACGGCGGCGAGACGGTCTTCACCGACATCGGCGCCTTCCCCGCGACTGTGCTTGCGGAAGGCAAGTACGTGGTCACGGCAAAACGCGGCGACACGGTGCTCGATCACGCATTCGAGGTGCAGCCCGGCCCGAGCCGCGAGATCGAAGTCCTTTCGCCGGCGCGATAGGCAGGACACCGGAGCTGCCCAGCGGCTCGCCCCGGCGCGGCCCTAGAACACGCCCACATTTTGTTGGCCGGAATAGCCTTCGTCATCGTTCTCACCGGCGAGGCGTGGTGGTATAGAGGCCGTGCCTGCAGCAGGGCGCACGAGCAATGGTTCAGCCTGACCGACGATTGGTCCCCATCGTCTCATTGGACGTGGTGGGGTATTCGCGACTCGTTCAGCGGAACGAGCGCCAGACGCTGCGCCTCGTCCAGCGTCTCTATGACCGGCTCGTCGCCCAGACCATCGGGGCGCAGGGTGGAAAAGTCTTCAAAACCATGGGTGACGGCCTTCTGGCCGAATTCAGCAGCGTCGTCGCGGCCGTAACGTGGACCGCGGAACTGCAGCGCGAGATCTACGAACGGCGCATCCGAGCGCCCGGGGACGAGCTGTTCCAGGTGCGCGCCGGGATCGTGCTCGCCGATGTGCTGGTGGCCGGCGACGACCTTTACGGCTCGGGCATCAACATGGCCGTGCGGGTGCAGGGGCACGCCCCGCCGGGCGGCATCTCGATCACCAAATGGATGTACCAGTATCTTGAGGGCGCGACGGGCCTGAACTTCGTCGACGTCGGGCCGACCGAACTCAAGAACATGTCGAAGACCGTTCGTCTGTTCGTCTGGCATCCCGACGGCGCGCAGATCTACGCCACTCCGGAGCCGGCCGCTGCGCCGCCGGTCCCTCCGTCCAATCGCCCATCGGTTGCGGTGCTTCCGTTCGACAATCTGTCGGGCGAGGCCGACCAGGGCTATTTTGCTGATGCCGTCGTTGAGGAAATAACGGCAACCCTCAGCAGGGTAAAAGACTTTTTCGTCATAGCCCGGAACTCCGCGTTCTCGTTCAAGAACCGCGGCTCAACCGATGTGCGGCAGGTGGGCCGCGAGCTGGGCGTCCGCTACATCGTGGAAGGCTCGGTCCGGCGGGTGGGCGAGCGGGTGCGGATCACCGCCCAGTTGGTCGAAGCCGAGAACGGCAGCCACATCTGGTCGACGAAGGTAGACGGCGCCGTCGGCGAACTGTTCGACCTGCAGGACCGGATCGCGGCGGAAGTGGCGAGTGCCATCCAACCTTCCATCCGGCGGGCGGAAATCGATCGGGCGCGCTCGAAGCGCACCGAGAAGCTCGCGGCCTACGACCTCGTCATGCGAGCCTTCCCGCATCTTTGGGCGCACCGTCCGCAGGACAATGCCGAGGCCATCGTGCTGCTCAACAAGGCGCTGACGCTTGAGCCGCAATACGGGCTGGCGGCAGCGTTGGCCGCGTGGGCGCATGGGCAGCAGATCGCCTACAACTGGTCGAAAGACTTCGCCTCCGAGCGCAGGATTGCCGAGGCCCTCATCGAGCAGGCGGTGATGTGGGTTCACGATGATCCGACCGCCATCACCGCCCTTGCCTCGGCGATGATGATGGTTGGCAGTGACGTCGCGCAGGCCGCCGCCTTCGCGGATCAGGCGCTGACGCTTGACCCCAACCATTCCTGGGCCTGGATGCGGCGTGGCTGGGCGCAGGTGTTTCAGGGGAACCCCGAGGAAGGGATTGTCGCGTTCGAACACGCGGCGCGTCTGTCGCCGCTGGATCCGTTCGGCTTCAGTGTTCACCTTGGGATCGGGCTGGCGCACTTTGCGGCGGGGCGGCCGCAGATGGCGATCCGGTTTGCACAGAAGGCAATGGCGGAGCGGCCCGGCCTCACGTGGCCCTATCGCGACCTCGCGGCCTACTACGCGGACCACGGCGATCTGGCGGCGGCAGCGGACGCGATGGAGCGATTCATGGCGGCCCACAACGGCATGACGCTCACCACGATCGCGGACAGCCTGCGCTTCATGGAGCCGGGGCTCCTCAGCCGGTACCTGAGAGGCCTGAAGCTCGCGGGGCTGCAGTAGTCAGGCGGGTTTGCGGTATTGATAAATGCCGACGTCGATGCTGCCTTCGGCGAAGCCTGCTTCGCAATAGCTTAGGTAATACAACCACTTACGTTTGAACTTCTCGTCGTAGCCCAGCCTGGAGATTTCACTCCAGCGCTCCTGGAACCGGTCAGCCCAAAGGCGGAGCGTGCGGGCGTAGCTCAGGCGGAAGTTCTCGACATGCTCGAGCACGAGGCCGACGCGGGCGGCCTGTTCCTGCATGGCGGATTTGGTCAGCAGCATGCCGCCGGGGAAGATGAAGCGCTGGATGAAGTCCGGGCCGGACCGGTAGTCGTCGAAGTCTTCTTCGCGGATGGTAATGGCCTGGATCGCGGCGGTGCCGCCTGGCTTCAGCCGGTCATGCACAGCCTGGAAATAGACCGGCCAGTTCTCCTCGCCGACGGCCTCGATCATCTCGATCGAGGCGACGTGGTCGAACTGGCCCTTCGTGTCACGATAGTCTTCGAGGTGGAGGCTGGCGAGGGTGTCGAGGTGCTGGCGGGCCAGCCGCTCCCGCGCAAACGCCAGTTGTTCCTTGCTCAGCGTGATGCCGTATACGGACGCGCCATAGTCCCGGGCGGCCGTTTCGGCAAAGCCGCCCCAGCCGCACCCGATTTCCAGCACGGTATCGCCGCGCGCTACGCCGGCCATATCGGCGATGCGGTGGTATTTCTGGTGCTGCGCCTCCTCAAGCGACTGGTCGTCGGAGGTAAAGACCGCCGACGAATAGGTCATCGAGGGGTCGAGCCATTCGCCGTAGAAATCATTGCCGAGGTCATAGTGCTCGGAAATGTTCTGCTTCGAGCCCTCTTTCGTGTTCGGACGCGAGAGGTGGTAGGCGAGATCCTGCGCGGCGCTCTTGAACACGCCCTCGCCGCGCGGATCGAGTTCGTCCTTGTTCTGCAGGAAGTAGCGGAACAGCGCGGTGAGATCGTCGACTTCGACCAGTCCGTCGACATAGGTCTGCGCAAAACCCACAGTGCCGCGCCGCAGCGTTTCGGTCAGCACCTTGTAGCTGTGGAGTGTGACGGTGGGGTGCAGCCCGGTCGCCGGATTGCCGAACGTGTGGGCCTTTCCGGTCGGCAGGATCAGTGTCACCGCGCCATGGCGTGGACGGCCGATGAGGTTTCTGCCTGCCCACACGAAAAACGGAGAGACAAGGCGGGTCCAGAGGCTGGGTGGAGCCAGCGGCTCACCAACTGCTGTTCGATTCATTCCGCAAGACTCATAAGAGATCGGGGATATCTATCCCGCTGGAACGCTTTTGGTCACAGATGGCTGCAGCACCACCCGCAATCAAGCTGGTAGTGTATCGCCCGAACGGCGGGATGCAAGTGGCCGCGCGCCCTTAAGGAAATCGCGCTCCGCCGCTGACTAGAGCGTTGGCGGCCAGGCGGCGTCGATGACGCGGACCTGCACCTCTTCGCGCCCCTGATAGTGGTCGAGGCTGAGGGTGCCAGCGAGGTGGAGGGGGCGGTCGCCGGCGCTGAGCAGTGCCTGGCCCAGTTCGGTGTCGGCAGCGCGAAAGGCGATGGCCTTGAGCCGTGCGCCGTCATCGGAGGCGAGGGTAAAGCGGACATGGCCCGCGGCCCCCACGACATCGGGGAACTTTGCGCGGTGCGCGGGAAAGCTGAACATCGGCGCGGGGTTGCCCGCTCCGAACGGCCCTGCCCGCTCGATATCGCGAACGAAATCCGGCCGGGCTGCGCGCGCGGTGATCGCGGCGTCGATGCCGAGCGCGGTGCGCGTCCGGGCGGCAATGACCTGCGCCCCGAGGGTTTCGGCGATGTGGGCGCGGAACGCCGGCATCTGGCCCGGGCGGATGGTGACGCCGGCGGCCATGGCGTGCCCGCCGCCTTTGGCGATCAGGCCCTTCTCCACCGCCGCGATCACGGCAGAACCGATGTCGACGCCGGGGATCGAGCGGCCCGATCCGGTGCCCGTCCCGTCCGCGCCGAGTGCAACGGCGAAGACCGGACGGTCGAACCGTTCGCGGACGCGGGAGGCAACGAGACCGACCACGCCGGGATGCCAGTCGGCCGAGGCGAGAACGAGTACGGGCGGACCTTCGCCCTGCCCGACTTCGGCATCGGCCGCGCGATACGCCTCCTCGACAGCGGCAAGCTCGATGCGCTGGCGCTCGTCGTTGAGGTCGTTGAGCCGGGCCGCGATGACCAGCGTTTCCTGCTCGTCATCCAGTGAGAGCAGGTGCGCGCCGAGCGCGGCGTTGCCGATGCGGCCGCCGGCGTTGATGCGCGGGCCGATGATGAAGCCGAGGTGGTAGGCGTTGAGCGGACCGTTGAGACGGCCGGCGAGCGCCAGCGCGGCGATGCCGCGGTTCTGCTGGCGGCGCGCGATTTCGAGCCCTCGCTGCACGAAGGCGCGGTTGAGACCCTTGAGGGGAACCACGTCGCAGATTGTCGCCAGCGCGACGAGATCGGCGAGGTTCATGAGGTCGGGCAGACCCGTGTCGCCGCGATTGCGCAGGACGCGGTTGGTGGCGACCAGCGTCATGAAGGTGACGCCCGCTGCGCAGAGATAGCCGAGGCCCGACACATCGTCAGGCCGATTCGGATTGACGATGGCGTTCGCCGGCGGCAGTTCGTCGTCGCTCAGGTGATGGTCGATGACGACCACATCGACCCCTCGCGAACGGGCATGGGCGATGGGTCCGTCGCTGACCGTGCCGCAATCGAGCGTAACGATAAGCGTCGCGCCGTTGTCGATCAGCCGGTCGATGGCGGCCACGTTGGGGCCATAGCCTTCAAAGATGCGATCGGGGATGTGAACCTGCGGCTCGATCCCGAAATGCCTCAGATATCGAGTCAGCAAAGCGCAGGAACATGCTCCATCCACATCATAATCACCGAACATGGCGACGCGCTCATTGTTGGCGATAGCGGCCGCGAGGCGGCTGGCGGCGGCATCCATGTCGGCGAGTGTCGAGGGGTCCGGCATAAGGTCGCGGATGGTGGGCAGAAGGTAGGACTGCGCCTCATCCACCCCGACTCCGCGGCTCGCGACGATACGGGCGAGGATTTCGCTGAGGTCGGTCCGCTGGGAGATTGCCGCCGCGGTTCGTGCACTTGCGGCATCGAGCCGGTCGACCCAGGGCCGGACCGTTACCGATTTCTCGACATCGAGGAAGAAGCGCGGCGAATCGAGGATCATCCTCCTTAACTAGGCGCGCGAGCAGGCGCGGTCGAGTCACGCCCAAAAATCGGACGTTGACCTTGGGTGAAGCCCTTAAAGTCATGGCGCAACATTCCTATATGGCGCTCAACCTTTGAGAGGAGACCTATGTTCGCGTTGCGAAACCTTCGGCTGACCGCGCTCTTTGTGAGCCTGCTCGCCGCCATGACGATGGTAACCGTCGACACCGCCGAGGCCCGTAAGGGCGGCTCATTCGGCAGCCGCGGCGCGCGCACCCAGCAGTCGGTGCCGCAGACCCAGACACAGCCGAACGCCACCGGCCCCGTCACCTATTCGACCACGCCGCGTCCGACCCAGCAGCCTGGCGCCGCTGCGGCGGCCGGCCAGCGCACCGGCATGTTCGGCGGTGGCATCGGCGGCATGATCATGGGCGGCCTGATTTTCGGCGGCCTGTTCGGCATGCTTGCCGGTACCGGGTTTGGCGGCATGGCCGGCATGCTTGGCCTGCTCGTACAGGGCGTCATCATCTTCTTCGTCGTCCGCTGGTTGTTCCGCCGCTTCGCGCAGCCCCGGACTGCCAACGGGGCACCTTTGCAGTACGAGGCGCCGCAACAAGGCGCCCAGCAGATGGGCGGCAGCTATCGCCCGACGCCGAAGGCGGACCGCTCCAACGCCTCAAAGCGCGCCGGCCGGCGTGACGAGATCGGCGTCACCGACGCAGACCTCGGCGCGTTCGAGAAGCTGCTCGGCGAATTGCAGGACGGCTACTCCCGGCAGGACCAGACGGCGCTGCGCCGGATCACCACGCCGGAAGTGCTGGACTACCTCGGCAACGAACTCCGCGACAACGAGGCCAAGGGCCTGCGCAACGAGGTGTTCGACGTCAAGCTGCTGGAAGGTGACGTGGCGGAAGCCTGGCGCGAGGCCGACCTCGAATACGCCACCGTG
>DAORUH010000115.1:0-10059 GCA_035433065.1 Devosia sp. | reverse complement strand
AACGCGCTGGGCGAAGGTACCTACAAGGCGAAGAATATCATCATCGCGACCGGCGCGCGGCCCCGCGTCCTGCCCGGCATCGAGCCCGATGGCGACCGCATCTGGACCTACTTTGAGGCGATGAAGCCGGCCACCATGCCAAAGTCGCTGGTGGTTATGGGCTCGGGCGCCATCGGCATGGAATTCGCCTCCTTCTATCGCTCGCTGGGCGCGGAAGTGACGGTCATTGAACTTCTGCCGCAAATCCTGCCGGTCGAAGACGCCGAGATTGCCGCGCTGGTGCGCAAGCGCTTCGACAAGCGCGGCATCAACATCTTGACGGACGCCAAGGTGGCGAAGGTCACCAAGGGCAAGGACGGCGTCACTGCGCATGTCGAGCTCAAGGACGGCACGAAGCAGGAGATCAAGGGCGAGCGCCTGATCTCGGCGGTTGGCGTCCAGTGCAACACCGAAAATCTCGGGCTTGAGAAGCTCGGCGTGAAGCTCGACCGCGGCGCCATCGTTATCGATGCGTATGGCCGCACCAATGTGCCTGGCGTATGGGCCATCGGCGACGTCGCCGGCCCGCCGATGCTGGCGCACAAGGCCGAACATGAGGCGGTCGTCACCGTCGAGACCATCGCAGGGCTGAAGGGCGTCCACGGGCTCAACAAGCTGCGCGTGCCGGGCTGTACCTATTGCGAGCCGCAGGTGGCGAGCGTGGGGCTGACCGAAGCCAAGGCAAAGGAGGCAGGGCGCGAGCTGAAGATCGGCCGCTTCCCGTTTGTCGGCAACGGCAAGGCCGTGGCGTTGGGCGAAACCGACGGGCTGGTGAAAACCATCTTCGACGCCAAAACCGGCGAACTGCTGGGCGCGCACATGGTTGGCGCCGAAGTGACCGAACTGATCCAGGGCTTCGTCATCGCCATGGGGCTCGAAACCACCGAGGAAGATTTGATCCACACCATCTTCCCACACCCCACGCTCAGCGAGACAATGAAGGACAGCGTCCTCGACGCTTACGGCAGGTCGATCAATATCTGATGGGTAAGTTCGTTCCCCCGGAGAACATTCCAATGAATATCGACATCCAGTCACTCCTCATCTTTCTCGGCATCGGCCTTCTGGCCGGCTGGATCGCCAGCCTGATCCTTGGCGGCGGCGGGTTGATCCGCAACATCATCGTCGGGGTGATCGGTGCCTTCGTCGGCGGCTGGCTGCTGTCGGCAGCGGGCATTTCGCTGCCGGTCGGCAACGCGCTGATCAGCCAGATCATCACGGCGACGCTCGGCGCCATCGTTGTCATCGCCATCGCGCGGGTTATCGCAAAGTAGCCATGCCGCCGTCGGGGTTGCGACGGACGTGCATCGGGCCGATATGTTGGTCACACTTGGGCAGAATCCGGCGGTACAGCCGGGCAAAAAGCGAGTGAGGGCAAGATGGACGTCAAGGCACTGCTTATCTTCCTGGCAATCGGCCTCGTTGCCGGTTTCCTCGCCGGGCTCATCGTGGGCGGCGGCAATTTCCTGCTTTACCCCATCTGGGGCGTGATCGGCTCGTTCGTGGGCGGCCTGATCTTTACCCAGTTCAACATCAATCTCGGGATCAAGAACCCGATCATCAGCCAGATCATCGTCTCGACCATCGGCGCCATCGTCGTGGTGCTTGTGGCGCGACTGATCGGCGGCTAGGGCAGGGCATGGTTACGCTGATCGACAGGACGGCTTCGGCGCCGCGCCACCCGGAGAAGGCCCACCGGCCCGATCAGGAAGTACTGCGCAAGCCGGACTGGATCCGGGTTCGCGCGCCGGGCTCACCGGTCTATCGCGAAACCCAGCAGATCGTGCGGGAGAACAATCTCGTCACGGTGTGCGAGGAAGCCGGCTGCCCCAATATCGGCGAGTGCTGGTCCAAGAAACACGCGACCATGATGATCATGGGCGAAATCTGCACCCGGGCCTGCGCCTTCTGCAACGTGCGCACCGGCATGCCGACGGCGCTCGATCCGATGGAGCCGCAGAACGTCGCCAACGCTGTTGCCAAGCTCGGTCTTGAGCACGTCGTCATCACGTCGGTCGATCGCGACGACCTGCCGGATGGCGGGGCCGAGCACTTTGCACAGGTCATCCGTGCCATCCGCGCCGCCACCCCGAAGACCACGATCGAGATCCTGACGCCCGATTTCCTGCGCAAGGACGGCGCTCTGGAGACTGTCGTCGCGGCGAAGCCCGATGTGTTCAACCACAACCTCGAAACGGTGCCGTCAAAGTACCTCAAGGTTCGTCCGGGCGCGCGCTACTTCCACTCCATCCGGCTCCTGCAGCGGGTGAAGGAACTCGACCCCACGATGTTCACCAAGTCGGGCATCATGGTGGGGCTGGGCGAAGAGCGGAACGAAGTACTCCAACTGATGGACGACCTGCGCTCGGCGGACGTCGATTTCCTCACCATCGGGCAATACCTCGCGCCGTCGCGAAAGCATCATCCGGTGATCCGGTTCGTCACGCCCGACGAGTTCAAGTCGTTCGCCACCATCGCGCAGGCCAAGGGCTTCCTGCTGGTCTCCTCGAGCCCGCTGACGCGCTCGTCCCACCACGCCGGCGAGGATTTTGCCGCGCTGCGCGCCGCGCGGAACGCCAAGCACCCTTCCTGATGCCAGACCTTTACTTCGACCGTCACGTTCCGCATCTGGCCGACCGGATGTTTGATCTCGTCAACGACCTCGAACGCTATCCGCGCTTCCTGCCCAACGTTTCGGCCATGACGGTGCGCCGCGACGGCACTGCGCGCTTCGCGAAGATGACGGTGAAGTTCGGCCCGGTGACGCAGTCCTATACCAGCCGGGTTGAGGCCGATCCGGTGGCCCGCACCATCACCGCCAAGGCCGTCGATGGCCCGTTCGCCTACCTCGACAGCAAGTGGACCTTCACGCCGGAAGGCGAGGGGACACGCATCGAGTTCGACATCGATTTCCACATCGCCAACCCGCTGCTCGCGGCCGTGGCGGAGCCGGCCTTCGCGGCCAAGCAGCAGGAAATCATCGACGCCTTCATGGATGAGGCGGACCGCCGGTTCGGCTAGACCGCCGCGCGTCTACAGCTTTACGCCCAGCATTTCGATCACGAGATCGAGCGCCGCGATGACCGACCGCTCGCGGACTTCCTGTCGTCCCAGATCGCCGAACCGCTCGACGCGTGTGCGCGTTGCGTCCGCCGTGGCGCAGGCGAAGTGGACGAGCCCCACCGGCTTGCCCTCGCTGCCTCCACCGGGCCCGGCAATGCCCGTAACGGCCACCGCGATCGTAGCGCCCGTAGTCCTCCGCGCACCTTCCGCCATCACCCGCGCCACCTGCTCGCTGACCGCGCCATGCGCCGCGATGAGTTCCGGGGGAACGCCGATCATCTGCTCCTTGGCAGCGTTGGAATAGGTCACGAAGCCGCCATGCACCGCCGCTGACGAACCTGGAATGTCCGTCAGCGCCCCGGCGATCAGACCGCCGGTACAGCTTTCGGCCGTCACGATCATCTGCCCCCGGGCGATGAGCGTGTGGTTGATCAACTCGCAGCGCCGCCGGATGCCGGTGTGGAACATCAGTCCTCCCGAGGCAGTTCGACCGAGGCCGTCGCCATCGCCACGATGCCCTCTTCGCGCCCGACAAAGCCCAACTGTTCAGCCGTGGTTGCCTTGATCGCAACGCGGCCCTCGGCAATGCCGCAGATGCCGGCGATCGCCACCTTCATCGCCGCAACATGCGGGCCGACACGCGGCGCCTCGCAGACGATGGTGATGTCCAGATTGACGATACGCCCGCCTCGTTCGGCCACCAGCCCCGCCGCATGCTCGAGGAAGATCGAGGAGGGCGCGCCCTTCCACTGCTGGTCGCTGGGCGGAAAGTGCGCCCCGATATCGCCGACCCCCAGTGCACCATAGATCGCGTCGCACAGCGCGTGCAGGGCGACGTCAGCGTCCGAATGGCCCTTCAGTTTTGCCGTATGAGGGATGCTGACTCCGGCAAGCCAGACGGTGTCACCCGGCTCGAACGGGTGGACGTCAAAACCCGATCCGACCCGCGTTTCCATCGGCTTTCCTCCCAGCATGCGTTCGGCCCGTTCAAAGTCTTCGGGCAGCGTGATCTTGATGTTGCGCGCGCTGCCCGGCGTCAGGGCCACGGTCATTCCCGCCCATTCGGCAATGGCCGCGTCGTCGGTGAAATCGCGGGGCAGGCGGCTCGCGCGCATGTGCGCGGCGAGGATCTGCGGAAAGCGGAATCCCTGCGGGGTCTGCGCCGAAAAAAGCTGGCTGCGGTCTTCGGTGGCGGTGACGGTCTTTGCATCAACCGAGCGCTTGATCGTGTCCGTGACCGGCATCACCGGCAGGGCCGCGTCGTGACCGGCGAGGCCCGCGATGACGCCGGTGATGACCGTCCCGTCAACGAACGGACGGGCGGCGTCCTGGATCAGCACGAGGTCGGGCGCCTTCGGGCCTAGCGCCTGCAAACCCGCGAGCACCGAGGCCTGCCGCTGCGCACCGCCGGTAACCACGGGCAGGAGCCGGTCATCGGACAGCCCGAGAGAGTCGTAGAGCGCCTGATGATCAGGATGAATCACCGGAACGACCCAACTGGCGGGCGAATCGAGGAATGCTTCGATCGTGCGCTGCAGGACCGGTTTCCCTGCGATCTTGCGGTACTGCTTGGGCGTCGGATTGCCGCCTGCTGCTGCGCGCACCCCGGCTCCGGCCGCGACAACGATAACAGCGATGCTTTTTTGCGCTTTCAATGGCACTTCCCGTTCTGCGGCCATGTGCCGACAAGTCCTTGCGTTTTGTCCTATCGGCCACCCAGCCATGCATCAAGAGCAGGTTGCATAGCCCTATGCAATTTGATTAATGTGCGGGCACCTGCCAATCCTGACCATTTCTGGTGCAGTTTCCGTGCCTGACCTTGCCCGAAATTTGAGCGTCGGGGGACATTCCCTCCCCAGTCGCGCATTCCTTGCGCCAATGGCGGGCATTACAGACGCGCCAATGCGAAAGCTGGCTGAGCGCTTTGGCGCGGGGTGGGTGGTCTCCGAGATGATCGCGAGCAACGCGCTCGCCACCGGCCACGATGACATGGTGAGAAAGCTCCGCAAATCCGGAAGCCTCCCGCACGTCGTACAACTCGCTGGCTGCGAGGCGGAATGGATGCGGCGTGGCGCGGAGATCGCGGCGGAGGCGGGCGCGGACATCATCGACATCAACATGGGATGCCCCAGCAAGCGCGTCACTAACGGCTATGCCGGCTCGGCGCTGATGCGTGTTCCCGATGAGGCGCTGAAGCTGATCGACGCCGTGGTGGCCGCCACGCCACTGCCCGTTACCGTCAAGATGCGCTTGGGGTGGGACGAGGACAATCTCAACGCGCCGGCGCTGGCGCGGCGCGCCGTCGATGCGGGCGCGCAGATGATCACCGTGCATGGCCGCACCCGGCAGCAGTTCTACAAGGGCGAGGCGCGCTGGAACCTCGTCCGCCCCGTGGTCGACGCCATCGATGTGCCGGTCGTCGTCAACGGTGACATCATCGATCTCGGAGCGGCGCAGGGCGCGCTCGCCGCCTCCGGCGCGGCCGCGGTGATGATCGGGCGTGGCGCGCAAGGCCAGCCCTGGATGGTGGGCCAGATCGGCGCTGCGCTTGCAGGCGAGCCCGTACCTGCAGGGCCGGCCAACGACGAACTCACGGCGCTCATCTCAGAACACTATGAGGGCATTCTGGTGGAATACGGCACCCGCGTCGGCGTTCGCGCCGCCCGCAAACATCTCGACTGGTACCTCGAGGCCTCAGGCGCGCCGATCGATCGCGAGACGCGAAAACTTCTCCTCAACAACGAGGATCCGGCGGACGTGCTCCGCATGATCACAGGAGTCTTCGACGGATGGCGAGACGCAGCGTGAACCGACAGGACTCCCTCCCGACCGCAGTGCTGCAGGCGCTGCCGCAGCCGGTTCTCGTCGTCGACGACCAGCGCTTCATCATCTTCGTCAACTATGCAGCCGAAGCTTTCTTCGGCGCATCGCTGAGCGTGCTCAGCCGGCAGCGCATCGATGATCTCATCGCCTTCGGCTCGCCCATCACCGGGCTCGTCACCTCGGTCGCCGAGCGGCACGCGCCAATGACCGAGTATCGCGTCCGCGTCGGCTCCTCGCGCTTCGGCGACGGGGCGGACGACCGGATTGTCGACGTGTTCGCAAGCCCCATATCCGACAACGACGGCCGCGTGGCGCTGCTCTTTCAGGAGCGCACCATGGCCGACAAGATCGACCGCCAACTGGTGAGCCGCGGCGCCGCCCGGTCCGTCACCGGCCTCGCCGCCATGCTGGCGCACGAAATCAAGAATCCGCTGTCGGGCATCCGCGGCGCCGCGCAACTGCTGGAGCAGTCGGTCACGCCCGAAGAGCTGCCGCTGGCGCGCCTCGTGCGCGAAGAGGTCGACCGCATCGTCGATCTCATCGACCGCGTGGAAGTGTTCGGCGACGAGCGCCCGCTCGAGCGCGACCCGATCAACATCCATGTCATCCTCGACCGGGTGAAGCTCCTCGCCCGCAGCGGGGTTGCCCGCAACATCACCTTCACCGAGGAATATGATCCCTCGCTGCCCGCCGTGCTGGGCAACCGCGACCAGCTGATCCAGGTGTTCCTCAACCTCGTCAAGAACGCCGCCGAGGCGCTGGAGCGGACGCCGAAGCCGGAAATCCGCCTGTCGACGGCGTTCCGCCCCGGCATCCGCATCGCCGTGCAGGGCGTTGCCGAACGCATCTCGCTGCCGCTTGAAATCGTCATCGAAGACAACGGACCCGGCGTGGCTCAGGAACTGGGGCCCATCCTGTTCGACCCGTTCGTGACCACCAAGACCAACGGCTCGGGGCTCGGCCTCGCGCTTGTCGCCAAGATCGTTGGCGACCACGGCGGCGTCATCGACATGGACAGCCGACCCGGCCGAACGCGGTTCCGCGTCCTCCTTCCCGTCGCCGCGGGTGTATCGGCACCAGACTCTCATGAGGAATCCGCGCGATGAGCCACACCATCCTGCTGGCCGACGACGATGCCGCGATCCGCATGGTGCTCAATCAGGCACTGACGCGCGCCGGCTACGAAGTGCGCCCCACCGGCAACCTGTCGACCATGTGGAATTGGGTGAGCCGCGGGGAAGGGGATCTGCTGATCACCGATGTGATGATGCCGGACGGCAACGTCTTCGACATCATGCCCAAGATCAAGAAGCTCCGCGCCGAACTGCCGATCGTGGTGATGAGCGCGCAAAACACCTTCATGACGGCGATCCGCGCCAACGAGGTCGGGGCGTACGAATACCTGCCGAAGCCTTTCGATATCACCGAAGTCCTGTCGGTGGTGGCGCGCGCCCTAGCCGATGCGAAGAAGCCGTCAGCAGCGGCGCGCAAGGCCGACGAGCCGGGCGAGACCATGCCCCTGGTTGGCCGTTCGGCCGCCATGCAGGACATTTACCGCGCGCTGGCGCGGCTGATGCAGACCGACCTCACGGTGATGATCACCGGCGAGAGCGGCACCGGCAAGGAACTCGTCGCCCGCGCGCTTCACGACTTCGGCAAGCGCCGTAACGGCCCGTTTGTCGCCATCAACATGGCCGCCATTCCGCGCGACCTGATCGAAGCCGAACTGTTCGGCCACGAGAAGGGCGCTTTCACCGGCGCCACGTCGCGCTCCTCAGGCCGCTTCGAGCAGGCCGAGGGCGGCACGCTGTTCCTCGACGAAATCGGCGACATGCCGATGGAGGCGCAGACACGCCTGCTGCGCGTGCTCCAGGAAGGTGAATACACGATGGTCGGCGGCCGGACGCCGATAAAGTCGAACGTCCGCATCGTCGCCGCGACGCACCGCGACCTCAGCCAGATGATCCGGCAGGGCCTGTTCCGCGAGGATCTCTACTACCGGCTCAACGTCGTCCCGATCCGTCTGCCGCCGCTGCGCGAGCGCATCGACGATGTGGGCGACCTGGTGCAGCACTTCCTGCGCGCCGCGCAAAACGACGGCGAGCCGGTGAAGACGATCAGCCCGGATGCCATCCGGCTGATGCAGAACTACTCCTGGCCGGGCAACGTCCGCGAACTCGAGAACCTCGTGCGCCGGCTGGCTGCCCTCTATGCCGACGAGTCGATTTCTGTCGAGATCGTCCAGAACGAGCTCAACATTGCCGATCGCCCGGAGGTCGCCGGCATATCAGCGGGGCCGGTCGACGTTTCGACGGCGGTGGAGAGCCACGTCGCCCAGTTGCTGCGCGATCACGAGCCGAACCTGCCGCCCTCGGGCCTCTACCAGCGGGTGCTCGACCGGGTCGAGGCGCCGCTCATCGCGATGGCGCTCAATGCCTGCGGCGGCAACCAGATTCGGGCCGCCGACCTGCTTGGTCTCAACCGCAACACGCTGCGCAAGAAAATCCGGGCCCATTCGATCGAGATCGTGAAACACTCCCGGCGGCAGGGCTGACGGGCATTTTCGACGGTATTGCCGTGGGTTGGCAGGGTGCTCACGCACCAGTGTCACATTTTGGCAACATTTGTCTTGAAGGGTCGGGGCTGCTGGTCCAGAATTGCGGCCCGAGCCAGCCCCTACCGGATCCTGCATGACGGAAACGACGCTCACCGAGGCTTTGCCGGAGACTGCCGGCCGTCCGGCCGCGACCCGGCCGGCGTTCTTCGGCGAGCGCAGCAAACGGGCCATCCGCGCCATCGGCCTCGTGATCGTCCTGTTCTCGGTGTTCGTGTCCTCGGGCTCGTTCCTGATCATGATCGGGGCGACGGATATCGAGCCGACGCCCGAGGTCTGGACGATCATCTGGATCGTCAATGGCCTGCTGGTGCTGCTGGTCGTCGCGCTGGTGCTGACCGAGGCGACGCTGCTGATCCAGGCCCGGATGCGGCAGGAAGCCGGCGCGGGTCTGCAGGCCCGCATGGTGACCATGTTCGCGCTGGTGGCGGCCATTCCCGCCGCGCTGGTTGCGGTGGTCGCGATGATCTCGCTGAACCAGGGTCTCGATCAGTGGTTTTCCGAGCGCACCCGCACGATGGTCGAAAGCTCGCGCCTTGTCGCACGGTCCTACATGCTCGAACATGCGGACGTGCTGCGCGACGACATCATCTGGGTCGCGACCGAACTGGAGCAGGCCCGCGGCACGTTCGGCGCCGATCGCGACAAGTTTCAAAACATCCTCACCGCTCTCGCGGTGACCCGCTCGCTGCCCTTCACCTCGCTGATTTCGGGTGACGGCGACACGCTGATGCGCGCGAAGATCAATGCTCCGGGGACCGCGCCGAAGGTGCCGGAGGGGCTGACGCAGGGTGTGGGCGAGGGCGCGCCGACCTTCATCAACCCAGGCCGGACCAACCTCGTCGGCGCCGTCGTCAAGCTGCGCGGCTATGACGACACCTACCTGTTCGTTGCGCGGCCGGTTGATCCCGAAGTCCTCGAATTCATGCGGCTGACCGACGACAACATAACCGAGTACCGCGAATATGCTTCGAACCGGTTAGTGTTCCAGATCACCTTTACGATCATGTATGTCGGGCTGGCGCTGGTGCTGCTTCTCGCAGCGCTGTGGATCGGTATCGCGCTGGCGAACCGGTTCGTGGACCCGATCCGCAATCTGATGATCGCGTCGAACCGCGTCAGCGCTGGCGATCTCGACGTGCAGGTGCCGGTGCGCGAGGGCAGAGGCGACCTGCGCGATCTCATGTATCGATTTAATATCATGACGCAACAGCTTAAATCGCAACGAGAAGCGATCGTGCATGCGTCGGAAGTCAACGACAAACGCCGGCAGTTTACCGAGGCGGTTGTGGAGGGCGTTTCTGCCGGCATCGTCGGGCTGGACCCGTTCGGCGCCATCACGCTGGTCAACGCGCGGGCGGCGGAAATGGTGGGCAGCGACGAAGTCTCGCTGGTCGGCAAGCCGATCGCCGAGGTGGTCCCTGCACTGGCCCCCATCTTCGAGCGCGCCCAGTCCGCCCGCCGCGGCCAGATCCGCGACCAGATCGAGATTGGCTCAGGACCGGATTATCGCACCTATC